>JBDSIB010000123.1:0-104470 GCA_039918155.1 Ferruginibacter sp.
AAGAATTTATAAAAGACAACGGCGGTACAGCTTCGTTTAAAAACTACAATGGCTTTCCTGCGGCTACCTGCATCTCAATGAATGAAGCAGTTGTTCATGGATTCCCCGGCAAGCATATTCTAAAAGAGGGTGATATTATTTCTTTGGATATAGGAGTTTATAAAAACGGTTTTCATGGTGATAGTGCTTATACATACGGTATAGGAGAAATTGCAGAAGACGCAAAACAATTGCTTAAGGTTACTAAAGAGTCTTTATACCTCGGTATTCAAAAGGCAAGACAAGGAAATCGTATCGGTGATATTGCAAATGCGATACAGGAATATACAGAAAGGCAATATGGATATGGTGTGGTAAGAGAGTTGGTTGGACACGGACTGGGAAGAAGTTTACATGAAGATCCTCAGGTACCTAACTATGGGAAAAAAGGAACAGGTGCAAAATTAAAGGAAGGTATGGTGCTGGCAATTGAGCCCATGATAAATCTTGGTGTAAAAGATGTTGTTCATTTAGCCGATGGCTGGACGGTACTTACAAAAGATCATAAAGTGTCTGCACATTTTGAACATGATGTTTGCATAACAAAAGGGGCGCCCGATATTTTATCATCTTTTGAAGAAATAGAAGCTGCAGAAAAAGCAAATAGTAATTTAACCTGGAGTTATAATTAGGAAATGGTCAATTGTCAATAATTTTTATGCATCCCACGTTAATTATAAGTTCCCGGTTTTCACTATTGACATTTGACTATTGACTTATGACAACAATTTCGCAAAAAAAAAAGCTAATCATAATCGGCGGCGGTGCAGCCGGTTTTTTTTGTGCAGTAAATGCCGCCAGGCTTCATCCAGGTTTGCAGGTGACAATTGTAGAAAAAAGCTCTAAATTATTAAGTAAAGTAAAAGTGAGTGGCGGCGGCAGGTGCAATGTTACGCATGCCTGCTACAGTATTGGCGAAATGATAAAAAAATATCCAAGAGGTAATTCCTTTTTAAAAAAAGCTTTTCATCATTTTTTTACAATAGATACAATTGCCTGGTTCAATGAAAGAAATATTACTCTAAAGACAGAAGCGGATGGACGCATGTTTCCGCAATCCAATACATCGCAAACTATTATTGATTGCTTGCTGAACGAAGCACAAAAATACAAAGTTGATATTTTGATGAATGCGGAAGTCACAACCGTGAATAAAATTGATGACCATTTTCAAATAGAATTAAAAAACCGCCCGGCTATCATCACAGATTATATCTGTATTGCCTGTGGAGGTTATCCCAAATCATCTCAATTCCAATGGCTCACTAGTCTTGGCCATACTATACAACTTCCTGTTCCTTCTTTATTCACTTTTAATATCCCACAAAATAATATTACAAGCCTGATGGGTATTACAGTGCAGGATGCAACTGTAAAAATTCCAGGAACCAAATTAATACAAAGTGGCCCTTTGTTGATCACGCATTGGGGTATCAGTGGTCCTGCAGTTTTAAAACTGTCTGCGTGGGCTGCCAGGGAACTTTCTCAAAAGAATTATGAATATTCGATTAGTGTTAACTGGCTGCCGGCATACAATGAAAATTCATTAAAAGAAAAAATACAACAGGTAAGATTTAGCGTTGCCGCTCAGAAAATCTACAATAAAAATCTTTTTGACTTGCCGGTAAGATTGTGGAATTATTTATTACAACAGTGTGGTATATCCGAAGAAATGCGTTGGGCGGACCTACCTGCAAAGGAGCAGAATAAACTGATAAAAATATTAACCCTTCATGAATTTGATGTAAAAGGCAAAACAACTTTTAAAGAAGAATTTGTTACAGCCGGAGGTATTAATTTAAATGAGATCGACGTAAACACAATGCAAAGCAAACTGATACAGGGATTATACTTTGCCGGGGAAATTATAGATGTAGATGGTGTGACAGGAGGGTTTAATTTTCAAAATGCCTGGACAACAGCGTGGATTGCTGCAAATGCTGTTGGAAAATAATTGATTCTTTTGCTAATTTCAATTTTTCAGAATTATAAGATAGATAACTTTTGACCTACTCAACTTCTTAAACCTCTTCGTATCTTGCCGTACTGAATGAAGAAAATCGATAAGTACATATTATCTAAATACCTGACGACATTTTTCTTTTGTCTTTTACTTTTCACAGCCATAGTTGTTGTTGTAGATATCAGCGAAAAAACCGATGATTTTGTAAAATCTCAATTAAGCGCCTGGCAAATTATAAGGGATTATTATTTTGGATTTATTCCCCGTATCGATGCGATGCTGTTTCCTCTCTTTATTTTTATTTCCGTTATTTTTTTTACTTCAAAAATGGCTGGCCGTTCGGAAGTAATCGCTATACTCAGCAGTGGTGTTAGTTTCCGAAGATATATGTTGCCGTTTATGGTTGGTGGTTTATTGTTATCTCTTTTATTATGGTTAGGCTATCAATATGTTGTTCCAAAAGCCAATCGGAAATGGGGTGATTTTAATAAGGCATATATTGATGTAAACATGGGTATAGCCAATACCAATACTACTTACCAGCAAAATATTTATTTCAGGCTGGACGCTAATACTTATGCCGGAATAAAAGGATATGACACTGTAACAAAAGCCGGTAATGGTTTTTTTGTACAGCGGTTTAAGGATAATAAGTTGTTGTATAATCTACGGGCAAATAATTTTCATTGGGATACGGCTGCAAAAAAATGGCATCTAAATAATGTTGTAGAGCGAACGTTAAATGCTATTAATGAAACAGTGAAAAAATCGGATTCAATGGTAATGAATTACGACTTTAAGCCACGGGATCTGCGTAAAGATGATTATTTAAAAGACCAGATGACTACTCCGGATCTTGACGAATTTATTCAATCTGAAAAAAGGCGTGGTTCAGAAAACGTTAGTTCTCTTTTAGTAGAAAGATATAACCGGGATGCTATTCCAATATCCGTGCTGACCCTTACTGTAATTGGTGTCTCACTTGCCTCACGGCGTGTAAGAGGCGGCAGCGGCGCACATCTTGCCGTAGGCGTACTAATTAGCGTTGCTTATATTCTATTCAGCAGGTTTACTTTGGTATTTGCTACCAAAGGTAATTTTACACCCTGGCTTGCAGCATGGACACCGAATATCATTTTCGGACTCCTTGCATTTTACCTTTATAAAAGGGCTCCTAAATAACCAACGTTATTATTCCCTTTATCATAAAAGATTGGATTAAAACTTTTGTTTAAGCAGCCCATCCATCGTAAATTTACAGAACAGTTTTTGTTGATACATTACTTCTTTTTTTATAAAAATTCAACAGTATTTCTGCATTGTAAACGAAATAAAAGCTGTTTAAAATATCAGCTTATTAGGTATTAAAATGCTGGTCACAAACAAGAAAATATTTTAAAAAATCAATTATAGATCATGGGCGTAATAAAAGAAAAATTTAAAGAAAAAGCAGATAAGCTTTCAGCAGAGATAAAAGATCTGTTAAAAGAGCACGGAAATAAAAAAATAGGGGAAGTAAACTTATCACAGATTTACCAGGGTATGCGTGGCATGACGGGCCTGGTTACAGAAACATCTTTGCTCGATGCACAGGATGGAATTCGTTTCAGAGGTTACTCTATACCTGAATTACAAAAGGAATTACCTAAAGCACCAGGGGGCAATGAGCCTTTGCCCGAAGGATTATTCTATCTAATGTTGGTGAATGAATTGCCTACGGAAGATGATGTACAACATTTAAGTTCTGTTTTGCAGAGAAGAAGTCATGTGCCAAATCACGTATTTGCGACTATTGAAGCATTGCCCATAAATTCTCATCCAATGACACAGTTTGTAGTAGCAATTATGGCACTGCAAACAGAAAGTCTTTTTGCAAAAAATTATGCAAAAGGCATGAATAAAAAAGATTATTGGGATGCAACTTTTGATGATGCATTGGATCTGATCGCAAGATTACCAAGAATTGCAGCTTACATTTATCGCCGTAAATATAAAGGCGGCGAGCATATTCAGCCTAATGGCTTATTGGACTGGGCAGGAAACTTCGCCCATATGATGGGTTTTGAAGATGATGGATTTAAAGAGTTAATGCGTTTATACATGACCATTCATGCTGATCATGAAGGTGGTAACGTTAGCGCACACACGACGCATCTGGTCGGCTCCGCATTAAGTGATCCGTATTTAAGCTTTGCAGCAGGAATGAACGGTCTTGCTGGCCCTTTACATGGCCTTGCTAACCAGGAAGTGATAAAATGGATATTTGAATTAAGAGAGCAGATAGGATCTGACCTGCCAACAAAAGAACAGATTGAAGAATATGTAAAGAAAACATTAAGCGAAGGAAAAGTGGTGCCAGGTTATGGCCACGCTGTTTTGCGTAAAACTGATCCACGTTTTGAAGCACAAATGGAATTTGGCAAAAAGCATATGCCAGATGATCCTTTAGTACAAACTATATGGAATGTGTACGAAGCTGTACCGCCGATCTTACAATCTATTGCAAAAATTAAAAATCCATGGCCTAATGTGGATGCACATAGCGGCGCTTTGTTAGTGCATTATGGAATGAAAGAATATGAATTCTATACCGTTCTTTTTGGGGTATCAAGAGCATTGGGTGTACTCGCCAGCCTTTGTTGGGACAGAGCACTTGGCATGCCTTTAGAGCGTCCAAAGTCAGTAAGCACAAGGCTTGTAAAAGCCTGGCTTGAAGGGAAAGAAGAGATCTGGGGTGATTAATTTTTTTATAATTATTTTTAAAGCTCTGCATTATGTAGGGCTTTTTTATTTTGTTACCAGCATTGGTTTTTCATAGCATCATCCTTGCGTCGCACTCTTGTACAGTTTATCATTATTCATCTTTAATCTAAGCGTATAAAAATACTTTTTGAATGGAAGGTCAATGAAATTATATTTGCAATCCGAATTTGGGGGTTAGCTTGGTATGTTATCTGCAATCTAAATGGGGGGTTAGCTCAGTTGGCTAGAGCGCTTGCATGGCATGCAAGAGGTCGTCGGTTCGACCCCGATACTCTCCACAATTTTAAACGAAAAGAATAAACTCTTTTCGTTTTTTTATTTTAGCTCAGTTGGCTAGAGCGTCCCGATAGCGATCGGGAAGGTCGTCGGTTCGACCCCGATACTCTCCACATCTAAACGAAAAGAAAAAATCTTTTTGTTTTTTTTATTTAAAAAATGATTTCGCCTCAAAATAACAAACCAATTACAAATATTTTTCCTTCTGCTAAATTTTTTTGTCATAAATTAAATATGAAAAAAATAAAGCCATGACAAATTCGGAGATAAAATTTTTAGAAGGGCCACAGGATCGCTGGAAGGAATTTAAATTTTCATTTAGTGTGCTTTTAGAATTTATAAAAGGTTTTAGAACATTACATTTTGTAGGACCCTGCGTAACTATTTTTGGCTCTGCAAGATTTGCTGATGATCATCCATATTACAAACAAACAGAATCAATTGCTGGTGAAATTGCGAAACTTGGTTTTACGATTATGACCGGCGGCGGCCCGGGTATTATGGAAGCGGCAAACAAGGGAGCAAAGGAAGTTGGTGGAAGAAGTGTAGGCTGTAATATTGTACTTCCCCATGAGCAAATGCACAATCCCTACCTTGATAAATGGGTAAATATTAAATACTTTTTTGTACGCAAAACTTTATTGATAAAATACTCCTATGCATTTGTGGTAATGCCTGGTGGCTTTGGCACTTTGGATGAATATTTTGAAGCGTTAACACTCATTCAAACAAAAATGATCAGTCAGTTTCCTGTTATTATTTTTGACAAAGATTTTTATAAAGATATATCGGCGCATATTGATTATATGGTAACAAAGGGAACCATAGCAAAAGAAGATATACAATTATGCCTTTTTACGGATTCAGTACCAGAAGCCATCGAGCATTTAAAAAAATACAGCATCGATAAGTTTGGATTAAAAGAAGAACAAAAAAGAAGATCATCCTGGTGGCTGTTCGAAAAACAATACTAAGCGGCTCTATCAACAAGAATATTTATCAGCAGAATTTTTAAAAATAATTTTAATCTTTTTATTCCATTTTGTATTGCGGAGTGCTGCCAGCTTTGAATAAAAATATTTTTTGTTTCTGGTAAAAGTGCTTTTACAGAATTTATCCCTTCCTGTTTTTTTGAAGTTTGTTTAGAAAGAATATATTTTATTCCTCTCATTAATAAAGGTGCAGCAAGAAAGTACCATATTGTCAATATTAGTATGGATCGGACCGTTATCTGCACGACTTCTCCTTTTGGTAAAATAGAATTTGAAGGATTTAGAACTGATTGTATATATAACCCAGCTAAAAATATAAAAAGAACTATAAAAATAATTTTGAACTTTTTCTTCTTTTTCTTTACCAAAATATTTTCCTGATTTCCATTTTCAGAAAAAATAAATTGAGGATAGGCTGATTTCCAAACAGGCACTTTCCTAATAATCTTTGCTGAATAATATCCTACAAACAAACCAGTGATCGCATGAATTAAGATATAAACGCCAGCTAATATTGCACTGTAGTTTGTCAGGTTTTTTTGATGCAATACTTTTTGTAAAAATTCATCAATTGCTTTCCAGAAATTATTTCCATAAATAATCATAAGCACCAATATTCTTTGTATGGCGGATTCTACTAATGCAAATACAGCCAGCACAATTGCAGATAGTGTAAAAAATCTTTTATTTAAAAATAATAATTCACCTAAAAGCCCTTGAAAAAAAACTGCAATATATGCTGTGGGCGGGCTATGCGGGCTCAGCATGAATTTAAATATTGCAACAATTATGGTAGCTTTTAAAATACTTCCCTTTGATGGAACATAATATGCAATCAATGTAATGCAAACTACAGCCAGGCTACTTACCAGCATTCCGGTAAAAGGCATTTTAATACCATGCATTATGCCGCCGGCAAAAGATTCACATACAACCCACAATGCCGTAAGCCTGTAAAAAATCGAATTGTATGTAGAGGCAATGTTCTGTTGATTCATGTCATCAATTATCTTAACTTTAATACGGCTAAAACAAAAATATCTGACACAATTTATATTAAATAATGCGGATGTAAATACATCACTTCCAAAGGGCATGCTGCTATTGGATTTTATACGGTATCAAAAAAATCTTACGGGCACAAAAATAGGTTGCAGAGAAGGTGACTGTGGCGCATGTACGATTTTAATTGGTGAAATTAAAAATGATACGCTTCAATATACTTCTGCTACAAGTTGCCTGATGGCACTGGGCAATGCTTCCGGCAAACATATAGTAACTATTGAAGGAGTAAACGTAAAAGGCCTAAATGAAGTGCAGCAGGCTTTTTCCAACGAAGGTGCTACGCAATGTGGCTTTTGTACGCCTGGTTTTATTGTTTCTCTCACGGGTTTCAGTATGTCTTCTAAAGATCCGTCTTATGATAGTGCGATTGATGCCGTAAATGGAAATATCTGCAGGTGTACCGGTTATAAATCTATTGAGAGAGCAGCAAAAATTGTAAATGATAAATTGCAGCAAAGGGGCGATAACGATGCATTAAAATTTGCTGTCGATAATAATTTTATTCCTTCTTATTTTTTAAAAATAAAAGAAAGACTTAAAAATTTAAAACCTGTTGAGCAAGGAGAAATCTCCACATCAAGACATTTAGGTGGCGGTACCGATTTGTATGTACAGCGCCCTGAAGAAATGGTTGAAGACAAAATTGATTTCCTATTTGATAAAAAAGAATTGAAAGGAATTGTGAAAATTGGTAATACTTGTGAAATGGGTGCCGCTGTTACAGTTACTGATATTCTTGAGTCAGAAATATTCAACAAATATTTTCCTAATTTAAAAAAGTATATAAAATTAGTTTCCTCCACGCAGATAAGGAATATGGCTACCATTGCCGGCAATTTTACAAACGCTTCTCCAATCGGTGATTTTACTATTTTTTTCCTGGTATTAGATGCCCAACTGATTTTAAGCGATGGAAATAATAAAAGAAAAATCGCTTTACGCAATTTTTACAAAGGCTATAAATCTCTTGATAAAAAATCCGAAGAATTTATTGAAAAAATAACCTTTGAATTGCCCGCAGAAAATAGCTTTTTCAATTTTGAAAAAGTAAGTAAACGTACCAATCTTGATATTGCCAGTGTAAATACAGCTATCAATTTACAAATAGTAGAAAATGTAATAACAGCTGCCTCAATATCTGCAGGGGGTGTAGGGCCAACACCGGCTTATCTTTCAGCCAGCAGTAATTTTTTGATAAAGAAAAAAGTTTCAGCAGAATTGATATACGCTCTGATATTAAAAGTACAGGATGAGGTTTCGCCTATCAGTGATGCAAGAGGTACTGTACAATATAAAAGGCTTTTACTTTCACAATTAATAAAAGCGCATTTCATCGTTTTATTTCCTGAAATGCCATTGCAAAATTTCCTCTACGCCTGATTATGAAGAACATTGATTCCTATACACATACAAGAGGCGAGTCCATTTACCTGGATGATATTCCGCTGACTGCCGGAACTTTATTTGTCGCCGTATACGGCTCTCCGTTAGCTCATGGAAAAATTCTTCACCTGGATTTGAGTGCTGCTGAAAACATGGAAGGCGTTATTCGCATTTTAACTTATAAAGATATTCCCGGTGCAAACCAGATAGGTGGTATTGTACCGGATGAACCATTGCTGGCAGAACATGACGTGCATTTCAATGGAATGCCAGTTGCATTTGTTGTGGCAGTTTCGCAAGAGATTGCCGCCGCCGCAGTAAAAAAAATAAAAATAGAAATTGATCCTCTGCCTGTGATAACAAATCCACGGATTGCAAAGCAGAATAATTCATTATTGGTTCCTCCACGTACTTTTAAAATAGGCAATACTGAAAAAGCTTTTGAAGAATGTGAATACATTTTTGAAGGTATCGCAGAAACGAACGGACAAGAGCATTTGTACATAGAAACACAAGGCGCATATGCTTTACCAGCAGAGAATGGATCGATCAAAGTTTTTTCTTCTACTCAAGGGCCTACTGCTGTGCAGCGGCACATGGCGCATGTTCTAGGTATTGGTATGCATCAATTGGAAATTGATGTAACCCGGCTCGGCGGCGGCTTTGGTGGCAAAGAAGATCAGGCAACTTGTTGGGCTATTTTTTGTGCTTTGGCGACTTACCATTTAAAAAAACCGGTTAAATACAGCCTTCATCGCATGGAAGATATGCGTATGACAGGCAAAAGAAATCCTTATACTTCCGATTTTAAAATCGGCTTAAATAAAGACCTGAAGATTATTGCATACGAAGCAGAATTTTATCAGAATGCAGGTGCTGCTGCAGATCTTTCACCTGCGGTTTTAGAGCGCACTTTATTTCATTGTACCAATAGTTATTTTGTTCCAAATGTTACTGCTACTGCTTATAGCTGTCGCACCAATCTGCCACCCAATACGGCTTTCAGAGGGTTTGGCGGTCCGCAGGGAATGTTTGTTATAGAAGCTGCGATTACAAAAGCTGCAGAAGAATTAGGTGTAAGTGCAACGGAAATTCAACAGAAAAATTTATTACAAACTGGTGATGAATTTGTTTACGGGCAAAAAGCAGTTAGCGAAGCAAGTGAGTGTTGGAGCAAAGCAGCATCTTTGTACGAAATTGAAAAATTAAAAAGCGATATCAATATTTTTAATGCTTCCAATACTTTGCATAAAAAAGGTTTGTCTTTTATGCCGATATGTTTTGGTATTTCCTTTACAAAAATTTTAATGAACCAGGCCCGGGCATTAGTGCATGTATACATGGACGGTAGTGTGAATGTAAGTACCGGCGCAGTGGAAATGGGGCAGGGAGTCAATACAAAAATGCTACAGGTAGCCGCAACAATATTTTCTATTTCTCCTGAAAAAGTAAAAATTAATTCTACCAACACTTATCGTATTTCAAATACCTCGCCTTCTGCAGCCAGTGCCACTGCTGACTTAAATGGAAAAGCTGTGCAGATGGCTTGTGATGCAATTTTAGAAAGATTAAAAAATACGGCAGCAGAAATATTGCAATGTGATGTAAATACTGTTTCAATAAAAGAAGAGATCATTTATGTAAATGAACTGCCGACTGAATTATCATGGAACAAACTGGTGTTGGAAGCTTATTTAAAGAGAGTAGCATTAAGTGAGCATTCACATTATGCAACGCCTGATATTCATTTTGACAATACAATAGAAAAAGGCCACCCTTTTGCATACCATGTTTACGGTACTGCTATTACAACTGTTACAGTTGATTGCCTTCGTGGCATTTACGAAATTGATGCTGTAAAAACGGTGCATGATTTTGGTACAACCATGAATCCGATCGTTGATCGTGGCCAGATAGAAGGCGGTATTGTACAAGGTATTGGTTGGATGACGATGGAAGAAATTATTTATGATGCAGAAGGTAAGTTGCGAAGCAATGCATTGAGTACTTACAAAGTGCCGGATATTTATTCTGTGCCCAAGGAACTGGATATTCATTTCCTGGAAACGATTAATGACAACCTGGCTATTTTTCGGTCAAAGGCAGTGGGAGAACCTCCTTTAATGTATGGCATCGGAACTTTCTTTGCTTTACGCAATGCCATAAAAGCGTTTAACCCAAACAGTAAGATCGGCTTTTCAGCACCAATGACACCCGAAAAAGTTTTATTAGGATTGTACGATAAATAATTTTTTTGTTACCGGCAGTAGTTCCCTGATCAACTTCATCCGATAGCTATCGGATGGTGTCGCACTCTTGAACATCAGATCATAATTCAACATAAAATGCAGTTTACACATTGAGCAACTTAAAAAAAATATTCAGTCGTCGTTGTTGGATAAACGACAGACTTCAACAAGCAACCATTTCTTTTGAAGATGGAATTATTACGGCAATTGATCTTGAAAAATTATCTGCTGCAGAAGATTTTGGGAATGCAGCGATCATGCCCGGGGTTATTGATGCGCACGTACATATTAATGAACCTGGCAGAACGGATTGGGAAGGGTTTGATACTGCAACACAAGCCGCAGCTGCAGGCGGCATAACTTCTATTGTTGACATGCCGCTGAATGCAAGTCCTGTAACCACTACGCTTCAGGCTTTTAATGAAAAGTTGGAAGCCTCAAAAGATAAACTGAATGTAAATGTTGGTTTTTATGGTGGGTTAATACCTGGCAACAAAAATAACCTGGAAGAAATGATGCAGGCTGGTGTGCTTGGTATAAAATGTTTTCTTACACATTCCGGAATTGATGAATTTCCAAATGTTGGTGAAAAGGAAATTGATGAAGCAATGCCGGTCATAAAAAAATACGATATTCCCTTACTGGCGCATTGCGAAATTTATAAAGAAGAAGTCCCTAATAAGCTGAATGAAGATTCCGGCAGTTATCAAAATTATCTTGGCAACCGTCCCAAAAAATGGGAAAATGATGCTATTGAATTAATGATAAAATTGTGTCGCAAAAATAATTGTCCAACACATATTGTTCATGTCTCTTCTGCCGAAGCGTTGAAATTGATAGCGGCTGCAAAAGTAGAAGGCTTGCCGCTTACAGCAGAAACCTGTCCGCATTATTTTTATTTTAATGCAGAAACTATTCCTGATAGAAATACATTGTTTAAATGTGCGCCACCCATAAGAGAGAAAGAAAATAATCTATTATTAAAACAGGCTCTGCAAAATGGGACGCTGGATTTTATCACTACAGATCATTCGCCTGCACCTGCAGATACTAAAGAATTAGAAACTGGCAATTTACAAAAGGCGTGGGGTGGTATTGCAGGGCTGCAATTTTTATTATCTTCTTCCTGGACTGGTTTAAAAGACACACTTTCTCTGGAAACATTTATTCCACTTTTGACAGAACATCCGGCTCATTTTTTAAACCTTCAAAACAGCAAGGGTAAAATAAAAACCGGCCATGATGCAGATTTTGTAATTTGGGAACCTGAAGTAACTTTTGAAGTAATTCAGAGAGAAATATTTCATCGTCATAAAGCAACACCTTTTGATGGTGAAATATTGTACGGAAAAATAAATGAAACTATTGTAAATGGAATTACAGTGTATAAAAATAAAATGATCATTAATAAAAATGCTGGGAAATGGCTTTTGAAAAAGTAAAAGAAATAATAAAGGAATCTCCAGAATTTGCACAACTGACAGACCTTGCTGCAGAAAAGCTTGGTGGAAAGGTAGTGTTTGCCACAGATGATTTCTTTGCAGAAAAAGAAAATTTATTAAAACAGGGCCGTGGTGTTTTTATCACTGATAAATATACTGACCGTGGTAAATGGATGGACGGTTGGGAAAGTCGCCGTAAGCGAATTGCAGGCCACGACTGGGCTGTGGTAAAATTAGCAGCCCCGGGTAAAATAATGGGGATCGATATAGATACCAACTTTTTTCTTGGTAATCATCCTCCACATGCATCTGTACAAGCAGTAAATATTTCTGATCCTTCAACAATTATTGATTGGGATGATGTAGCTATTCAATGGAAAGAAATTTTACCAAAGTCACATTTAGATGCAGGTAGCCAGAACTTTTTTGAGATTAACGACAATGAAATTTTTACACATGTGAGGTTACACATTTACCCGGATGGAGGTGTAGCAAGACTAAGAGTATTTGGCGAAGTTTTTAAAAATTGGAAAAATACGAAGGCTGATGAAGTCATTGATCTTGCATCTGCATTAAATGCTGCGAAAGCTATTGCTTGTAATGATATGTTTTTTAGCGCCATGAGCAATCTTACTATGCCAAACCGTGGTGCAAACATGGGTGATGGTTGGGAAACAAAACGTAACCGCACGCTAAATAATCGTGACTGGGTTATTATAAAACTGGCAACTGCAGGAACTATTGAAAATATAATTGTTGATACCTGTCATTTTAAGGGGAATTATCCTGACCGTTGTTCTATTGAAGGTTGTAACAGTACCAATGATAATGATGTTATAAATAATAATGTTGAATGGCAAACAATTTTGCCTGAACAAAAATTAAGTGCTCATCATGAGCATGAATACAAAAAAGAAATTGTAAGCTCATCTGCGTTTTCGCATGTTAGGTTAAATATTTTTCCTGATGGTGGCGTCAGCCGCTTAAGATTATTCGGTAAGAAAAAAGTATAAGTATGATTGGAGTTACGCTTTTAATAGTGCTTCTTATTATTTTGATCATGCTTGTGGTAATGACTTACTTTATGCATGCCGCACAAAAGGAGCATGCATTACAAGAAGAAACAGCCGATGAAAATTTATATTGGAAAAAGAAAGAAAGTCTCGTTGGCTCACAAACATTTTTATACGCTGCAATTGTATTGACCTCCATTTCCATTGTCTTTGCTTTATATTTTCTCGTAAAAGGCACTATCTGGGAACGCCATTTAATGGAATGGCTGAATATCATTGTAAGACTGATGCACATTACTTTTGGTATTGCATGGATAGGTGCATCTTTCTATTTTGTTTTTTTAGAAAATGCTTTGAACAGAACGAATAATGTACGTGATGAACTGGCCGGGAATTTATGGGCAATTCATGGCGGTGGGTTTTATTATTTAGAAAAATACAAAGTTGCCCCAAAAACAATTCCTAAACATTTGCATTGGTTTAAGTACGAAGCATATTTTACCTGGCTTTCTGGTTTTTGTTTACTGTTCATCGTTTATTATTTTAACGCTTCTGCAATATTGATCGATAAAAATGTTGCCAATATTTCTCCATTTGCGGCGATTGGTATTGGTGTAGGTTCTTTTATAGTTGCGTGGTTTATATATGATCTGATTTGTAAAACGCCATTAGTAAAAAAAGGCTTTTGGTTTGCGATCGTTGGTTTTATAATTGCACTTGGCTTTGCATTTTTTTATGCGCATGTGTTTAGTGGACGTGGTGCCTACATTCATTTTGGTGCCATGCTTGGTTCGTTGATGGTAGCAAATGTTTTCTTTATAATAATTCCGGCGCAAAAAGCAATGGTAAAAGCTGCAAAGGAAGGAAGGCCATTAGATCCACAATTAGGAAAAAATGCCGGCCTGCGCTCTTTGCATAATAATTATTTTACTTTGCCGGTGTTATTTGTAATGATAAGCAATCATTTTCCCAGCACTTTCGGAAATGATTACCCATGGCTGATATTGGCGATTATTTCAGTCGGAGCAGCAGGCGTAAAACATTATTTAAACTTAAGAGAAAAAGGACAACTAACGGTATGGGTTATACCGGTTTCTGTTTTAATTCTATTATCGGCAGCGTATCTTACGGCGCCAGATAAGCCGGGTGAATGTAAAGAAAATGTAAGTTTTAGCGATGTAAATGAAATTGTGCAGAAGCGTTGTATTCAGTGCCATTCTGCAAAGCCAACAGATGATGTTTACACTGCTCCGCCAAATGGCATTATGTACGACACGCCTGATGAAATTGTAAAGCTAAAAGATAAAATAATGCAAAGAGTTGTAGTGACTAAAACAATGCCGCAGAATAATAAGACAAATATTACGCAAAAAGAAAGAGACCTGATACGGTGCTGGATAGAACAAGGTGCATCACTAAAATAAATTATTATGACACTTATTGATTTTAATAGCCTTGATACACAGGAAGCTGCAGTATTGCTTCAAACCTGCTGTGGCTCAGCTTTGTGGGTAAATGAAGTGTTGTCTCAATTTCCTTTTGAGAGTGAAAAAGAATTGATAAAAACTGCTGATGATGTATGGTACGGCACATGTAAAGATGTGGATTGGTTACAGGCTTTTACACATCATCCAAAGATCGGCGATACCAAATCATTAACTGAAAAATACGCTTCTACCCAACATTTTGCAGATTCAGAACAGGCTGCTGTGAAAAATGCATCGGAGAATACCATTACAGAATTGGCTCAAATGAATGAATTATACGAAGCTAAGTTTGGCTTTATTTTTATTGTTTGTGCTACCAATAAATCAGCAGATGAAATGCTGAGATTGATCACCGACAGGATAGCAAATTCGCATGATGAAGAATTACTTATCGCAATGGGTGAGCAGCATAAAATTACAATCATCCGTTTGCAAAAGCTTATCGAGAGTCCTTACTGGACAAGGCTTGCAGTAAGCCAGCTTACTACGCATGTGTTGGATACTTCCATCGGAAAACCAGGAAGGAGTATTACTGTTCGATTGAAAAGTTTAGTGAATGAAAACTGGTTAACTATTTCACAAGGAGTAACCAATACGGACGGAAGAGTGGGAGATCTATTACCGCCGGAAAAAAATCTTTTACCGGGCAACTATAAAATTATTTTTGAGACAGAAAAATATTTTAGCGATAATAATGTAACAGGATTTTATCCTGAAGTAGAAATACAATTTACAGTTACTGATAATGCACATTATCATGTACCACTATTGATAAATCCATTTGGCTATTCCACTTACCGTGGTAGTTAAAAAATTTAATTATAAAATATGAGTCATTCAATTCCTGCAAAGAAGAAGAAAAAATTATTTGAAAAATTAGCAGAAGCAAATAAAGCTTTCCAAAAGGTTTATCTAGGTGACCGGCCTGAAAGGCAGGCTGTGCATACTGTCTACGGTGGTGCTAATCTTTTTAAAGCTGATTCTGCTAAAATTTTAGGTGCCAGAGCTTTGGAAACATTCCAAACCTATGCACCGGATTTTGTAACCTTCGGTAAAGTTTTTGGATTGGATGGAATAGCACAGTTGGGCGATATGCAATCTGCTGAATCAGTGCTTACCAATTACGAAGGGCTTACCGTTGCTGAAAGAAAAAATCATCCGGCACATTTGGCTTATCAGGTTTACCATAAAGTGATCAGTAAATTAAGAACAGAAGCGATTGAAGATTTCAGAATAGATTTTGAAGATGGCTATGGCAACCGTAGTAATGAGGAAGAAGACCAGACTGCAAAAGATGCAGCAACAGAAGTTGCCAAAGGAATGAAACAGAATTCATTGCCGCCTTTTATCGGCATCCGCATAAAACCATTTACAGAAGAGATGAAAGAACGAGGTTTGCGAACGCTCGATATTTTTGTAACAACGCTTGTAAACCAGTCTGGCGGCAAGCTTCCCGATAATTTTATTGTGATGCTTCCCAAAGTTACCATACCCGAGCAGGTGAGTACGCTGGTGGATTTTTTTGAAATAATGGAAGATGAATTAAAGCTTGACAAAGGAACTTTGAAAATGGAAATGATGGTGGAAACAACACAGTCCATCATGGATGCCGATGGTACAAATCCATTGTATCGTTTTATAAAAGCGAGTAAGGGCAGATGTATTGCAACTCATTTCGGCACGTATGATTACACGGCCTCCTGTAGTATTACTGCCAAGTACCAGGAGATGGATCATCCTGTTTGCGACTTTGCACATCACATGACAAAAGTAGCTTTAGCACATACAGGAATATGGTTGAGCGATGGTGCAACCAACACGATGCCCATCGGTCCACATCGTGGCGATCATTTGACGGAACAACAATTAAAAGAAAACAGAGATACAGTGCATCGTGCCTGGAAAAAGGGTTACGATCATATTCGCCATTCTTTATGGAATGGTTTTTACCAGGGTTGGGATCTGAATCCGGCACAATTTCCGATGCGTTACACCGCGGTATTTGCGTTCTTTTTAGAAAGTTATGATGATGCAGTAGAACGCCTGAAAACCTTTGTGGATAAGGCTGCCAGGGCAACACTGATCGGTGATGTATTTGATGATGCCGCAACAGGACAGGGGTTATTGAATTATTTTTTACGTGCATTAAACAGCGGCGCCATTACAGAAGAAGAAGTGTTGGTGACTGGGCTAACGTTGGAGGAGATACGCAGTCGTTCATTCAAAAAAATATTAGAGAATAGAAAAAAATAATTTTGTTACCAGCGATATACCAACAGTCATCATCGTTGTGTCACTCTCTTGTACATAAGTTCTCTGTTGAACATAAAATCAATCTTTGTAAATATTTCTTAGCATCTTATTCTTTTTTCTTTGCGTCCCGGCGTGAAATAAATCAATTTTAGAAATGGAAGTTTGGCAATTCATATACGATAAGTTTACTGCCCAGGTAAATGTTATGTTATTGTATGTATTGCAAAGCGAGGGAAGTTCTCCAGGGCGGCAGGGATTTAAGATGGCAGTAGCTGCTGATAATAGTTTTTGTGGTTCTATTGGCGGCGGCATAATGGAACATAAATTTGTAGAAATGGCGAAAGCCATATTGCAACAAGATGAAGGCGCAGCGGCTATTTATCGGCAGGTGCATGATAAATCTGCAGCCAAAAACCAGAGCGGAATGATCTGCTCCGGAGAACAGACTATTTTTTTATATAAGATTCAGCCACGTGATATTGATCATATTTATGCTCTGCTGCTTAGCGTAAAGGAAAATAGAAATGGCCTCTTGCAATTAACCAATGAAGGCATTCTTTTTTTAAATGAAACTCCTGAAGAGAATTTCTTTTTTGAACAGAAAAATGAAACTGATTTTTTACTGATAGAAAAAACCGGGTTTAAAAATGAACTTCATATTATTGGTGGCGGACATTGTGCACTTGCCTTCAGTAAGTTAATGAGCGAAATGGATTTTTATATTTCTGTGTATGAAGAAAGGAATGATTTAAATACAATGGAGCAAAATAGTTATGCTCATAAGAAAACTATATTACCATCCTACTCAGCTTTAAAAGATATCATAAACGGAGGTAAGAATGTTTATGTTGTAATATTGACATTTGGATACCGCACCGATGATATTGCCATGAAAGCATTGTTGGGTAAGCGTTTTAAATACATAGGTCTTTTAGGTAGCAAAAATAAAATTCAAAAAATGTTTGCAGATTATAAAGAACAGGATATAAATGATACCTGGCTGCAACAGGTATATTCTCCTATTGGCATTGCAATAAAAAGTCAAACGCCGCAAGAAATTGCTATTAGTATTGCCGCAGAAATTATTAAAGAAAAAAATAAGGATCAGTAAGAAGTTTTATCGACTTTAGTATGCCAGTCGTTAAAAACTTTTAATGCAGCATCCCTGCTCAATGATTTTATAGGAATTTTTCTGTCTTCTATGCTGGCTTTCATTTCATCATATATCATAGAGTCATCAAAACCGATATGTGCAGCATCTTCCCGGTTGTTTGCATAATAAATTATTGATGGCCTGGCCCAGTAAATAGCGCCGAGACACATCGGGCATGGTTCGCAGGAGGTATAAACTTCACAACCATCTAATTGAAAAGTTCCAAGATTCTTACACGCATCTCTTATAGCCACTACTTCTGCGTGTGCTGTGGGATCGTTGGTAGAGGTAACTTTATTATTTCCACGACCAACTATTTTATCATCTTTTACAATTACACAACCAAAAGGGCCGCCTTCATTATTATTTGCACCCTGTTGGGATAAAGCAATCGCTTCCTGCATAAATTTTTCTTCTCTTGTCATACCTGTGTTTTAGCGTACCTGTAAAGATAAATAAAAATTATGGGGTATTATTTCCCATAGAGATTACTCCTTTTGAAAAGGTGTAATTTCTATGGGAACTGGATTTTACCTACGCTGTGATAAAAGATGATTAAAGATTTGCTGTACAAGAGTGCGACGCAAGTATGCTGCTCATTGAACTAATGCTTGTCAACAAAAAAATAAAGTAACAGAATTATTTAAAGCCCGGAATAATAATCATAGCCACGTTCGTACCAATAATCTTTTGGCCTGGTATCGCTGAAGTACATGGTGCCAATGCGTTTAAGATGTTTAATGCCATACTTAACGGGAATGATTAAACGCAGCGGATAGCCCTGGTTTACGGGTAGAGGAGCGCCATTCATTTCATAACATAAAATCGTTTGCGGATGCATCATGCTTTTATTATCTATGCCCACATAATATTCTTCATCCGGCGTTTCCAGCCCGGTAAATTTCATTTTTGTCTGATCATCAAGTCCGAAATGTTTTGCAAAATCACTGAACCTTACGCCAGCCCAATGTGTTACCTGGCTCCAGCCTTCTATACATTTAAAATCAAAAACAAGATCAGTTTTAGGCAATGCTTTTATTTCAGCCATTGTAATTAAAAGGGTATCTCCGGGTCTTTTAACTAAATGGAGTTTCCATGTTGAAGTATCAAAATTATTACTCATGCCGGCGTTACCATTCACTCTTACTTTGGGCACAGCCTCACTAACCGGGTATGTTTTTACAAGATGATTGTTGCTGAAAATATTTGAGAAAATAGTTTCATTAAAATTTAATCCGGCTCTTAATGGTTTTAATGCTGCCTGGTCGGCAGGTTGGTGCTGAAGCCATTTCCAGCCTGCAATGCAGCCGCCTAAAAAAAGAAAGAAGAATACAAATGCGAGTATTGTTTTTTTGCGGATGTAAGAAGCACTTACTATTTTTTCTGTGTGTTGCATTGCTTAATTGTTGGTTGTAATTGGTTCGGGTACCGGTAATGGTTCTTCTGTAGTGATGGGTAGTTGATGTGGATCAACTTCAACAGGCAATACATCGAAACCGGTTACCATACTTCTGAAATTATTCCAGCCGGCAATGATGACCTGTATAATATGTACCAGGAAAAAGAGGAAAAATAAAACCGTTATCGTAAAATGTTCAATTCTTGCCCATTCATAACCACCAAGCATAGCGCAAAGCCAATACAGCTGCGTAGGCTTATAAATAGCAAGACCTGTTAGTATCATTCCAAAGCCCATGATGATAACCCCGGTGTAAGCAATGCGCTGTGCAGCATTGTATTTTTTTTGGGGCGGCAGACCTTTTTTTATATGCAGGTCATGAAGTATAACAAGCCAGGATTCTTTTAAAGATTTTTTATTTGGGAAAATGAGTTTGTACTCTTTAGAGAAAAGCAGGTATAAGAAATATATAATTCCATTTATGGCAAATATCCACATGAAAATAAAATGCAGGCTCATACCTTCTGCAAGACGGAAGGGAATATTAAGTGCTTTATTGAATGAATCTGGAAAAAACTTTAATACTGTTTTACTGCCAAAGCCAATTTTATAAATATCATTTGCCCAATAAATAAGCAGCCCACTCCAAACCATTACGCACAATACCGGAAAGTTTATCCAGTGCAGCCAACGTATTGCGAGTGGATGCTTTTTTACAATTTTTTTCATCGCCAACAAAATAGTTATAAATTAATAGAATGCGGTTATCAATTTATAACTTTTTAATTACTTTTTATACGGAGGCTATTTTTTTACAAACTTTAGAGATGCTGAGTTCATGCAATATCTCAAACCTGTTGGCTTTGGACCATCGTTGAAAACATGGCCTAGATGAGCACCACACCTACTGCATACAACTTCTGTACGATCCATCCCAAAGCTGTTGTCAGTATCCTGACCAATATACTTTTTATCTAACGGCTGATAAAAACTTGGCCAGCCGGTACCACTTTCAAACTTTGTAGTTGAGCTGAATAAAGGCTGGTCGCAACAAATGCAATAATAAGTACCTGCCTGGTGATTGTCCCAGGTATTACCGCTATAAGCTTGCTCCGTACCAGCTTTTCTCGTTACATCAAATTGCATTGGTGTTAATTGTTTGCGCCATTCTGCATCAGTTTTTACTACTTCATATTTTTGTGCAGGGGTTTTGCTTTTCTGGGCATTACAACCAAATGCAAAACATGCAAGGAGTATTACTGCTAATATATTTTTCATGTTGTTTTGTTTAAGCTATATACGTATAAGCAAGGTAAAAGGTTCGACGGTTATTCCGTTAAAATTCTAAAAAAATATTGCAGAATATCAGCTGTATATTTGGGTAATAAATTAAAAGAAATGGGAATACGGGATCAGTTGGCAAAATATTTTTACCTAAAGAAAAAAGATGCCGACGACAAAGTAAATTTTAATACTAAAGTGATGCATGGCATCAATCGCCTGTCTATCTTTTTATTTTTAATTGCTTTAATAATTATAGCAGTAAAATTGCTAAGGCACTAATTTTTCGTAATAAAATTACAGATGATTTTTGCAGCGTTCGACGATGCATGACCGCCGGCACTTAAAAGTGTTTTTAAGTCTGCATAATCTTTTGCAAGTTGTTGCTTTTTATTTTCATCATGTAATAAAAGTGTAAGCTCGGCTACCAGATTTTCTTCCGTCAATTCATTTTGAATCAATTCTTTTACCACGGGTTTATCCATTATTAAATTTACCAGCCCAATATATTTTATTTTTATAAGCCGCTTTGCTATCTGGTACGAAGCAGGATTGCCTTTGTAACAAATAATTTCCGGCACTGCAAATAATGCCGTTTCTAAAGTGGCTGTTCCGCTTGTAACCAAAGCCGCAGTGGACCTGGAGAGTAATGCATACGTTTTATCGGACACGCTTTCTACATTATTGTAAGGCTTTAAAAGTTCTTCATAAAATTCATCTGGCAAGCCCGGTGCTTTTGCAACAATAAATTTATAATCAGTAAAATGTTTTGCTACGCTAAGCATGATCGGCAGCTTTTTTAAAATTTCCTGCTTACGGCTGCCGGGTAAAAGAGCAATAACTTTTGAGTTGTCTTTTTTTAATTCATCTTCGGCCATTTGACTATTGACCATTGACCATTGACTACTATACTCCTCAATCACTTCTACCAAAGGATGACCAACATATTCAACATCGTAATCCCATTTTTTATAAAAATCTTTTTCAAAGGGAAGTATCACCAGCATTTTATCAACTGATCTTTTTATGTTGTGAATACGGTTTTCTTTCCATGCCCAAATTTGCGGAGAAATATAATAGACAATTTTTAAACCCTGCTGTTTTGCCCATTTTGCAATGCGTAAATTAAAACCCGGATAATCTATCAGCACTAGAACATCAGGCGCAAATACAAGAATATCTTTTTTGCAAAAAGACAGATTGCGAAAAATAGTGGGCAAATTCTTTATCACTTCTGTAAATCCCATAAATGCCATATCCCTGTAATCCTTTACCAACGTAGCTCCGGCAGCCTGCATTTTTTCTCCACCCCAGCAGCGGATGTTTGCTGCATCATCTACTTTATGCAATTCTTTTACAAGATTGCTTCCATGTAGATCGCCACTTGCTTCACCGGCTATTATATAATATTTCATGCTTTAAATGTTCGGGTGCAAATTACATTTAGTCTTAACTAAAATTATATTTTTTTTGTCCGGGCGGTATACCAATGCTCATCATCCTTGCATCGCCCTCTTGTACTGCATACCGTTTATGAACAAAATTCGCAGCTACTTTAATTTCTTCAGCGTTTCAAAATCCAGGTCTAATAACTCATACTTTTTTGAATCGGGCAGATAAAAATGCCACCATTCTGTATCCAATGCTTTAAAGCCGAATTTTTCCATTGTTGTTTTTAAAAGTTCTCTATTTACTAAAATTTTTGCTGATAAGTTCTTAAAATCTGAATGAGCAGTATCTGTAAAATTATCAAAGCTTGTTCCCATGTCTAATTCTTTGCCTGTTTTTAAATTCACCAAAGTAAGATCTACAGCAATGCCTCTGTTATGCCCGCTGCCAAATTTCGGGTCTGCAGCATAACGACTGTCTTTAACAGGCTCCCACATTTTTTCTGTTATTGAATACGGACGGTATGCATCCCAGATCTTTATTCCTATATTTCTCTTTTTTAAATCATGCTGAACCTTTTTTAATGCAACAATTGCATCCTCACGTAAATAAGTTGTCTTAATCGTCGGGTAAAGTTTTGCGTGCATAAAATTTGCAGTATCTGCATACGCTAAATGGAGTACTGCATTAGGTATATATTTTTCTACATCCTCCATTCTTTTACCAGCGGCATTTTTAACGGTTGAATTGTAAGTAGCTATATCATTAATAACCCAAAGCCCATATTTATTATAGGCAGTATCCTGTGCTTTTAGTTCTGTAAAAAATAACATAAAAAGAGTAATGCAAATAGTGTAGCATTTAAAACCTTTGTTTATCTTGTACCGGTTAAAAATAATAAAATTCATTATTTAAAAATTTACTGAATATATACAAATTTTACCTTCTAATGTATTACCGTAAACCTCAGCTTATTGTACTGGCAGTAATTCTACTGTTGGCTGCCTGCCATCATCGCAATTCAGATAAGAAAGAAGAGATCATTGTCAATCCTGAGAGCATGGATGCACATGTGACGGATAATATCAAACAATTACTTTCTACCGCAGAAGATAATGATGGCAAACTGGATGATAGTCTTCACCTTTCTTTTTTACCGGTTATAAAATATTATTATCAGCAAAATGATGCTGCACCTGTTTGGAGCCATTCTGAAAAATGGAATGGAGCCGCAGATAGTTTTTTATTGTACCTGAAAGATGCTGCTTATAATGGTTTATATAAATCAGATTATAATTATGATAAGCTTGCTTCTCTGCATGAAACAATGCTTGCAGATTCAATAAAAAGAAGAGATGCTGTTTTATGGGCTAAATCAGAGTTGCTTTTTACAAGTGCTTTTATGCATGTGGTGGAAGATTTGAAACAGGGGCGTTTGCAACCAGATAGCATGACTTTAAAAAATGATGAAAAAAATTATAAAAATTATTTTGTTTCCAATCTTGATAAACTAAAAGATGGTCAGCAAATAAGTATCATTTTTGATTCGTTGCAACCAGCTATCGAAGACTATCAATCGCTTAAAAAAGGAATAAAGAAATTCGTCGATAGTATGGACACAAAAATCTATACTTATTTGAATTATCCTGCTAAAGATTCTAGTGCTTTTGTAAAAAAATTGCAAAAAAGATTAAGCGAAAGCGGTATAGCAACAACAACATCTATTGATACGGCGCAACTGAAAGCAGCAATAAAAAAGTACCAGGAAAAAAAGGGAATAAAAGCAGATGGAAAATTATCTACCAGTCTTGTAAAACTGCTGAACCTGACTGATAGGGAAAAATTTAACCGTATTGCAATTACTTTGGACAGGTACAAACAAATGCCGGAGAAAATGCCCAGGCAATACATTTTAGTAAACCTGCCAGCTTTTTATTTAAAAGTAATGGATGCGGATACTATTGCATTAGAATCAAAGATAATTTGCGGTAAGCCTGCAACACCTACACCATTTATTACAAGTGCCATTACCGATATTATTATTTATCCCACCTGGACTATTCCCGCAAGCATCGTCAAAAAAGACATTATTCCTGGCATGAAAAAAAATCCCGGGTACCTTGCCAGGAAAGGGTTTCATTTAATAAATAATAAAGGTGAAACGGTTGATCCATCTATGGTTAACTGGAGTAAGTATACTAAAGGAATTCCCTACAATGTAATGCAGGGCAGTGGGGATGATAATGCTTTAGGCGTGATCAAATTTAATTTCAGTAATCCATATTCTGTATACCTGCATGATACCAATCAGCGTTATCTTTTTAAGAATGGTATGCGGAGCCTGAGCCACGGTTGTGTAAGAGTACAGGAGTGGCAAAAACTTGCTTTTTATCTTGTAAGGAATGATAGCATGCTTGCTAAACAACCGGAGCTGTTACATTATAATAGTGATTCCATTTCACAATGGATATCGCTGAAAGAAAAGCACCGTATTGATGTGAAAAACAGGTTTCCATTATTTATACGTTACTTTGGATGTGAGCTTGTAAATGGAAAAATAAAATTTTACGACGATATTTATAATGATGATAAAGCAATGAGGGAAAAATATTTGGCAGGAAAATAATTTTTCATTTCAATAATTTTCATGAAGTATCTAAAATTTGTTTTTAAAAATCTTGCTCCCGTTCTTATTTTGTTATTTTTTATGTTGCCAAATGTGCAGGCTCAGGGTAAAAGATCAAATAAAGAACTCACAAAAAAAATAGTTGGGAAAAGATTTAAGTCTACTATACTTTATGGCCAGGCAAGTTTTTATGCCAGTAAGTTTCATGGCAGACGTACTGCAAATGGAGAGACTTTCAGCCAGCAGAAAATGACTGCTGCCTGTAATGCCTTACCTCTTGGTACCTGGATTCAGGTTACCAATTTAAAAAATGGCAAAATAGTTGTTGTAAAAACAAATGACCGCCTGAATCCCAAAACACGCCGGCTGGTTGATCTTACAAGGACTGCTGCACAAAAATTAGGGTATATTTCGAGAGGCCTTACCAGGGTAAGAGTAGAGGTTCTTGACCAAAAACTATATAAGAAATAAGGAATAAATTATTGCATGTAGAGGAATAAAAAGATAGCCTATAATTTCCTCCTTTCAAAGGAAGAAGCTATTTTTGCACCGTTTAAGAAAAACAAACAATTATGAAGAAAATTACGCTATCAGTGCTGGCTTTGGTTGCTTTTTCCATCAGCTTCGCACAGAACGATTACAAAAAAGCCCCGGGCTTTGCTATCCATTTTACATTTGATGACTTTAAAACTGCTAGTGATTTACGCTCTACCAGTATAGCTACTGTTGTAAAAAACAAACAATGGTACAAAATCAGCCGTATGGATCCGGGGATGGCAGTGAGTTACCTGAAAGGTCTTACAAATCATATAGATTTTGTAGGTACTCTTACTGGATCGTTTACTGATTATCCGGTGCCAAATAACCCCAATGCAGGAAGTCAGAAATTTTTGCTGGAAGCTGCTGCTACAGCAAACCTTAAATTACTTTCAGATAAATACTGGGTAGATCCATTTATTACTTTAGGTGTAGGTGCCTCTAAATTTCAAGGTTATTACGGTGCTTTTTTACCTGTTGGTTTGGGTATTCAGTTTAAATTATCTGATAATGTATTTGCATTATTAAATACTCAATACCGTATTGCTGTTACAGAAAATACTGCTTATCATTTTTATCATAGTATAGGAATAGCTGAAACTTTTGGCAAACCAAAAGTAAAAGCACCGGTTGTAGTTCCAATGCCGGTTGTGCTGGATCGTGATAACGATGGTATAGTTGATTCTGTTGACAGATGTCCTGATACCCCAGGTCTTGCTTCTTTGCAAGGTTGCCCTGACCGTGATGGTGATGGTATTGCTGATATAGATGACAAATGTCCTGATGTTGCAGGTACTGCAAAGTACCAGGGTTGTCCGGTACCGGATACTGATGGTGATGGTATAAACGATGAAATGGATAAATGCCCAACTGTTAAAGGTTTTGCCCGTTACCAGGGTTGTCCTATCCCAGATACTGATGGGGATGGTGTAAATGATGAAGAAGATAAGTGCCCTACACGTCCTGGACCGGTAGAAAATCAGGGTTGTCCCGTTATTGCAAAAGAAGTAGTAGATAAAGTGAATTTTGCTGCTAAAAATGTATTCTTCTCTACAGGTAGTTATAAGCTTTTAGCTAAGTCATTCAAGTCATTAAATGTGGTTGCAGATTTAATGAAGGCTGATGAAACATTAATGCTGGATATAGATGGCCATACGGATTCTCAGGGTTCTGATGAAAGTAACCAGACTTTATCTGAAAACAGAGCTAGTTCTGTAAAACAATACTTATTAAGTAAAGGTATTGAAGAGGGACGCCTGAAATCAACAGGTTATGGTGAAACAAAACCAGTAGCAGATAACAAAACTGCAGCAGGTCGTGCTAAAAACAGAAGAACAGAAATGACTGTTAGAAATTATTAATATTAAATTTCTCCTACTAAAAATCCCGGTTAATTTATTAACCGGGATTTTTTATTTAAAAGAGAAAATATTAATGTGCTCTTTGGTGACCAATTACTTTTTCCAGAGAATTAGTAACTTTTTCTGATGCACCTTTTACAGCTAAATGAATTGTATTTGCATGGTGCGTAACTGCAATGGGGTTTAAGCCTTTTAATCTTACTTCAATAAGACAACGTTTATCATCGCCACCTTCTTTGCTTCCATTTTCATCGCTTAAATGTACTTCTAAGCGTGTGATCTGCTCATCAAACCTTTCAAGTGCATCATTAAGTAATTCGGTGCAATGTGCGGTAAGTCCTTCACTTCCTTCAATATTTTTGTCTGTGTTAACCTGGATCTGCATAATTGTTTTATTTAATTGAGTAATTATTTTCTAATACATAGGTTAAGTTCAATAACAATGCCATGAAAACTAGGTATTATTCTAAAATATTTTATGGAAAATTGTGTTATGTTTATTTGCTGTGTATGTCTATAATCTTCCGTTACTCAATTCCTGTTTCAATTATCTCTACTTTCTTTTCTGTTATCAACTCTTTTCTTCTTGTTGTGAACTTTTCTATGATAAGCACTATGCCAATTCCCAAAGTGTATGCAACAATATCCATCCAGGAAAAGGATGTGCCGATTATTATTCTTGCAATCTTAGAATGCCCAAGACCTAGTAACTCCACAATTTTAAAATATTGTAAGGTTTCAACTGTATAAGAGAATAGTAAAGTGAAACGGGCAATTTTCCCTACAGCTATGTTTAGAAATGATTTTAAAAAACAATAGATCAGAATAACGACCAGGAGATCCCCGATATGTGGTCTTATAATTTCATCATGAACAAATAATGCAATAAAAACTTCAACGAGGAATATAATAATAGTGAAAATGAAATAGCGATATTGAAATTTTAGCATAATGCGAAAAAAGAAATAAGGGTAGCTTAATAAAATGAAAGGATTGCCCTCATTTTAAATGAAGGCAATCCTTTTATCTTTTACGAATCGTGGTGATGCTCATCCACTACAAACTGTTTATTTAGACTGGAGTCTCTAATATTTTTTTGTACAGTTATGGCACCAAAGAGTGCAAGTAAAAAAGCAAATGCATAAAATCCTTTTTCGCTGGGTTCCATTGATGCATTCCATAAACCTATTACCAGTAGTACAATGGTAAGAATGGTTGCAAACCAGCAGAGGCCATAATAAATATCTGTAACGGGTAAATTTTCCAGGCGGTCTCTTACTGTTTTTTGTACAGAGACTACGGCAAATAACCCAAACATTAATACAGTAAAATAATAACCTTTTTCATTTAGTGGCATTTCTGCATTCCAAAGGCCGATTAAAAATCCGATCATACCTGCGCCCAGTGCAATCCATGAGGCTGCAATAAAAGCATTGGATGGTTTTTGTAACATACATAATTTTTTGGTTGCATAAATGTAATAGCCGCTTCGTTAAGAAAAGTTTAAAGAGAGGGTAAAGCGGAGTTTTTAACTTTTTTGCAGAAAGGGGAAATAATGTACGTGAGAGTAGGCGGAGATACGTGGAGTATTACCAACTGCGGTGGAGAACCTGCTTATATCAAAGCTTCGAGATGCCGTTTGATAACACCTCGAAGTTTTGGAATGGGCAAGCCCGGCTGTTGACCAGGCTGTCTGCGTTTTTATTTTAACGTGCTTTTTTTTTCGGATCTGCTTTCTTCTGTGCAGAGCTTTTCTTTTGTGTAGGTTTATTCTTACGGGGATGCTTTGTGTTTTTTGACATAAAATTAAATTTAAAGTGAGTGAATTATTTGTTAGGAATGCAAGGTATTTTCTTGCCAACTTTCAATAAAGTTTCATAACTGAACAAAGATATGCCTATAATGTTAAATGATATTTTCAATCAGTATCAGCCGATGGGCATATTACTATGCTGCCGTATGTGAAAAATAAGTTTCGCAAAAAAGAAGAGGCTGGCTTGATCATCGATGATGGCGGGACAACATGGAGAATATCTTATTTGTTAAGAGTAACAACCGCAAACATTTAATTTAAGAAATAAGAATATTTTTTATAATTGGTCGGCGGCCACAAGTCGGACCTCGGCTTTTAAAGATTGAAGCATGCATGTCTAAAATATTATTGCTTACCAACAGTGGCGGAGGAGTGCGTGAGGCACTTTGCATTAGTACGCCTTGCTATCTTTATTTACTCCAATCTATTCCTCCATTTTTGTCTCCCATCAAAATCCAAGAGAATACTAAAAGCACGATAGACAAAATAATATATAATATAATAAAAGCTCTTCCTCTTTTTTTATTCTTTATCGGCTCGTCCTCATATTTTCTTAAAATGAAATCAGATTTTCTTTTTCTCCCAACAAGTAAATACAAAATTGCTACAATTATAAAAATTGGAAATATCGCAAGTAAATCTGAATGTTCCGGAATTACTTTCATTCCAAATAAAAAATTCAATAAGCCTAGTATAAAGTATATGTTTAAAAGAAATGTCAATGACATTAGCATTGTGCTTGAAAACTCAGCAATATCCCAATTGCCGACGCTAACCATTAATTGATAAAAGCGATAATAAATGTAATGCAGGTATTTCAAAATTTACTTTTAATATTTAAAGGTTGAATCCTTATTGTATTTTTCAAAGGAATTTTTTTTATAGTTTTGAATAAAAGTATTTTTGGGTTTAAGCATTTTGTTTAAAAAGTCAAGAAATCTTTTAGAAAACTCAGTTGCTAATTGATTATTTTCACTTTCATTCCTTACCATTGAACGAGTTCCAGCGTCGTACAATTTAAATTGATATTCTAAGCTTGTAGTAAAATCGTAAAAGTCAAACCATACAAACCTTAAATAATTATTATCCAAAATTAATTTATTGTTTAGTTGACTTTCTAATAATATTCGAACTGTTTGTACTATTTCTGAACGTTGATTTGTTGAACGCCTGTCAATAAAAATAGCTTCACGTGATATTTGAATGTCAAATAGTTTGTTGAATGTTTCTATGATTGAAAGCATATCTGCATCTTGAGCTAACGAATCATTTTTTTGGATTTTACTTTCCAATCTTTTAGATAAAAACAATTGTTGGGTGACAATATTAGACTGTATTTTGGAAGTATTGTTTAAGTTATCTGTTTTTTGATTTAAGTTGCTACTTAAAGCTTGTTCTTTTTGGATTTCCCTTATGATTTCTGTTAGTTTATTTAACTGACTTTGCTGACTTGTATCTGTTTTTTGCATTTCGAGTTGAGTCTGAGCAGTTTCATAAGAGCGCTTTCCAATTTCATTTGCTTTAAATGCTAAAAAAATTCCAACACAAGTGATCAGTAAATTTAAAAAGGTTGAAAAGCTAAAGTCACGGAAAAATGTCCTAGTCGACATTTTAATTCGTTGCATTTTTTGTCTCTTCCAAAGTTTAAATCCAATATTTTGTTTTGTCACATTGAGTACATTTAAAATTATCACCAACATCAGCATTTATACTTTTGTAAGCCATCAAATTTATAAATAAATATTAATGATCAGCATTATGACTGCAATGAAATCTAAACTCTTGGTAAACGCTCCACCCCTCCGCTTCAATAAAAGTTCCCCAATGATTTTCTGTACAAGAGTGCGACGCAACTATGCCGCCATAAAAAACAAATGCCCGTAACCAAAAAACAAAACCCGTCCTTTTCAGAACGGGCTTCATCATTATCAGGTTAAAAATAAATATATTAATAACGATACATTTCTGATTTGTAAGGGCCTTCTTTTGAAATGCCTAAGTAAGTAGATTGTGTAGTAGTTAATTCATCTAACACTACGCCAATTTTTGCAAGGTGCAAACGGGCTACTTTTTCATCTAAATGTTTTGGAAGTACATATACTTTGTTTTCGTATGCTGCAGTATTTGTCCAAAGTTCAAGCTGTGCCAATGTTTGGTTAGTAAATGAATTACTCATTACAAAACTTGGATGACCAGTAGCACAACCTAAGTTTACCAAACGGCCTTCTGCCAATACGATGATGTCTTTACCATCAAGAGTATACAAATCAACCTGTGGCTTAATGGTATTTTTTGTAGAACCATAATTTTCATTCAACCAAGCCATATCAATTTCAATATCAAAATGGCCGATGTTACAAACGATGGCTTTATCTTTCATTAATTTAAAATGATCAGCAGTGATAAGATCACGACAACCTGAAGCAGTAACAATAATGTCAGCTTCTTTAACTGCATCGATCATTTTCTTTACTTCAAAACCGTCCATTGCTGCCTGTAAAGCACAGATAGGATCGATCTCTGTAACGATAACTCTTGCACCTGCACCACGTAAACTTTCTGCACTTCCTTTTCCAACATCACCGTAGCCACCAACAACAGCAACTTTACCTGCCATCATTACATCGGTAGCTCTGCGGATAGAATCCACCAAAGATTCTTTACAACCGTACTTGTTATCGAATTTAGATTTTGTAACACTGTCATTTATATTAATAGCAGGGATTGGCAAAGTACCGGCAGCCATTCTTTCGTATAAACGATGAACGCCTGTTGTAGTTTCTTCGCTAAGGCCCTTAATGCCGCTGATCAACTCAGGATATTTATCAAATACCATGTTGGTTAAATCTCCGCCATCATCCAAAATCATATTCAAAGGTTTGTCTGCGCTGCCAAAGAACAATGTTTGTTCAATGCACCAATCAGATTCTTCCTGCGTTTGTCCTTTCCATGCATACACGCCAACGCCTGTAGCAGCAATAGCAGCAGCAGCCTGATCTTGTGTAGAGAAAATATTGCAACTGCTCCATTTAACTTCTGCACCTAATGCAGTTAAAGTTTCAATAAGAACTGCAGTCTGGATCGTCATGTGAAGACAACCTGCAATGCGTGCACCTGCCAATGGTTGGCTTGCACCGTACTCAGCACGTAAGCTCATTAAGCCTGGCATTTCTGCTTCGGCAAGCATAATTTCTTTACGGCCCCAGGCTGCAAGGCTCATATCTTTTACCTTGTAAGCAAGGCTGAAATCAATTTCTGTTTCTGTGATTGTAGACATATTAATTATTTTAGACTGCAAATGTACATTGTGTAGTGTAAAATTCTAAGTACTTATTAAAATTTGGAATAAAATAACAAAAAAGGTATACCTTAAAGAATATTAATACTTTTTAGCATGAAAAAGGCTGATTCAAAAGAACAAATGGCTATTACGCTGCCGGCACTGGATAAAAATGATATGGCGATTTTAAAATTGCTGCAGCAAAATGCCCGCATAACGGTGAAGGAAATTTCGCAGCAAATACACCTGAGTACAACGCCGGTGCACGAACGTATAAAGCGGCTTGAACAAACGGGCGTAATAAAACAATATGCAGCCTTGGTTGATAATGCGAAAGTAAAAAAAGGACTGATGGTGATATGCTATGTATCGCTAAAAGAACATAGTAAAAATGCCGGTGTGAAATTTATAAAAGCCATCAACGAATTAAATGAAGTGATAGAATGTTACAACATTAGTGGTGAGTTTGATTTTATGCTGAAAGTGGTAGAAGAAAATATGGATAGCTATTATGACTTTCATGTGAACCGCCTGAGCCAGATAGAAAATATGGGAAATTTTCAGAGCGTTTTTGTAATGGGAATTATTAAAGAAACGCATCAGTTGGTTTGGTGATTTTTATTTTTGGGTGCCAGCATTTGTTTTCATGGCGACAGCGTTGTGTCACTCACTTGTACGGCATATCATTGGGCAACAGGTTTATGCGGCTTGATAGACTTTTTAATTAACAGCTTTAAATATTTTGTTCAGCCAATGTTAAGTTATAGAGCTTTTTTAAATTTAAAGTTTCCGCCTCCACAGCCGGCGGGCTGCGTACCTGTACCGGCGCTGCTTTTGCTTCTTTCAAAATCCCGATAGCTATCGGGAATGATACGCATTTTTTTAATTCCGACTTCGTCGGAACCGAACCAAAACCTGCCTGTCGGCAGACAGGGAAGCTTGCCTTATACAGGTACTGATAAATTTTAGAGGCTTATTTAAACTAATAATTTAACTTGATATTAATTTTTACATATTTTTCCTAATCCTATAATCTTATAAAATGATAAAAATTAAAACTGCAACACAAAATGATGCTGAAATAATTGCAGCAATAAGTAGTAAAACATTTTACGATGCTTTTGCGACAAAAAATACAGAAGCAGATATGGAGAAGCATTTAAAAGATTTTTATTCCACTACCAAAATGGAAGAGGAATTGGCCGATGAAAAAAATATCTTTTTCCTGGCTTACGAAAATGAAAAGTTGGTCGGTTACGCTAAAATGGTTGATGCCGATAAAGAGGAAGCGAAAGAATTAAAAAAACCAATAGAAATAGAACGGATATATGCCGTAAAAGGCAGTATGGGCAGAGGTATCGGAAAAGCCCTGATGCAGAAATGTATTGAAACTGCCATACAAAAAAAGAGGGAAACGATTTGGCTGGGTGTGTGGGAGCAAAATTTATCCGCAATAAATTTTTATACCAAAGGAGGATTTATAAAATTCGGTACTCATATTTTTATAGTAGGTGATGATCCGCAAACAGATTGGCTGATGAAGAAGCAGTTGTAAGTTCATGCCGATGTCAATCTCAGCCACCGGCTTTACCTGGTATCAACCGGCAATCAATTTTAAAAATTCTTCTTTTTTTCTTCTTGCTACATCTAAAACGGCTCCATTGGTAAGTTTTACCTGACCTCCTTCACCCTTAATATATTTTTCAATGTAACCTAAATTGATAAGATGTGAGTTGTGAATTCGATAAAAACGATAAGGTAAAAGAATGTCTTCAAAATCTTTTAATAACCTTGTAACAATAATTTGTTTTCCATTCAGCAAATAAATTTTGCTATAATTGCCACTTGATTCTATGTGCAATATATTAATTATGGAGATAAATTCCAGCCCGTTATTTATTGGAATAGCAATTTTTTCTTCCTGGCTTTTTGTACTTATCAATGCATTTCTCAATACATCCAATTTTGCTTTAGTATGTGATTGGTGCTGCTTAACTAAACGTTCTACTGCATTTTGTAAGTCTTTAATGGCAATAGGTTTCATTAAATAATCGAATGCGCTAATCCGGATGGCATCGACCGCATAGTGATTGTAAGCAGTGGTAAAAATAATATCTAAATTTATTTCTCCTAATTCCTCCAGCATACGAAAGCCATTCATACGGGGCATTTCGATATCTAAAAAGACAACATCAGGTTTATGTTGCTGTATCAGTATGATTGCATCTTCAGGTTTTTGAGAGATAGCCAAGACATCTACATCCGGACAAAACTCTTTTAATTTTTGCTGGAGATTTTGCAAGCTGCTAAGCTCATCATCTATCAGTATAGCTTTTATTTTTCCCATTTCAGATTGCTTTGATATGTATTTCGACCCTTGTTCCACATGGTAAATCATTCTTATTATACAAGTCTGTTATTTGGACAGCATTAATATTAATTTTATCATTGAAATTATTGATACGGTTTTCTGTAATACTTAAACCCACACTTTTATGGTTAGACTTGTTCCGCATATTATAGATTGCTGCCTGTTCCCTGCCTATACCATTATCCTCTATCACATATTTGATGAAATTATTTTCTAAAGAGGTAATGACAGTTAAATAAAGATCATCGGCTTCAGTGTGTGCAAGACCGTGTACAATTGCATTTTCTACGTAAGGCTGAATTAATAAAGAAGGTACACAATAGTCGCCACTCAACAATTCTGGATCAGTAAATGTTTTAAATGTAAATTTATCATTGAATCTTAGCTGTTCAAGATCGATATACAATTGCAATGTCTCCATATCCTTTGAGATAGGGACTACTTCATTTCTGCTGCTGTCCAATATCATTCGTATCAACCTTGCAAATTTGTTTAGGTAATCGCTGGCCAACCGTTTTTCATTCCTCATGATGAAATTCTCAATGCTGTTAAGGCTGTTGAAAATAAAGTGCGGATTCATTTGTGCCCTTAAAACCTGCGTTTGCAGCTCGGCCTTTACTTTCTGAATATTTATTTTACTTCGTTGGCCACGTTGATAATAGATGGTTGTAAACAGTACAACAAAAATTGCCAATGCAGCAATGTATAAAGCCTTTGATCGGTTACTTTTGCTGATCATGAGATTCTTTATATCATTATCTTTCTGTAACAATTCAATGTGTTGTTCTTTCTCCAATGTTTTATAACTTATTTCAAGGTCTGCAAGATTTGCTTTTGTTTTCTCACTGGTCACAGAGTCTGTTTGCAGGATAAATTCATTCTGATACTCAAAGGCATCTTTGTAATTGTTTAATTTAGAACTGATGATGGAGAGATTTTGAAGTGCTATTAAGATTAATACTTCAGCCTTATCTTCTCTGGCAATTTTTAGTCCTTTAAGCAAATTTTTTTCTGCATCTCTGTAATTGTGAACACCGGAATCAAGCGCTGCAAGGCTGAAATATGTTTTGGCAAGGTTCCACCGATCACCACTTTGTATCAAAGGATATACATTGTTTTCAAATAGCGGTCTTGCAAGTGCGTATTTCTTTTTTCCAAGATAAATATTGCCAAGTACTGACTGCAGTACGATTTTTTCCTGTGTATCATTTAATACTACTGCGGCTGAATCCGCTTTTTTATAATAATTAAATGCAGAATCAAATTGTTGCAGGTTTACATAATAAGTAGCTACATTGGCAGCAGTCTGCATATAGGGCATATTTATTTTATCAAAATAATTTAATGCCTCTTTTGAACTTTCCACGGCTTTTAAATCTTCCTGCGACTCTGAATATAGTTCCCCCAGGTTAGCCAGTGCCAAGGCGAGCCCCTGCAGGTTTCCATTTTTTCGTTGGCCGTTTATTGCCACATGGTAATAAAAGATAGCGGTTTTAAACATGCCAAACCATTGGTAAACTGTTGCTATATTTTGCGATAGAGAAATTCTTTTGGGTGATGATACCGGCATGGTATCAATAAATGCTTTCAATGTATCCAGGTAAACAAAAGAAGAATCTTTATTACCCATTTCGCTATAGCGTTCCATAATCTCTCTTATAGAAAATACATTATACTTTCTTTTTCTATCCGGAAAATAAGGGAGTGTTCTTTTATAATAAAAAATAGCGCTGTCAGGCTTGCCATATTTGTAAGTAAATGCTTTGCCGATAAAGAAATTGAAGATACCTTTCATGGTATCAATATTATTTTTCTCAGCCATAGCCAACCCTTCCTTCGCCCAATCATACACATGAGTCAACATATCGTTATCTAATGAATCATTGATCGCTTTTACCAAAAACCGCATCCGTACAGTATCTGTAGTTAGCTGGAAGTATTCTTTTGGATAAGCTTTATCCAGGCCCGGTTCTTTCTGTTGGGCATATACTGCAAAAGACGTACAAAAGCTAAATGTAAAAGATAAAGCTATTATTTTGCAGACAGGTTTAAGCATACAGAAAATTATAAAAGTTGCTCATTGCAATGCAAATGTTTGTTTTAAGATAAAAATTATTTACCACAAATAAAACTGCTTTTTTTGCCGGTTGGGTAAATACAGGTTAATCACTGTTTTATCCTTACTTTTTGTACGGCACCCTGCACTTGCTTCAATTGCACCTGGTTGGTCGGAGTTGCGGATTTTGCCTGTTTAAAAATGTTACTGGCATCAGCAGCTTTAATAATATTGGTTGAAGATAATATTTCGTTTTGCAATACCGGAAACGTCTTCCTGGCGGCAATCTTATTCACCATTGCTCCGCCACCAGTTATTTTTCCGTCCGTATCAACTTTTAACCAATCGCCATCGCAATTAAAATCAACCCCATTTAGTATAGAAAAATTATTATTGATTGTTATCGTAGTTTTATTATTTCCTGGAAATGTGCCTACAACAAAAACATAATCATCCGCTGGTTTTATTTTTTGCGGTCCTGCTAACCATTTCGATTTGGTGTAGTCTGTAGTGACATCCATTTCTATCGGTACATCTGTGGGAACGCCTGTGATAGTATATCGTACCTCAACAATATTTGGGTTTAAGGTTTGAATTGTTTCATAGTTTACTGTTCCGGTTTCTTTATTGCCCTGATAATATCCTTGCTTCCCATTGTATATCCCGGCTTTTTCCAAGGTGAATGGGCCGTTGCTTTCTATAAATTGTGTAGGCGCCAGTACTTTAAATGTAAAAGCTTTACCGTATGGATATGTTTCCGGCGACTGGATAATATTTTTCTCCCAAAATACCGAGCCTTTCACCGTTCCATTGCCATTTAGAACCACTGGAACAGGTTTTCCATAGGTAGAAGTTGGATTGGTGATCTCCACTGTCAGTTCACAATCTCTACCACTGTTGACTGTGATATCCCATTTTAGAGGTTTGCACGTTAATAGGTTCGAAGACCATATTGAATATGTACCGGTGCCAATCAGAGGGTTATCATAATATATATCAATCCTTTCGTTTTGCTGATTCATGGGAAAGATGCTTAATAATCCTTCCACGCCTGTTAAAATGTCTGGATTAAAATACATATCCTTTATCTGCCCATTATCTATTTGACCGGGCAACATTCCCGAGAGGCCATGCTCTATTTTGCACCCATAGGTAAGATCCATGTGGGAATTATTTTTTATGTGCAAAATTAAATTCTGTGCGTTGGATATGTTGCTCATCAAAAAAGCAACAAATATCATAATTATTGTTTTTTTCATTTCATAAAAATTTAAGTGTGATAAATAAATGCTACTCCTGCTTTTTCAATTTTGCGTTGATTATATCTTTTAAACTCTTTTTACCAAAATCTTTTACGGTGTAACCGACAGTAGAAAAAATGAAACTTGTTTTTGTAATACTTTCAGTTTCTAATGCTTTTTTACCTGATACATTCATTTCTACCCATAAATAGTTTTGATTCAATATTGGTATAGCAGCAGGATTGTTTTTTAACACATCAGCCTTGCTGCCTGCTATCGGGGTTTTGCCTATACCCATCGTGTAAATTTTTATAGGGTTAAAATCTACCTTTGCATACCACCAACTCATGCTGCCTGCTTCATTTTTCACCTGGAATTCATAGGCTGTGTAGCCGCAAATTGTTTTTGTTTTGCCGGTTTTTGTTACAGCCATATCATCTTTCTTCCCTTTTTCCAAAGGGGCTTTTTTTATTTTCTCTCCAATTTCTTTCCCCAGCCCGGCAGCTTCGCCTACAACTTTCGGCATGTTCAAAATGGTGATAGTCTTTGCCTTTTCATCAATCATACACATTTTGCCATCTTTCGTGTACAGGATCATTGCATTTTCATCATCATCGCTGGCCTCATGTTTTGCCAGAGCATAATCGCCATTAATAGTAAAATAATAAGTGTCGGTTGTTTTTCCGGTTTCGTCATTCATTACCTGCATTACTGTTCTTTCAAAAATAATAGCAGGAGGAAGTGTGGTCTGTGCTGTGCTGCATAAGGCAATTAAAATAGCTATAGCAACTAATGATATTTTTTTCATTATGTAATTTTTTTAAGATAATTTATGGTAAATACATTTTTACAAAGCTGTTACGCTGTTGATTAGAGCCATCGCCTAATTGGCCGCTGGCATTACTTCCGGTACCCGAGATGCTTTTATCATTGTTTATTATTAATGTATAATAATAACCTGCAGCAACAGTAACTACATTATCGGCAACTTTTGCAAAGCTGTTTTTATTATTTGTACTTCCATCACCCAATTCCCCTTGTCCATTATATCCTGTTGCCCATAAACTTTTATCTGTTTTTAATAAAAGGGTATGGTTAAGCCCTGCACTTATCGCAGTAACAGCATCTGCAACTTTTACAAAGTTTAGTCGCTGGGTATTGGTGCCATCTCCTAATTCGCCGGCATTATTAGAACCAACAGACCATACCGTATTGTCATTCTTTAGCACAACACTATGAAGACCACCTGCCGCTATATCTTTTGCATTATCCATTACTTTAACAGGTACATTCTTACTGGTGGTGGTTCCATCCCCTAATTGACCATATCCATCGTAACCTGTAGCCCAAACTGTGTTATCATTTTTTAAAATCAGGGAATGATATTTTTCACCAACCATTTTCTTTACATCGTCCATTACTTTTACGGGAGTAGTATGATTGTTGTAAGTTCCATCACCCAGTTGGCCATAAGTATTATCCCCTGTTGCCCAAAGTGTATTATCGTTTTTCAGGATGAATGTGTGTAACCCACAAGCTGTTACAGCCTTTACATTATCCATTATTTTAACTGGGCTGGTTTTCGAAATAGTAGTCCCGTCGCCTAATTGGCCAGCTCCATTGTAGCCTGTCGCCCATAGGGTATTATCAGTTTTTATAAAACAGCTATGTGATAACCCTGCTGAAAGAGATATTACATTGTCTGCAATTTTAACCGGCGTGTTTTTCGATGTGGTAGTGCCATCTCCTAATTGCCCAAATGTGTTTATTCCTGTGCCCCACAATGTTTTATCAGGCCTCAAGATCAGGCTGTGATCTCCGCCTGCAGATATTTGAATGGAAGTGGAAGTGCCGACCCCGGTTTTATCTTTTTTGCAGGAAATAAAAAACAATGCCATAAATAATAGCACTAATCCATTTGTAAATTTTCTTGTTTTTTTCATTTTTTAAAGTTTATCATTAGAAAAAATATCAGTATCAACAATTATATCCAAGTGATGGATGACAATAATTATCTATTACATGATAAACCTACTGCAAAGAAAAAAGCGGAGTATGTTACATTAAATAATCGGCGTAGATCATTATGTGGGCGGGGGATTATATGAAAAAATCGGTAAATGGGAGTTATACAGCCAACTCCATCACATAATCATTCATAAAATAGTCATTGCCAATATCAATATCAGCTTCATGAGAAATGGTAAAGCCTGATTTTTTATAAAAATGAAAAGCTTTGTTATGCCTGTTTACATTTAATTCTAAAATTGATGCGTCAGCATTTTTTATTTCATTAATAATATAATTCAATAAAAGTTTGCCTGTGCCTTTGCCTTGTTGCGATGGCAATACATACAATTTATGTAAACGAAAAACGGAGGAGTTATTTATGTCTTTTGGAGAATAAGATGCAAAACCAACAGCTTCCTCCTCTTCATACGCAATTATAAATTGATGCTGTAAATTTTCGATCTGATTTTTTAAAGCCTTATCATTGTAAATAAGTTCCAGCATATAATCCAGTTGGTCTTTACTTAAAATAGCACCGTATGCATCGGGCCAGGTCGTGTATACCAATTGCTGAATCTCTTTTATATCCCCTGTGCCGGCTTTGTTAATTTCCATTACCTGATGGTAAGTTTTAGCGTAGGTGCCAGGTAATTATTTCCTTTTCCATCTTTTGCAATTACATCAAAAAAATAAAACTCTTCACCTTTTTTTAAATATTGCTGTATGGTGTTTACCCAAACAGGTGGTAAAGGTGTTGTTCTGAAATAAGAAGCAGAAATAGTTGTAGCAGGACTGGTTTTTTCTGTTTGCTCATCTTCTGTTACGCCTACTTTTTTATACAAAAACTGGTAAGCAACAATTGTATAAACATTGTTTTTATCATCTGTAATTTTTAGAGGAAGTGCAATTATATTACTTCCGGCTTCTACAGATACAGACACAGAATCTTTATAGGTTCCTAACAATGTCTGCAATTTAGGAGCTTTTGATTTTACAGTTTCTGCCTGCTGTGTAGTTCTTTTTTGAGCAGACAAATGCAAACTGCAGCAAGCAAGTAAAACAACGAAAACAATTTTTAGATACTTCATATTTAATATGTATGAATTTTAAAAACGAATCTACTAAAAGTAAATTGCATGAATTACTACTTTAACACAGCCATAGCAGTAAATCTTACAAAGCAGCCAGGCTTTCTTCTATTACTTTTATTTTTGTTTCTGCATCGGCTTTTTTCTTTTGCTCCAGCGCCAATACTTCCGGCTTTGCGTTGGCAACAAATTTTTCGTTACCTAATTTTTTTTCTACTGAAGTTAAAAAGCCTTTTAAATGTATAAGTTCTTTTTCCAGGTCCTGTTTTTGATTGGCGGTATCAATTGGCTTTTCTGTTTTTATATAAAACTTATCTTTTCCAATTACTGCAGATATTGCGTCTGCCACTGTTGCATTTGTAAATGAAATGGAGTTTGCATTTACCTGTTTACTAAGCAGATTTTCAATGCCGTCGTATACCCCTTTATTTTCCGCATCTATAAATAATTCGATTGTCTCTTTTGGTTTTAGCTGTTGCTTATTTCTTATATCTCGTAAGCCCGAAATGATATTTTTTAATAAACTACCTTTTTGTAAAAGGGCTTCATCCACAGCAGCAGTTTCCGCCAATTGTTTTACACAAAGATCATCGTTGCGTTCATCCAGCAAATGATAAATTTCTTCTGTAACAAATGGCATGAACGGATGCAGCAATTGCATCAGCTCCGTAAAAAATTCAGTTGTTTTTTTATAAATGCCTGCATCTATTGGTTGTTCAAATCCAGGCTTCACCCATTCCAAATACCAACTACAGAAATCATCCCATATTAAAGAGTAGATCGTCTTCAAAGCCTCACTCAGCCTGAACTGCTGCATCATTGAAGCTACTTCTTTTTTTACTTCATTTAGCCTGTTTTCAAACCACTGCAAAGCAAAGCTGTTAGCTAAAGGCTCATTGCTATTGGCTTTTCTCCCTTCCCACATTTTTACCAGCTTCAGCGCATTCCACATTTTATTATTAAAGTTTCTGCCTTGCTCCAACGCAGCCTCATCAAATAAAATATCATTACCAGCCGGTGAAGAAATCATCACTCCAAACCTCACTGCATCTGCACCATATTGACCTATCAATCCTAAAAGATCCGGAGAATTGCCAAGGCTTTTACTCATTTTTCTGCCCAGCTTATCTCTCACTATACCGGTAAAATAAACAGCATCAAAGGGTTTCTCTTTCATAAATTCCTCACCAGCCATTATCATCCTCGCCACCCAAAAGAAAATAATTTCCGGGGCTGTTACCAAGGTGTTGGTTGGGTAATAATATTTTACTTCTTTATTGCCGGGATCACTATAACCTTTAAAAACTTCAAATGGCCAAAGCCAGGATGAGAACCAGGTATCTAAACAATCCTCATCCTGCTTTATATTTTCAGGATTTACTTTTATATTTTTTTCCGCAAATTTTTCAATCGCTTCTTCTTTCGTTTCAGCCACTACATAGTTTCCTTCTCCATCATACCAGGCCGGTATTCTGTGGCCCCACCAAAGCTGTCGGCTAATACACCAGTCTTTAATATTTTCCATCCAATGGCGATAAAGATTTTTAAACTTAGCCGGGTAAAATTTTATTTCTTCTTCCATTACATCTTTCAATGCAGGTTTCGAAATTTCTTTCATGCTCAGCCACCACTGCAGGCTCAGGCGTGGTTCTACTACCGTATCTGTGCGTTCGCTGTAGCCAACTTCACTGGTATATTCTTCTGTCTTTATTAAGTAATTTTTCTCTTCCAGTTCAATCACTATTTTTTTCCTGGCAGCAAACCTGTCCAGTCCAATATAAATTTGTGCAGCCTCTCCAAGGGTTCCGTCATCATTAAAAATATCAATTACTTCCAGCCCATGTTTTTGGCCAAGCATATTGTCATTCATATCATGCGCCGGTGTTACTTTCAGTGCACCGGTACCAAAGTCCATCGTTACATAATCATCCGTAATTATCGGAATGAGTCTATCGATCAACGGTACTATCGCAAATTTTCCATGGAGATGTTTATAGCGCTCATCATCCGGGTGTACTGCAATAGCGCTATCGCCCATGATCGTTTCCGGGCGTACCGTTGCAATGGTAATTTTTTCATCGCTGCCATCTATTGCATATTGTAAGTGATACAACTTCTGCTTCGTTTCTTTTCTTATCACTTCTTCATCACTCAGTGCTGTCAAGGCTTTCGTATCCCAGTTTATCATTCTTTTGCCACGATAGATTATTCCTTTATCATGCAACTGCACAAACACTTTTATCACCGATGCATAATAATCTTTATCCATCGTAAAGCTGGTGCGATCCCAGTCTAAACTAAAACCCAGTTTTTTTAATTGCTGCAAAATAATGCCGCCATATTTTTCTTTCCATTCCCAGGCATAGCTCAAAAATTCTTCCCGGCTCAGCGATGATTTTGTAATGCCTCTTTCCCTCAACATGCCTACCACTTTGGCTTCAGTCGCAATAGATGCATGATCTGTTCCCGGAACCCAGCATGCATTTTTCCCTTCCATTCTTGCCCTGCGGATCAGAATATCCTGTATCGTATTGTTCAATGCATGGCCCATATGCAGCACGCCCGTTACGTTAGGCGGCGGCATCACAATCGTGTATGCATCCCTTTCATCAGGCACACTTTTAAAATATCCTTTATCCAGCCATTGCTGGTACCATTTATTTTCTATCGCCTGCGGCTCAAAATTTTTTGAAAGTTCCATTTATCTATTCCTTTTTACAAGGCTGCGAAGGTACAAAATGACAAGCGATTTTTATTTTTATGTAACCGGCAAATGCAGCCTTACTCAACATCGTTGTGTCACTCCCTTGTACGGCAAACCATTATTGATCATTATAGACCCGGTTAAATAAAAAGATCGATCTCTTAAAATTATTTCCGAGGCTCATATAATTTTAATTTTTCTTTCGTCCCTTCTGGACTTTGTGTATATATTATTGGTCTTCTACCAACGTTTCAGCCCTTCAGGCTTAAATACAATTACATAATTAATTTAAAAAATTTCAATGCTCATAAGCCTTGATGAAATTTCTTCTTAGCCCCGGAGGGGCACAAGTGTTAGAAACAACAACCACAAACGGATTCCAAAGTCCTGAAGGGACGAAAGATGAGAATGTAATCACATTAAAAATTTAAACAGAATATCAAAATGAAAGATTTTTAATTATCAAACTAAATTAATTAGTAATTTGCATATCAGGTTTACAAACTTTGAACTTCGAACTTTGAACTTTCCCCATGTATTCAATTGTAGATATAGAAACGACAGGCGGCCATGCAACAGGCAGCGGCATTACAGAAGTTGCCATTTATATACATGATGGAAATAAGATTGTAGAAAGTTTTCATACACTCATAAATCCCGAAAGAAATATTCCTGTTTACATTACTGCGCTTACGGGCATTAGTAATGCCATGGTTGCCGCTGCACCCACTTTTGACGAAGTGGCTGATGATATTTTTCAATTACTGGATGGAAATATTTTTATAGCGCACAACGTAAATTTTGATTATTCTTTTTTAAAACACCATTTAAAATTATCCGGTTTCGATCTTAATGTAAAAAAATTATGTACCGTAAGGCTCAGCCGCAAAGTGTTTGTTGGCCTGCCATCCTACAGTCTTGGTAATCTCTGCCGCAGCCTTCATATAGAAATTGAGAATCGCCACCGGGCAGCAGGTGACGCAAAAGCCACTACTATTTTATTTGATAAAATATTAGAGTGTGGCGGCCAGCCTCATATTGATCTGATGTTGAAAAAATCTTCATCGGAACAATGGTTGCCCATGCAACTGGATAAAAGTATTATTGAAAAATTACCCAACGGTCCGGGAGTATATTATTTTCATAATAACAAAGACAAAATAATTTATGTAGGCAAAGCTATTAATATTAAAAAAAGGGTCAGCAGCCATTTTACACACAATGATGGCGAAAAAAAGCGGCAACATTTTCTGCGTTTGATCACTAATATTACTTTTAGTTCTTGCGCCAGTGAACTTCATGCATTGGTGTTGGAAAGCACTGAGATCAGGCGTTTGTGGCCAAGGTATAATTATAGTCAGAAGCAACCTGCACAAAAATATGCGCTGTATAGTTTTGAAGATAATCGTGGCTATATCCGGCTTGCCATTGATAAACGAAAAAAGAATTTGCAGTCATTATACAATTTTAATTTGCTACATGAGGGTTTGGTATTGCTGAAAAATATGGTAGATGAATTTGAGCTGAATCAAAAACTTTGTTACCTGGATAAAACGCCTTTTGCCGGAAAAGATATTGAATTTACCGAGCCACCTCTTTATTATAATGGTAAAGTAAAAAATGCTTTGCAGCGTTTGGAAGAACAGTTGCCAACCTTTGCCATTGTGGATGCCGGAATAACTGCTGAAGAAAAACTTTGTCTTTTAATAGAGCGTGGAAATTTCTGGGGTATGGGTTATGTACCGGCAAAGCAGGAAATAAATAATATTTCCGAATTGAAAGAACAGATAATGCCCTACGCCGATAATGATTTTATACGCAACTCCATTTATTCTTTTGCAGAATCCAATCCTGCAAAAAAGATATTACTGAATGCAGATAGCATTTTAGCCTAAGTATTTTAAAATATCCCCCTTCGCATTTGTTAAAAAATAAAAAAAGTAACCTAATATTTTGTTCGTACGAAAAATTTCCTATCTTTAATTCATGAAAGGAAATAAAGCAAACGAATCAACACCGGAGCCAACAAAGTCTGAACTGGAAATATTACAGGTATTATGGAAGCATGGACCTTCTACCGTGCGTTTTGTAAATGAAAACCTGAATGAGCAAAAGCGTGCAGTGCAATATACATCCACCTTAAAGCTGATGCAGATAATGGCCGAAAAGAAAATGCTGAAAAGGGATGAGACAAATATGAAGCATATCTATATACCGGCATTGGAAGAGAAAAAAACAAAAGGGTTTTTATTGGATCGCTTTGTAGATTCTATGTTCAATGGCTCTGCAAGCACTTTGATGATGCAGTTACTCGGCAATAAAAAAGCTTCCAAAAAAGAATTACAGGAAATAAAAGATCTGTTGGATAAACTGGATAAAAGTTAGTTGACATTAAAATTATTACATCATGTTACTTTTTTCAATTCAAATTTCAGGGCAACAATTAATACACGCTATAAACTGGACACTGATTCATTCTCTTTGGCAGGGGGTACTCCTCTCGTTAGTAGCCGGCATTATTATTTTAGCTACAAAGAAAACCAGTTCATTGCTTCGTTATAATTTACTCACTGTTGCTTTATTTGTTTTTATAATTTCTGTATTGGCAAATTTTAGTCTTCAGATAATCAAAGAAAAAAAAGCTTCAGATATATCAGTTACAACTATTGCGGCTAAAACGATACTTGAAAATAATGTTGAAGTTTCTGTATTATCTGCTGAAAATAAATCTTCCTTTTCAACCAGGGCAACTGTTTTCTTTAATAAAAGTGCCGGCTGGATAATATTGGTTTGGGCTTTAATAATATTTCTTCAATGCATCCGCCTGGCTGCTGGTATGTATGGGGTTCACCAGTTAAAGAAAACCGAGATCTTTTCTGCCGGTGATTTTTGGGATGCAAGGATAATAGCGCTATGCAGAGATCTGAAAATGAATACAAACGTCAGGCTACTGCAATCTGGCATTGCACAGGTACCGCTTGTTGCAGGTTTTTTTAAACCGGTTATTTTATTCCCGTTGGCAATGCTTGCCTCGCTACCTCCTAATGAAGTAGAAGCAATTCTTATTCATGAACTGGCGCATATAAGAAGAAAAGATATGCTGGTAAATATGGTTCAGCATTTTGTAGAAATATTTTTCTTTTTTAATCCGGCGGTGTTGTGGGTTTCCTCTTTAATAAAACTTGAAAGAGAAAATTGCTGCGATGATGTTGCCATTAACAAGGTCAGTAATAAAAGAAATTATATAGCTGCATTGCTTTCTTTCCAGGAAATGAATGCACAGCAATCACCAGCACTGGCACAGGCTTTTAGTACGGATAAACATCATTTACTGAACAGAATAAAAAGAATTTTATTTAATAACAACAAAACTTTAAATAGCATGGAAAAGAAATTTCTTGCAGCAGGTGCTGTAATAACGGGTATATGCATACTGGCTTTTACTACAAATAATGTGGAGCAGAAAAAATCACCAGTGAAAACAGGATCAGCGTCTACTATCACCCAATCCAATTCAACAACTCAAACAAGTATTGATACGATGCCGGCTAATAAAGAAGTTATGACCGGCAGAATATCAACAAATGAGAATGGTAAAAAGTATGAACTCGTAACAGAAAATAATACTGTGAAAGAATTATATGTAAATGGGGAAAAAATAACTGCAGATAAAATGGCTGATTATGATAAGGTAACTTCTAAAATACTTCAGCAATCTAAAATAGACAGAGAGCAATCAGAAAAAGATATAAAACAATCTCAGATTGAATTAGAGCAATCAAAAAAGGAAATGGCACAGTCTCAAATTGAAATGGAACAATCAAAAAAAGAAATGGAGCAGCATCAAATAGAAATGGAGCAATCAAAAAAAGATATGGCTCAATCTCAAATTGAAATGAAGCAATCTAAAAAGGAAATGGCACAGGCTAAAATAGAAATGGAAAAACGAAAAGATGAGATGATGAAAGTTTCAAGTACAGATATGGTACAGCAAAAGAAAGAAATGGAACAGGCTCAGATAGAGATGAAAAAAGCTCAGAAGGAAATGGAAGGTTCGCAAAGGCAAATGAAAATTGACATGGAAAATTCCCAAAAAGACATGGCAAGATCTGCAAAAGATTTAGAACGTTCACGGAAAGAAGTTGCAGCGTCGCAAATGCTTTCGGAAGGAATAATAAATGATCTTATAGAAAATAATATTATAAAAAGTAAAAAAGACCTTTCTTCCTATACTTTAAATAATGATGAATTAATTGTAAATGGAATAAAGCAACCTGATACAGTCTATAAGAAGTTTTCAGGTAAATATATAAAAAAAGGCAAGAGGACTATATCGTATAGCAATGATGAAAAATAGATTTTAAGATATACTCTTTTGGTAAAGCCGGTTCTATGTCAGTCATAGGCCGGCTTTATAATTTATATCTTTTTGTAATAGGTAAACTATAAAGAAATCTTATCCAATTTTAAATTACTTTCGCAGCCCAAAAAAGTTCAATAATATTTATAAATTTCGGGCGTGATATGGGCTGTAATGATCATCAATGGTATGTAGTACAAGTTCCGACGTAAAGTCGGAATCCCGATTTTACATCGGGAAGATGACACAAGGATGATGCCCAAAGAACAAATGCCGGTTACAAAAAAAATAAAATATGTTCAATCAATTAATAGCACAGAAATTAGGAATTAAAACACAGCAGGTAGAAACTGTTTTACAATTACTTGCGGAAGGATCTACCATACCATTTATTGCACGCTACCGTAAAGACATGACTGGGGCGTTGGATGAAGTGCAGATACAGCAGGTGCAGGATGAAAATAAAACGATGAATGAATTTGCTGAACGCAAAACATTTATTGAAAAAACAATTACGGAGCAGGGTAAAATGACGGAAGAATTGCAGAATAAAATTAACGCTGCTATCACGATAAGCCAATTAGAAGATATTTATTTGCCTTACAAACAAAAACGTAAAACAAAAGCTGTAACGGCGAGGGAGAATGGCCTGCAACCATTGGCAGACCTGCTTTTAGCGCAGAAAGATATTGATATTGAAAAAGAATCAGCAGCATTTTTAAACGAAAAAACAACCAGCACCGAACTGGCTTTGCAGGGTGCAAGAGATATTATTGCGGAGCAAATAAATGAAGATATTGTAGTAAGAGAAAAAATGCGGAAACTGTTTGAACGGGAAGCAGTTTTAAAAAGTATGGTAATTGCAGATAAAGAAAATGAAGCGGCAAAGTATAAAGATTATTTTGCTTTTAGCGAACGCATTGCTACAGTTCCATCGCATCGTACGCTGGCAGTACTGCGTGGTTTTTTAGAAAGCTTTCTGCGGATATCTATTGAGCCTTTGGAAGAAAATGCGCTGGAACTTGTAGAAAATATTTACCTAAAGGGAATGAGTACCTGTAGTGAGCAGATCCGCAAAGCGATAAAAGATTGTTACCGCAGATTGCTGCAACCGGGTATGGAAACTGAATTTCGTACAGCACTGAAAACTGCGGCAGATGAAGAAGCTATCAATGTGTTTGCTGAGAACCTGCGCCAGCTCTTGCTGAGTGCGCCTTTGGGAAGTAAAAAAATTCTTGCAATTGATCCGGGGTATCGCACAGGCTGCAAAGTAGTTTGTATAGATGAAAAAGGGGAATTACAAAAGACCGAGCTGATCTATGTGCATGAAAAAAATCGCATGGATGATGCGGCATATAAAATAAAACATCTGGTAAAAGAATTTGGCACTGAAGCTTTTGCTATTGGTGATGGTACAGCCGGAAGGGAAACGGAACAGTTTATAAAAAGTTTGCAGTTAGGTTTGCCTGTGTATTTGGTAAATGAAGATGGTGCCAGTATTTATTCTGCTTCTGAAATTGCCCGGCAGGAATTTCCTGACCAGGATATTACCATACGTGGTGCGGTAAGTATTGGCAGAAGATTGATGGATCCCTTGGCTGAATTGGTAAAGATTGATCCGAAAAGTATTGGTGTAGGTCAGTACCAGCATGATGTAAACCAACCAAGATTGAAAGAGCGGTTAGACCAGACCGTTATGAGCTGTGTAAATAGTGTTGGGGTAAATGTGAATACTGCCAGCAAACACTTACTTAGCTATGTAAGTGGCATTGGAAGCACCATTGCGGAGAATATTGTTACTTACAGAAAGCAGGAAGGAATGTTTACTTCAAGAAAACAATTGATGAAAATACCAAGGCTTGGTGGCAAAGCATTTGAACAGTGTGCCGGCTTTTTGAGAATACCGGGTGCAAAAGATATACTGGATGCGAGTGCAGTGCATCCTGAAGCTTATGAACTGGTGGAAACAATTGCTTCTGACCTAAACATTGCAATTGATAAATTGATTGGAAATGATGAAGCGCTAAAAACAATTCCGGTAAAAAAATATATCAACGAAAAATTTGGTGAACATACCATCAATGATATTATCAATGAATTAAAAAAGCCGGGACTTGATCCAAGAAGTGAAGCACAGCTTTTTGAATTTGCACAGATATTTTCAATAGAAGATGTAAAAGTTGGGATGGAAGTGCCGGGCATGGTGACTAACCTTACCCGTTTTGGTGCATTTGTAGATATTGGCGTAAAACAGGATGGCCTGGTGCATGTTTCGGAGATCGCTCATAAATACATACAAGACCCGGCAGAAGTTTTAAAACTGAATCAACCGGTAAAAGTAAAAGTAATGGAAGTGGATATTGCCAGAAAGAGAATTGCATTATCTATAAAGCAAACGGAAGTGGCACCTGCTCATACTCAAAAGCCAAAAGCACAGAATTTTCAGCCTTCAAAAAAAGAAACTCCACCAGCAAACATGAATGACGCTTTGGCGGCTTTGAAAATGAAATTTGGGAAATAATATCAGGCAATCACTTCGATAGTTGCACCGATCTTTCTTTCTGTAATGGCGTCGCATTGGGGTTTCAGGTCGTCATAACTGCCGTTTTTTACAGCATATTTTCCTTTGGTGTGTATAAGCATAGCACATTGTTCCGCCTGTTCTTGAGAATGGCCGCAGATATCAATGAGGGTTTCAATAACCCATTCAAATGTATTTACCTCATCATTCCATACCACCAGGGAATAGTTTGAATCCGTTTCTACAAGCACATCAACATCTTCAAGAGGTGCTTCAAAAGGATTATATGTAGAGAAATATGCCATTTGTAGCGGTAAAATTACAAAATTGTAAAAAGATGAAATAAAATTCTTTTAAATATTTTGCAGAAATTATTTTACCCTTATCTTTGCCGTCCGAAAACGGAAAGGGAGTTTAGCTCAGTTGGTTTAGAGCATCTGCCTTACAAGCAGAGGGTCACAGGTTCGAGCCCTGTAACTCCCACTGAAGCCTCACAGAAATGTGAGGCTTTTTTGTTTTATATATTAACACTTTTTTGAGTTTGACTCAGTCGTTTATAATATCCCAATTTTGTGTTTATGCAATGAAGCCTGCTTGTCTAATTATTCATTCAAAATGAAGGGTCCAACTTTATCATTCAATTTATCCTTACAAGAAGAACATGTTTATTTGTCAAGTTAAAGTAGCATTGAATAAGTATATATACGGGCACCCTTTCTTGCCGAAATCAATTAAGCAACCTAACATAGCATCTGATTAATTTTATTTCTTCAATAAATAAAATTAATTTAGAGCACAGCCATTTTTAACTATCAAAATAGCCGTCATGAAGTTCAAATCCATTTTATTCTTTATTTGCTTTTTTAGTATGGTTTCGTTGACAGCGCAAACCTCCTCCGCAGGTTGGGAAAATCTTTTTAACGGAAAGGATCTCACTGGCTGGAAAAGTTTAGGTGGTAAAGCAACCTTTAAAGTTGAAGATGGTGTAATCGTTGGTCGTGCAGTCGCAAATTCCCGGAATACATTTTTAGTTACAGAAAAAGAATACGGCGATTTTATCCTGGAAGCAGATGTATGGGTGGAAGATGAAACTGGTAATGCAGGTCTTCAAACCCGCAGTCATTTTGATGCTGAAGCTTTTAATAGTGAAGGACGGGTATATGGCCGCCAATGTGAAGTAGATCCATCATACCGTCGATGGAGTGGAGGAATTTATGACGAAGGAAGAAGAGAGTGGTTATACCCGATGCAACTTAATGCCAAAGCACAAAATGCTTTTAAGAATGGTGCGTATAATCATTACCGTGTGGAATGCATCGGTAATCAAATGAAAACCTGGGTGAATGGTATTGCAGCAGCATATCTTGTTGACACGATTGATGCAAAAGGATTTATTGGTTTGCAGGTACATGCTGTTAATGATGCCAGCCATGCTGAAAAAAAAGTATGTTATAAAAATATCCGAATTAAAACAACCGGATTGGTAGCGACCCCATTTCCTAAGGGGATATATGTTGCTGATTTTGTTCCTAATAACTTAACGGCTTATGAAAAAAAAGATGGCTGGCGTTTGTTGTTTGATGGTAAAAGTAATAAAGGGTGGATAAGCGCCAAAGGATCAGAGTTCCCTAAAAAAGGATGGTCGATCGAAAATGGGATCATTTCTGTTGAAAAGGCGGAGGGTAAGGAAGCTGGTAATGGCGGCGATATTGTTACCACCGAAGAATTTGCTGCATTTGATCTTTCTTTTGAATTTAGATTAACGCCTGGCGCCAATAGTGGTATAAAATATTTTGTAACACTTGCGGAAGAGAATAAGGGTTCGGCAATTGGATTGGAATACCAGGTACTGGATGATTCATTGCATCCCGATGCTAAGCTGGGACGGAATGGTGACAGAACTTTAGCGTCGGTTTATGATATGATAAAAGCGGAAAAAGAGAAGAAGTTTTTGCGTCCCATAGGCGACTGGAATATTGGAAGAGTAGTGGTATATCCTAATAATAAAGTAGAACATTATCTTAATGGTGTAAAAGTGTTAGAATATATAAGAGGTTCCAAAGAATACAGAGACCTTGTGGCGATTAGTAAATATGTCATCTGGAAAAATTTTGGAGAAGCACCACAGGGCCATTTATTACTACAGGATCATGGCGACGCAGTCTCGTACCGGAGCATTAAGGTAAAAGAATTAAAATGGTGTGAGTAAATGCTTATCCCTTAATCTTTCTTTCTTATTAATAATAAAAAATGAAAAATATGTCAAAGTCACGCCGTCATTTTATTAAGCAGACTGTAAAAGCTTCTGCTGCTCTTTATGCAGCATCAATTGGTTTCAGTGCAAAAAGCTATGCAAATATTATTGGTTCTAATGATCGTATAAGAGTAGGGGTTGTAGGCTTTTCTGACAGGCATAGATATTCTCACATGCCTTGTTTCATGAACCATTACAAAGAATTAAATTTTGATCTTGTGGCCGTTTCTGACATCTGGAATAAAAGAAGAAATGAAGGTGCTGCATTGTGGAAACAAAAAATGGGTCATGATATTATTGCCTGCCGCAATAATGAGGAAATGTATAACAAAAAAATAGTGGATGCAGTATTTGTAGGTACAGCCGATTTTCAACATGCCTTGCATGCAGTGGAAGCTGTAAATGCAGGTTGCGATGTGTATTGCGAAAAACCTTTTGCAGAAACAATGGAAGATAATAGACTTGCATTCAAAACCATTAAAGCTTCAGACAGAATTGTACAGATAGGCTCACAAAGAAGAAGTGGTACAAACTACATCCAGGCTGCAGAATTTATACAATCAGGAAAATTTGGCCCTATAAAAATGGTTGAGCTTACCTGGAATGTGAACCAACCGGGCCGGTGGCGCAGACCGGATCTGGTGGCCCAGTTAAGAGAGGAAGATATTGACTGGAAAAGGTTTTTATTAAACAGGCCAGCTGACATTTATGATCCAAGAAAGTACCTGGAATACCGTTTGTTTTGGCCCTATTCATCAGGGCTTCCGGGTCAATGGATGAGTCACCAGATTGATACTGTACACTGGTTCAGTGGCCTTCAGCATCCACGCAGTGTGGTGGCTAATGGTGGAATTTATATGTGGAAAGATGGCAGGAAGAATTGGGATACTATCACTTCTGCTTTTGATTATGGCCCTGCTGATGATCTGTCAACAGGCTTCCAGGTGTCCTTTCAGGCGAGGATGGATAATGGCGACGAAAATCCTTCCGAAATTTATTATTCTAACGGCGGAGAATTAAATCTTATTACTAATAAAATTTCACCAAAGGGAGGACTGAGCAAACAGCATGCAGACGAAATGAAGGTGCAACCCAATTTACTACCTGAAATGAATTTAGCTCAAAGCGAAAAAGTTATCACTTCTGCAAATACCGGTGGCGATATACTAACGAATAACCATATACGCAACTGGATGGAGTGTGTACGTAGCCGTAAACAGCCAAATGCTCCTGTTGAAGCAGGTTACAGCCATTCTATCGCCAATATTATGACAACTGCTGCATCTCATACCGGGTTGAAAGCAACTTTTGATGAAAAAACGCAGGAAGTAATGGTAAGCGGAAAAGTTTTTAAATTTTAATTAGGTGTATGGCTCGTTAAACATCAGAAGTTTATTGTCAAAAACTCCATATATATTCTTGGTATTTTCTTATGCATTAAGTTTATTTATTAATTATTATATTTTGCTGCTTAGATAATTACCTAATTGAAATCATTTGCTGAACAACATTACTGGTAGCTTTATTTTTTACACCGGGTTGGCCGCCACCAATACTTATCATGGCTTTTCCATTTATTTCATGTGCTTGGCCATTTTCATTTATCAGTGATAGATCTGCAGGTGACAAAACAAAACTGATCATTTTACTTTCACCGGCTTTTAAAGCAATTCTTTTAAAACCTTTTAAAGCCTTTATTGGCGCAAGCTCATTATTATTTTCATCAGCAACATATAATTGAACTACTTCTTCACCATCTTTTTTTCCGGTATTCATCACTCTAACGGTAACGCTTACACTTTTCCCGGCAGCAATTGTTGCAGGTGTTTTTAACTGATCATATTTAAAACTGGTATAACTTAAGCCATACCCGAAAGGATATAATGCTTCGCCTGTAAAATAGCGGTAAGTTCTCCCTTTCATATCATAACTGTTGAAGGCTGGGATATCAGCATCACTTTTATAAAACGTTACAGGTAATCTTCCGGCAGGGTTATAATCCCCAAACAAAACATCCGCAATCGCAGTGCCGGCGGACTGTCCGCCATACCAGCCATTTACAATTGCTGGTATATTTTCATCTTCCCACGGTATGGCAACTGCACTGCCTGTCATCATTACAAATACAATTGGTTTGTCGGTTTTCTTCAATGCTTTTAAAAATCTTGTCTGCACTTCGGGTAACATTATACTTGTTCTGTCACCACCTTTAAAGCCCGGTACAGCTACCGGCATTTCTTCTCCTTCCAATTGTGGAGAAATACCACCGGCAAAAACAATACCATCAACATCTTTGTATTTATCAGCTAATTTTTCAAAATCAGTTTTTTCATAATGCCCGCTTTTGAGGCTTATTGAGGCACTGCCTTCTCCTTGCCAAAATTCAACTACAATTTTATATTGCTTATCTTTTTTTATATTCAATTGAAATTGCTTTGCACCCTGTTGGTCTCTTGTCCAGTTATTTATATACAAACTATCTTCAATAGAAATACGATAACCAACATTACCATCAATCTCATAATTTATTATTTCGTCTTTCCTGGCTTTTAAATTTGTGGTATAGCGGCCGGAATAATGAACCGTATTTATAGATGGCGCAGGCGTCTGTCCTTCAGGCCAGTAGCGGTCTATGTCATCTTCTGTTCGGGTAACTAACGGTGCTCCTTCTAATTTTTCATTATTAAAATATGCTGCTTTTATACCAGATTTCCCATCAATGGTATAGTATTTACTCACATCATTGTATATCAATAAAGTATCGTTGGTATAATTAATTGCTTTTTCGTAAATCACTTCTACACTGTTTCCCAACTTTTCTTTGATGCCATCTAATAGTGTTACAATTTTAGATGGAGTACCATTATAATTTCCCAGTACAGAAATTTTATTATCCGCATTTGGCCCTAGTACTACAATTTTTTTTATTTTTTTTGAGAGTGGCAATACACTGTTCTCATTTTTTAATAAAACAATTGACTGCCTTGCCATTTTTAAAGCCTGCGCTTTATGCTCCGGAGATTCCAATACCGACAACGGCGTTTGTGCGTAAGGGACAGTTGAAGAAGGATCAAATAATCCAAGACGATACCTGATATCGAAAAGTCTTTTCAATGACACATCAATCTGTTCTTCTTTTATCAATCCTGTTCTTACGGCATTTACCAATGTGGTGTAAACAGACACGCCACATTCCACATCCGTACCATGTATCAGTGCACCTACACCCGCTGCCAGCGCATCTTTGTGCGTTTTATGAAAATCAAAAAAATCATTCAAAGCCCAGCAATCACTGGTAACATAGCCGGTAAATTTCCATTGGTTACGCAGAATATCATTCATCAGCAAATCATTCGCACAGCAGGGCTGCGTGTTTACCGCATTATAAGCACACATCACCCCAGCCACTTTTGCATTCACTACTAATTCTCTAAAAGCCGGTAAATAGGTGTCCCACAGATCATGTAATGATGGATTAAAATTGTCAGAATGCCTGGTTGACTCTGGTCCGCTGTGCACAGCAAAATGTTTGGCGCATGCCGCTGCTTTTAAATACTTCGGATCATCGCCTTGCAAACCATGTACAAAAGATTTTCCCAGCATTGCAGTTAGAAATGGATCTTCGCCATAGGTTTCCTGTCCACGTCCCCACCTTGGGTCACGAAAAATATTGATGTTGGGTGTCCAGTAGGTGAGGCCAACATACCGTTCGCCTTCTCTTCCATCCTGTATTGATTTATTAAAAATTGCCCGGCCTTCATCTGCAGCAAAGCCGGCCATCCGGTATAATGAATTTGTATCCCACGTAGCTGCCATCGCAATTGCCTGCGGATATACCGTTACCTTATAAGGTGTTCTGGCTACGCCATGCAGCACTTCACTCCACCAGTCATAAGCAGGTATGCCTAACCGTGGTACAGCTGGCGCATGGTCTAGCATTTGAGCCACTTTTTCTTCCAATGTTAAGCGGCTTACTACGTCATTTACACGTTTCTCCATTGGCAAATGGTAATCCCACATGGGGAAACTTTTATAATCCTGCGCCTTTGAAAACAAAGAAGCAAATACAAACACGATCAGTAAGGTCTTTTTCATAGAAATTTATTTTTTTTGTTACCAGCAGTTGTACTACTATCAGCTTTGCTTGCGTCGCACTCTTCAGCTTTCTGTTCTTTATTGATCATAATTCGCAATTTCATTCAGCTTTTGTTTCTACCCGCATTAAGTAAGTCTGCTGTATTTGTAAAGATCACATCAGTGACTTTTTAGCTTTTTTTAAAAGAACATTTTTATGAAATAATTATCCTGGTTCTTAAATCTATACCTGCAATTCTAACTAAAATAATAACAGGTTAAGTCTGCTCTCTAAATTTATTTTTTTGTTGATAATGCTATTTATGTCTAATGCGGTTCAGATTAATTAATTATATTTTTCGAATTTTTTTAAGTCTTAGCTCCTCTTTTATTCAAATTATGGCTTTTAAAAACTGATTTTCTAAATTATTCTCATATTTTATGCAATCGGTTGCAAACTAAATATATTTTTCTATATTAGCATATTGTTTTAAAGTAAGTGTCTATAAGCCATGTGTAATTTTTATAGATCTTGTCGCAGAGTTTGTGTGACTTATAAAGTTTAATAAAACAAATAAAATGATTGTTTTGCACCTTTCCGATCATAGTATAATTGGATATTTAACGCTACTCATACAACATTTGAAATTCATTGAGGTTGTTGGTGACTCAATTTGAAGTAATCAATACTGCAACGAGCCCGTATTATAATATATAGGTAGTTGATAAGGAGTTAGTTTTGTTTTTTCTCATAGTTTGCAATTACGGAGGGATGATTCATCATCCTTCCTATTTTAAAGATCTAATTAATCAAAAATAAATCTCTGGAATGCTTCTCTTGGGTATATATATAATATCATCTTCAATAAAAGTTTCTGCATTAAATACACAATCTCAAAATTACTTGAATTTAATAAATTACTCTGAAACAGGATCAGGAATTATTCTCAGGAATCACTGCTTCTGAATATTTCATACTATAAAGCGACGATTATAGAAAGTGTCAGGTAATAATGTATCAGTATAGAAGTAATAGAAGTATTGAACTAAAAAAAATAAAAAAATAAAATATAAAGCAATAATATTTAATGCCTAAGGCGAATTAAAAATAATCAGATATGAAAGTAGTAACAGGAGAGAAAGAGTTTTTTGAAAACATTCCTCAGATAAAATTTGAAGGAACAGGAACAGATAACCCTTTGGCTTACCGCTGGTACGATGAAAATAAAACCGTAGCCGGAAAACCAATGAAAGAATGGCTGCGTTTTGCAGTAGCTTACTGGCACAGCTTTGTAGGTAGTGGTGCAGATCCGTTTGGTGAACCAACACATTTATTTCCATGGGATAAAAAAACGGATGCAATAGAAAAAGCAAAAGATAAAGCAGATGCTGCTTTTGAATTTATTACAAAACTTGGCCTGCCGTATTATTGTTTTCATGATGTGGATGTGGTAGAATATACCAATGATATTAACGATAATGATAAGCGTCTGCAAACTATGACAGCCTATCTTTCTGAAAAACAAAAAGAAAGTGGTGTAAAATTATTATGGGGCACGGCAAATTTGTTTTCTCACAGAAGATATATGAATGGTGCATCTACCAATCCTGATTTTCATGTATTGGCGCATGCCGGTGCACAAGTAAAAGCTGCCCTGGATGCAACGATTGCATTAGGTGGAGAGAATTATGTTTTTTGGGGTGGCCGTGAAGGATATATGAGTTTGCTAAATACCAACATGCAAAAAGAAAAAGAGCATCTTGCACGCTTTTTACACACGGCAAAAGACTATGCAAGAAAGAATGGTTTTAAAGGCACATTTTTTATAGAGCCAAAACCATGTGAGCCAAGTAAGCATCAATACGATTATGATTGTGAAACGGTGATCAACTTTTTACGCCAGTATGATCTGTTGACAGATTTTAAAATAAATATTGAAGTAAATCATGCAACACTTGCTGGACATACTTTTACGCACGAGTTGCAGGTAGCAGCGGATGCAGGTGTATTAGGGTCTATGGATGCAAACCGTGGCGATTACCAGAATGGCTGGGATACAGATCAGTTTCCAAATAATATAAATGAACTGGTAGAATCTATGCTGGTGATCATTGAAGCTGGTGGTTTTGCCGGAGGCGGGATAAATTTTGATGCAAAGATCCGCCGCAACAGCACCGATCCTGCTGATCTTTTTCATGCACATATAGGTGGCATAGATATATTTGCACGTTCACTTATAATTGCAGATAATATTTTACAGCAATCTGATTATAAAAAATTAAGAGCAGATCGCTATGCATCTTTTGATAGCGGAAAAGCAAAAGAATTTGAAGCCGGAAAATTATCCCTGGAAGATCTTAGGAATTTTGCCATCGAAAATGGGGAGCCTGATATCATAAGCGGCCGCCAGGAATATTTTGAAAATATAATCAACCGTTTTATTTAAAAAAAATTGAACAGCTTTACTAACTCTCTCGGTATTTATAATTATTATTGATGATCTAATCATTAGTTACTGGCTACATGAACAGTTTAAAAACCAAAGATTATTTAGTCTTTCTTTTTATTGTGGTAGCTAGTTATTGATATTGGGTTTACGCTGCAAAAAGAAAAGCTCTGTATTAGCGGTATTCCTAATTAAACTCAAATTTTTAATATTAAAAGAGTTAACAAGATTTTTATATCTAAAATATTCTACAAATGCTGATGCAAAAAACAATGAGGTGGTATGGCCCCAATGATGTAGTAACGCTTTCGGATATACGCCAGGCTGGCTGTGAAGCTGTGGTGACGGCTTTACACCAGGTTCCGGTTGGGGATGTATGGGAAATAAAAGATATAGAAGAAAGAAAAAAATTAATTGAAGCTGCGGGCATGACCTGGACTGTGATCGAAAGCCTGCCGGTAAGCGAAGACATAAAAAAGCAGAATGGTAATTATCTTTTGCATATTGAAAATTATAAAATTAGTCTTAGAAATGTTGCTGCCTGCGGTTTAAAGGTAGTGACGTATAATTTTATGCCGGTGTTGGACTGGATACGAACTGATATTGCATACGCATTGCCGACAGGTGCCAAAGCCTTGTATTTTGAAAGAGCAGCTTTTATTGCTTTTGATCTTTTTCTCCTAAAAAGACCTGGTGCCGAAAAAGATTATTCTCCTGTTGAAATAGAAAAAGCACAACAGAAATTTGAAAGTATGAGCGAAGATGAAAAGAAAAAACTTTTCAATAATTGTATGCTCGGCCTTCCCGGAAGCGATGAAGCTTTTACTTCAGAAGAAGTTTTAAGTGCTCTAAAAAAATATGATGGAATTGATTCTGATAAATTAAGATCACATTTAATTTATTTTCTTCAACAAATAATACCAGTGGTTGAAGAATGTGGTTTAAAAATGGCAATACATCCTGATGATCCGCCATACGCCGTACTTGGTTTGCCAAGAATATTAAGCACTGAAGAAGATGCCGCTACATTAATAGCAGCAGTACCTTCTTCTGCAAACGGACTTTGTTTTTGTACCGGTTCTTTTGGTGCAAGAAAAGAGAATGATATTTTAAAAATGTTTAAGCGTTTCGCTGATAATATTCATTTTCTCCATTTACGTAATACAAAAAGAGACGAAGAAGGAAACTTTTACGAAGCAAATCACCTGGAAGGAAATACAGATATGGTAGAAGTAATAAAAGAAATATTATTGCTGCAACAAAGAAAAAATATTTCAATTCCAATGCGGCCAGATCATGGTCACCAGATGCTGGATGATCTTAGTAAAAAAACATATCCCGGTTATTCTGCTATCGGAAGATTAAAGGGACTTGCAGAATTAAGAGGTGTGGAATATGCTTTATCTAAAATATTATTTGCATAATTTATAAAGTGAATATCTGATCTTTAAAACAGCCTTACATTTTTTGTAAGGCTCTTTATTTATACATAAAATGTGATTGTGGAAAACATTCTTCCTTTAATATCTTTAAGGCAGGATAATCCTGAATTTTATTTTTAAATTTGGAAAAGCCTCACTCAATAACGATTCTTGTTTAAGAAAAATAATTAATCTCTTTAATATGGATAAACAAATAACCATTTCATTTTCCCGACGGTGGTTTTTAAAGGGAACATCTGCTCTTACAGCTTTGGCATTAATACCAAGGTCTGTAAAAGCCTTCTTTGGCGATATACGTGACCAGGTTTTTTCCCGGAAGCAAACTATTCCCATTACAATCAACATCAATAAAAAAGAATATGCTGTTGTGGCTGATAGCAGAACAACACTTTTGGATCTACTTCGTGAAAATCTGCATTTGACCGGGACAAAAAAAGGCTGCGATCATGGCCAATGTGGTGCATGCACTGTACATATTGATGGCCAAAGAATGTTGAGCTGCCTTACACTTGCTGCAATGCTACCGGGAAAAAATGTTACTACTATTGAAGGCTTGGCCGATGGAGATGAATTGCATCCAATGCAGGAAGCATTTTTGGAATGTGACGGATTTCAATGTGGCTATTGTACACCAGGTCAAATTATGTCTGCAGTAGCATGTGTCAATGAAGGTCATACAAATTCTGTAGAAGAAATAAAAGAATTCATGAGCGGAAATCTATGCCGCTGTGCCGCCTATAACGGAATTACTGAAGCCATTCAAAAAGTAGCAAAGCAATGAAACCATTTCAATACATAAAAGCAACAGATACAGCAACAGCTTTATTCTCTGCAAAAAAACAAAAGAGCCATTATGTTGCCGGTGGTACTAACCAGGTAGATCTAATGAAAGATAATATCAATTATCCTGATACTTTAATAGATATTACGACTGCAATTTCTAAGGATATAACGGCAACGGATAAAGGAATTATTATTGGCGCAATGGTGCGTAACAGCACAATTGCTAATGATAAAACTGTTAAAGATAATTATCCATTGTTAGCAAAAGCCATCTTAGCTGGCGCTACCCCGCAAATAAGAAATATGGCTTCTACCGGCGGTAATCTTTTACAAAGAACCCGCTGCCCGTATTTTTTTGATACAGCTTTGCCTTGTAATAAACGCAAACCCGGTAGCGGCTGCAGTGCTATCAAAGGCGATAACAGAATGGCTGCAATTATAGGAACTTCTGCGGAATGCATTGCAGTTCATCCATCGGATATGTGTATAGCATTGGCTGCGCTTGATGCGACTGTACAGGTAACAACAAAAGATGGTTCAAAACAATCTATTTTATTCAAAGATTTTCATCGCCTGCCTGGCACCACACCTAACCTTGATAATAATTTACCAGAGAATGCTTTGATAACCGGAATTAAAATCCCCGTAAATAATTTTTATAAAAATTTCTCTTATTTAAAATTAAGAGATCGGGATTCTTATGCTTTCGCATTGATATCTGTAGCAGCTGCTTTGGACATGAATGACGAAACAATAAAGGATGCCAGGCTGGCTTCCGGCGGGGTAGCGCATAAGCCCTGGCGTTGGTATGAAGCTGAAGCATTTTTAAAAGGCAAAAAGGCAACACAAGCAAACTTTGCACAAGCTGCATCCATTGCAACAAAAGGCACCAAAGGTTTTGAGCACAATGCTTTTAAAATACCAATGCTGAAAGCAGCAATAGAAGTTGCACTAACAAATTGTATTACCGTATAAAATAATCACCATGTGTTTTTTTGATGAACCAACCACCGCAGATAGCCCAAAAGCAAGGGTAGAAGGCATTGCTAAAGTAACGGGTAAAGGAAAATATGCCGCAGAGTATGATGTTGCCGGAGTGGTGCATGGTGTGCTTGTTGGAAGTACTGTTGCGGCTGGTACTATTATAAAAATGCATACCGAAGAAGCAAAAGCTATTCCCGGTGTTATTGATATTCTATCTCATCTCAACCGTCCAGAGGTTCCGGGGTTATCCGGCGATAATAAAACAAAATTCGGCCTGCCAATATTTTATACAGATAAAATATTTTTCAGCGGCCAGCCGATTGCGTTAGTAGTGGCAGAAACATTGGAAGATGCTTTTTATGCGGCATCATTGGTATATGCAGATTATACTGCTGAGGATTTCAATACTGATTTCAATAAAAATAAAATTGATCTTAAAGCCGACGGTAAAGAGAGAGGAAGTTTTGCTGCCTGGCAAAATGCAGCTATTCAACTTGAATCAGAATATACAATTCAGAATGAAATGCATAGCCCGATGGAAATGCATGCTACCATTGCTGAGTGGACAGCAGGTGATAAACTGAATTTATATGATAAGAACCAGGGTGTAAATGGTGTGCAGCGTTTTGTAGGCGGAGTCTTTGGTATTCCGCCGGAAAACATTCATGTGAGCAGTGAATTTGTTGGCGGTGCATTTGGCTCAGGCCTGCGTGTATGGCCACACACATTAGCAGCAGCAATGGCTGCAAAGCAATTGAACAAGCCTGTTAAAGTAGTACTCACCCGACCACAAATGTTTGTAATGGTTGGTTACAGACCACAATCCTGGCAACACGTAAAGATAGGCGCCGATAAGAATGGAAATGTTCTTGGTATTCATCACCAGGCAAAAAATACTACTTCTTTATACGAAAACTTTAAAGATAATATTACCGGCATTACCCGTAAAATTTATAAAGTAGAAAATTTAAAAACGGAGAGTGCAATTGTTCCTTTAAATATGAGCACGCCTATTTATATGCGTGGCCCCGGCGATTGCACAGGTGCTTTTGGTATTGAATCTGCAATGGATGAGCTGAGTTACAAATTAAATATGGATCCAAAAGAACTGAGGTTAAAAAATACTTCTGTTATAAATGATCCTGATTCCGGTATGCCATGGTCAACCAATTTTTTAAATGAATGTATAACACAAGGTGCTGAAAAAATTGGCTGGGAAAACAGGAATCCAGTGCCGGGTAAAAAGATTGAAGGCGATTGGCAGATCGGATACGGCATGGCGTTAGGCTTTTGGAATTCCGGCAGGCAACGTACCAGCACTGCCATACAATTAGAAAAAACAGGCAAGCTAACCGTGCAATGCGCCATTACAGATATCGGCACAGGCACAGGCACAGGAATGAGAAATATTGCTGCAAAAAATACCGGGATTGCTTCAGAAAAAATTAAAATTGAATTGGGTGATTCTGATCTTCCAAAAGCGCCAAGTGAAGGCGGTAGCACAGGCCTTGCTTCCGTAGGAGGTGCTGTAGTAGCGGCTTGTGAAGCATTAAAAATAAAACTGGCAACTTATGCGGCTAATCAAAATGCAAATTATAAAACGATAAAGCCGGAAAATATAACACTTGAAAATAACGGTATCGGTATAAAAAATGACAGCACTGCATTTATTTCATTTGATGAATTATGGACAAAAAATAATCTTGATACAGTTAAAGTTGAAGCAACTTCTGGCCCGGGAGATGAGCGGAAGAATTTTGCTTTCTGTTCTGTGATTGCTCATTATTGCATTGTACAAGTGCATAGCAAAACCGGTAAAATAAAAATGCAGCGTATGGTTAGTGTAGCAGATGGAGGTACTATTGTAAATGAAAAAGCTGCGGCCAACCAGGTAATAGGAGCTAATATTGGCGGCATCGGAATGGCGCTGATGGAAGAGCAACTTGCTGATAATAATTTTGGTCGCCTTGTAGCAAATGATTTTGCAGGCTATCACTTTGCGACAAATGCAGATGCACCTATGATAGAAGTTTCATTTATCGGTAAGGCTGATCCTAATATAAGTGCGGTTGGTTCTAAAGGTTTGGGTGAAGTGGGGCTTATCGGCTGTGCCGCTGCCATTACCAATGCCATTTATAATGCAACTGGTAAAAGAATGCGTGATCTTCCGGTTACTCCGGATAAAGTGATCATGAGCTAAACGTAATTTTATAAAAAAATAAAAGTATTTCCTTTTATCGTATCACCATTACAGTTCCGGTCATCTTACCAAGACCATTTGCAATTTTCAGATCAATGTAGTAAGTGTAAGCTCCCATAGGTACTTTTTTTCCTTTGTAATAACCATCCCAGCCTTTATTGCTATTGCTGTTTCTGAAAACAAGCTGGCCATACCGGTTATAAACATACACTTCAAAATTAGTGTATGCACTTAAAGCAGGAATATTCCAGGTATCATTTATACCATCATCATTAGGGGTAAACGCATTTGGTATATATACTGCAGAATAGACTTTTACAAACATCGTATCTTCAGCATTACCGCATCCATTTGACGATGTTACATTTAAGATATACCGGGTATCAGTTTGAGGATTTATAGTAGGCCTCAGCAAGTGCGGATCATTTATAGCGGTTGCATTAACCCAGGTGTACACAAGGCCTGTACCTGTTGCATTTGCTAATAATAAAATAGAATTTCCAGCTATGATCGTTCTGTCGTGACCTGCATCAGCCGTAGGTTTATTAATAACTGTGATGTTTACTTCAGCAGAATCTTTACACATGAACTGGTTGCTTACTATAGCCAAATACCTGGTATTATTTTTTGGCGAAGCATAAGGATTGCCAGTAGTAGAAGATGATAAATTTACAGCCGGAATCCACTCGTAACTATTGCCGCCGCTTGCTTTCAATTGTATACTATCTCCCTGGCATATAGATGCAGTGGTAGGTAGTACAGAAGCTGTTGGTGTTGGATTTACAACCACAACAGTGGAATCTTTGTGTTCACAACCTTCTGCATTTTTTACGGTGACAATATATTTTCCACTACTGACAGGTTGTATATTTCCGATTTGTGGAGATGCTTCTGCTGCTGAAAAATTATTCGCTCCTATCCAGGCATATTGTGTGCCACCTGTGGCAGTTAATTGTAAAGTGCTACGGGTGCATACGGGCCCATTATTAGCGGCAGTAGTTGTAGGATTTTTATTTACCTGGATGGTGATTGGCTGAGATGCAATTCGGCATTGTGGAGAACCCAGGTTACCTGCTTCTGCAACCGTGAGCCTGTAAAGATAATTTCCGGCAGGAGTTGTGGTAAGAACATTTTGTGTAAGTGATGTGTTTTTTTCTCCGGCAATATCCACCCATGTGCCGCCTGTATTTTGCTGCCATTGAAAAGTTGGATTATTAAATCCTGCAGAGACCGAGCATGAAAATGTAAATGACTTTGCAATTCCTTCGCAAACAGATGATATCGTACCCCCAGCGCCTGCAATAGACGGTACTAATTGAGGACCACAGGGACGAAATGTAATATCATCAAGCCCAATGTCATTTCCATTGCCGCCGGGAGCATTGTTGTAAATACGCAGAACTACACTTGTAACAGCAGGAGGTGTTTTAAAAAAGAATCCATATTGTTTCCATTCTGGTGTAGATCCCGAAGGAATATTATTTGTATTATAAGTTACCGTGTCGGTATTTGTTTCGATACTGAAAGTGAGATTCGGCTCAATACTGCCCGGTGCTTTTGCAGGGTTGATCATATTAACTATCCATGCTGCAAATTCATAAGTTGTTCCGCCGCATAAGCCTTTCACTGTATCTAAATAAAAGGCACTGGGTTGATAAGAAGCGTTCACCAACATAAAATATCCACTAGCATCTCCTGTGTGGTCGGAATTTAACGTAAACCAATTGCCTCCAAAGCAATTAGAAGAATTTGTTCTTACTGTATAACTGCCATCTATGGGGCAGTCAGCTCCTGCATATTGATAACTTGTAGTAGCAGCGGAAAGAGGTGCACCCGGGTTAGTGCCGGAGCCAAAAGTAATATTTACAATAGGATCTCCAAGACTTCCCTGGCATAATTGTGCGTACACATTGATATTGTGGGTAAACCCTATAAAAATTAGGAAGAGTATTTTAAAAATGTTTTTCAATAACCGGCTTTATTGTAAATGTAATGTAGTTTTTAGTTTTAACGGTTTTAAAAACCCGGATAGAAATCCGGGTTTAAAATTAACGCTATGAGAAAAAAAACAAACTTAAAAAAATATCTTACCAAACAAAAGTGGCAACAGCTCCTTTTTGCAAAGTGGCAGTTATCCATTTGTTATTAAATTTTATATTAAATACCTGTCCTGCACTTTCATCATTTACAACAAGCAGAACCTTTTTCCCATCTGGCCTTAAAAAGGCAGCGGTTTGAATATTACCTGAATTGCTACTGGCAATTCTTACAGAACCAGGAGGAACGAATTTGGAAGCATGTGCTATAATATAATAAGCTACGTTACGGGTAACTACATTGCCTTGAATAGTTAATGCGCCTAGGCACATGCTGCAACCACCCGGGGTGTGAGGTCCAAAAGCCGGGTCATTTGCAAGATTCCAGTCAAGCGCAACCTTGCTCCAGTTTTGCATAGAGCCAATAACAACATTTCTTAAATGCCAAGTTAAGTCACCACCAAAATTACCAGCAGATGATGTCCATTGCTCCGTAAAATATACATTCTTCTGCGGATACGCATTGTGAACAGTTGTCATTCCTGATATAACACCACCGTACAAATGAAATGCAGATCCATCTACAAAAGCATTTGCTGCTGCATCATTCAGAATATCCAATGGATAAGATGTTACATCAAGATTATGATCGTATACAATTATTTTTGTTTTAATTGATGCTGTTGCAAAGGCCGGCCCCAGGTTATTTTTAATAAAATCTCTTTGCTGAAATGAACTCATCGACATACTTGGATTATTCTGTGGATTGAGTGGCTCATTCTGAGGTGTTATCGCATCTATTGTAATACCCTGGGCTTTCATTGCCTGGATATATTTTACAAAATAGTTTGCATATACATCATAATACAAAGGGTTAAGATTGCCGCCCAATGAACTATTATTATCTTTCATCCATAGTGGTGCCGACCACGGTGTTGCCAGTATTTTTATAGAAGGATTAATTGCCAGTATCTGTTTTAATAATGGAATTACATCCGTAAGATCGTTTGCCAAAGAGAAATGTGCCAATGGAACATCAGTAGTTCCTACAGCGATATCGTCATAGGAATATACAGAGCTACTTAGATCACTAGCGCCAATGGCTATACGCAGATAACTGATGCTGATACTATTGTCTGCATTACCAAATAATTCTGTAAGTAAATTTGCCTTATATGATGCAGACATTTGATTGATCACTATTGCACTCGCTTGTGTAAGAGTGTAACCAAAACCATCAACTGTTTGAAACTTTTGCGTAGAATCTACAGTAATATTTGCATACGAATTTGCTGCTGTTCCAAATGAAAGGGTTGTTTGTTTTGCAAGTAAGTTACTCTTATCTGTAGTTGTCATCCAGTAAGAAACATCCGGCCCCACTGGTGTTACCACCGGTGGAGGTATGTAAGGTGGCGGAGTGGTACCGCCATCAGTACTGGTTTTTTTACAGCCTATGGCTGACATGCAACCTAATAATAATAATAATGAAATATTTTTTTTAAGAAAATCAATCATACAAATTACATTTTAATCTTTCCGTTTAATTTAATATTTCTTGAAGAGCCCCCTACTAAAATATCGAAGGTGCCCAGATCCATTACCCATTCGTTTTCAACATCATTAAAATATTGAAATGCATTTTCATCCAGTTTTATGGTAACCGTTTTTTGCTCACCGGGTTGCAACATTACTTTATCAAAACCTTTTAATTCTTTCTCCGGTCTTGGCAGTAAAGATTTTTCCTGGTGTACATACAATTCAGCAGTTTCTGCACCGGCTACTTTTCCTGTATTTTTTACAGTAAATGTCGCTGTAGCATTTTTGCCTTCGGCAGATAATTTAAGATCACTGTATTCAAAACTCGTGTAGGAGAGACCATGACCAAATGCAAACTGCGGCTCTACTTTATAAGTATCGTAATAACGGTAGCCTACATAAATATCATCGTAGTAATGGACATTTTTGCCATCACCAGGATATTCGCCCAATGCATAGGAAGGATTGTCTTCTAATTTTTTAGGAAAGCTCATTGGTAATTTTCCTGAAGGGTTTACTTCTCCAAAAATAATTTTTGCAAGCGCAGTACCACCTTCCATACCAGCATACCAGCTTTGTAAAATAGAAGGTGTTTCATTTACCCACTGCGTCATATCAATAGCACCGCCACCAACAAGTACAACTACTGTTTTAGGATTAGCTTTCAACACTGCCTTTATTAATTCATCCTGGCCAAAAGGCATTTTCATATCTGGCTTATCTACATCTTCAGCATCAAAGGCATTGTCTTTCCAGTTTCCGTAATCGTAGCCATGTGTCCATCCTCCAACTATTATTGCAACATCAGCTTTCTTTGCAGCTTTCACAGCCTCATCAATCAATTGTTGATCAGGAACTGCACCTCTTTTTATATCATAGCCTTTAGAGTAACTTATTTTCACTTTATTCCCCGCAATATTTCTTATTCCATCAAGCGGAGTAACTTCATAAAAAGCTCTTATCTGTGAGCTGCCACCGCCCATAGATTGTCTTCTATCTGCATTAAGGCCTATTACTGCAATTGATTTTACTTTTTTAGTAAGAGGTAAGATATTCTGTTCATTTTTTAAAAGTACTATTCCTTCTTCCGCTACTTTTTGTGCAGTAAGCTGGTGAGCTTTTGTGTTGTATTCCCCTTTATCATGTGCACCACTCATCATGTTTGTTTTGTACATCACATAAAGGATCCTTTTTACTTTATCATTGATAAGGTATTCAGGAATTTTGCCGGCTTTTACCAAAGCAACAACGGTATCGCCCATGTAAAATTTTCCGTAATCAGGATTTGGCAACATGTGTAAGTCAGTTCCCATTTCCAGATCCATACCATTCCATAAAGCTTCTGGGGTGCTGTTCACAGCATCCCAATCGCTCATTACAAGCCCTTTAAAACCCCATTCTTTTTTCAACACCTGGTTCAGTAAATAATTATTTTGTGCAGCCCATTCGCCACGGAATAAATTATAAGAAGCCATTAAAGTATTTACACCGGCAACCTGCACGGCTGCTTTAAAGCCGGGGAAATAAATTTCTCTCAATGCTCTTTCGCTCATCAATACATTGATTGTATGCCTTCCTATTTCCTGGTTGTTTGCTACAAAATGTTTTACACAGGCAGATACTCCTTGAGATTGTACGCCATCAATATATCCCACAACCATTTTTGAAACAAGAAATGGATCTTCACTTTGGTATTCAAAATTTCTTCCGTTCAAAGGAGTGCGTATAATATTAATACCAGGCCCAAGCATTACATTCTTATGGCGAAAATTGGCTTCGCTTCCAAGCACTTTACCATATTCAAAACCTAATTGTGGGTTCCACGTAGCTGCAAGGCAGACACCTGTTGGCAAATAAGTTCCTGAGTCAAGCGTATTATTTGTAAGATTCCAGCCGCGGCCATGTTCCGGCCGCACGCCATGTGGTCCGTCAGAAGTGGTTAATTCGGGTATCCCTAACCGTGGTACACCACCGGATGTAAAAGAAGAAGAAGCATGTATCATGTTCACTTTTTCTTCCAGCGTCATTTTGCTGATAAGATTATTAATGGCTGCAGTAGTATCTATCGGAGACTGTGCATTGGTATAAACGCAAAAACATATGCTTAGTAAAAATGAGAATGTTTTTTTCATAATTTTTAAGATCTTTTTTTATTTAAAAATAAGCGTTATTAAAAACCGGCAGTATTATTTGCAGTTACAAATTGCAGGTAGTTAAAATTATAACCACCTTTTACTGACAATACTCTCAGTGTATTCCATCCTGCGGAAAAATGAATATTTTTTATGGAAGATGTTACCCATTTATTTTCTTTACCTGTTACAGGCAAATTGGTTTTTTCTCCAACGAAATTATTATTTACGACCAGTTGTATTTCTCCTTCTTTCCCTTTTGAAGCAGACCTGATATTTACATCGTATGTACAATCATTATTAGCAAATACGGAGTACTGTAACCATTCGCCAGGCTCAATCCATCCTACATAATATCCGTTTGAAACTGCGTCTGTACAGGATTCTATATCCACGCCATCATTCCTGTATTTGCCTCCTGTATTCCAGGGTGTTTTTTTAGTAGTAGCCACCCAGTAATCTGCAGAGTCCTTATCATGATAAGCAACACCGCTTCTTCCCATATCATAATCTGCAGCAAAAACAATTGCTTTTGGTGCGATCATATTTTTTTTGAAAGGAAGTGCAGTATCATTTTTTACCTGCCGCATCATTGCATCTACCACATCCCGGTGAACAATATTATTTTCTGTATTTGTATTTTTCGCAAATTGCATAAGGCCTTCAATAGCTTCTGCTTTTGTTGGCTTTTTCCCCTGCCCTTTCCAGTAATTTATTATTTGCTGAAAGCCCGGATTTATTTTTACCTGTAGTAAATTATTTAGCCCGGATTTTTTTAATGGCCACATACACCAGCCAATATTATTGTTTTCACAAAGCTGAACAAGATCAGTGAACCACGCATTTGAATTTTCTCCTGTTTCTCCTAACCATAATGGCACATTATATTTTTGTCTGTAATCTAAAAAGGTTTGAATAGAAGCATTGTCGGTATAATTCCAGTATTTATGAAAGCTTACAACCATGTTATTATCCCATAAAGGAAACATGTTATTGTAATTATTTCCCCAGCCATTGCCTTCAATATAAATAATATGATTTTTATCTATCTGCCTGATGGCAGTTGTAATATCTTTTAATAATTTTTTTAGAGGAGCATTTTTTTTCTCTTCAGTTCCATGCAGATCTTTAACATCATCAAACCCCCAGTTGGGTTCATTCAGAATATCATAGCCACCGATCCATTCTTCATTCACATATCGTGCTGCTAATTTTTGCCAAATGGCAATTGTTTTTTGTTTATTTTTTTCACTTTGCCATAGCGAAGGGTAAGCTGCATTCCGATCAGCAATCGCTACATCATTGCCTTGCCCGCCTGGTGCTGCATGCAGATCCAGAATAAGATAAATGTGATTTGCTTTGCACCAGCTCAACAAACTATCCGTTAGTTCGAAACCCTTTTTAAGCCAAGTGTTTTTTCCGCTCACAGGTTCTTTTTCTATCGGCAGTGTAAATAAATTATAATGAATTGGTAAGCGTACAGAATTAAATCCCCATGCAGCTAATGAATCAATATCTGCTTTTGTACACTGATTACTCAGCCAGGTATCGTAAAATTTTTCTGTATTTTTTTTGCCAACAAGATCAGTAATTTTATTTTTTAGATCATATTGTGCCTTGACAGTATTTTCTAATTGCAACATATAAGGCTCCTGAAGCATCCATCCTCCTAAGCCAACGCCACGTAATATTACAGAGCCTTTCTCATTTTCTATCTGCTTTCCATTCACTTTTAAAAAGCTCTGGCCATTACCTGACAGTTGAAATAAAAAAAGCAATAAACTAAAGTAATAGCGCATTTTAAAAAATAAAGATCAGAATAAAAGTGAGTGAATAAAAGGGTAGATACCTGCATATCTACCCTAAGCTTGCAAATGAAAAAAACTATCTTATTATTTTATATACCCGTACATAATCTACAAGCATTGAAACTGGAAAAATAGTATCGTCTACACCTTGCTGTCCGCCCCAGTCTCCACCTATAGCAAGATTAAGCAGCAAATGAAATGGTTTATCAAAAGGCCAGTCCTGAAACCCTTTGCCATCATTTACAAAAGTAAAAACCAATGCATCATCATAATATCCTCTTAATGCATACGGTGTCCAATCTATTCTGTATTTATGAAATGCAGAAGTAGCAGTAGGAATATTTACAGTAGTTGTTTTTTGAGTATTGATCACCCAATTAAATGCTTTTGTATGCGCACTAAAATGAACGTTGCCCGGATCAAAACCAACATGCTCCATAATGTCAATTTCACCGGATGCCGGCCAATCGCCATAAGCCCATGCACCTGATGGAAGCATCCATATAGCAGGCCATGTACCTTTGCCCGCAGGTAATTTTGTACTCACTTCTACACGGCCATATAAAAAATCGCCGGAGCCTTTTGAGAGCATTCTTGCAGAGCTATAATTCATGCCGCCGGAAGATTCTTTTTTTGCAGTAATGCTAAGCATGCCATTGGCAACACTTGCATTGTCCGTAGAATTGGTATAATTCTCCAATTCATGATTGCCCCAACCAGAGCCACCTAGATCGTATCCCCATTTAGATGCATCCGGCGCACCGTTATAATTAAATTCTTCAGCAAATACAGGTGTGGTTTCAAAAGCCCAGCCACTATCCACAGGTGCAGTGGACGCTGGTGGTGTTGGCACATATGGAGGTAAATTACCTGTGCCTGTTGTATCTGATTTTTTACTGCAGGATGCACTTGCGAGCAAACTGTACACTAAAAATGCCTGGATAAGTTTCTTCATAGTTTTTATTTTAAGCAGTCCGTTATGTTAAGTTGATAACGGACTGCTATTTTATAATTAGGTATTAAAAAAAACAAAAATTACAAAATCTTAAAGAGCTTTTAATCTTAAATACCAGGCATTTCCTGTTTCAGTACCCTGTACTCTCAGGTAAACTAATGTTGAAGAAATTGTAAGAATCTCATATTCTTTCAATACAGCTCCATAACCAATAAATGTGTTAACTCCCGCTAATAAGATACTGGTTTGAGTAGAGTTAGAATTGCCGGGAGCCCCAGGAGCTACCGTTAAAGCAACAGCGGGAGCGCCTGATGAGGCAGGTACCAAGGTAAAAGCAGAAGTGCCGCCACCATAGCTATAACAAGCTTCCCCACCTGTTGATGGGATTCCTGGAAGTGTTGTTAAAGAACCCGTTTTTGTAAGAACGCCATCTGGTGTATTGGCTGTTAATGTAAAGCCAGTGCTGGTTTTGGTAAAAGTGAAAGACGCACTGTAAAAACATGCGCAGCACGATGCTTTTTCATTTGCGCCAGCTGCATACCATTCAGGCCTGATAGAGTTAACACTCCATGGTCCCACACCAAAATGACCTCCATTTCCTGCGTCTAGAACCCATGTTTTACTACCGTCGTTTGTAAGGTTAGTTACTAATGTAGGATCAGGTGTAAAGTTACTTTGTACTGTTACTAATTTTGTAGCTGTAGATGCAATGCCACCTTTGCCATAAACATAAGCTGTAATAGTATAAGTATGTAAACCAGTGCTAGTGTATTTGTGACTTACAGATCCTGTTGGAACATACACTGCGTCGGTATTATCTTCAAATTTAATTTTGTAAGACAATGCATAATCTGAAGTAACGCTGATATTAACTACACCCGATCCATCACCATTTGGATGGGTTGCATCCTGTCCTACAACAGTCGCAGCTATAACAATATTAGCCGGAGGTGTAAGATCTCCAAGGGTGTAGTTAGTTTTTTTGCAACTGCTGACGATTACCAACAATGCTAAAACTCCAAAAAATATTTTAAAAGAATTTTTCATTTTAATTTTTTTAAGTGTTAAGGTTGATAATTCGGATTTTGTACCAACTTAGTACCTTTTAATTCTGAAGCAGGAATAGGAAGTATTTCACTTTTACCAGCAGTAAATCCACGATCACCAAGTTTAGCTGCTGCATCACCCCATCTTACCAGGTCAAAGAATCTATGTCCTTCTGCAGCTAATTCCAATCTTCTTTCGTTTTTAATAGCTGCAAGTGAAACCGGTACAGATGCAAGACCTACCCTGGCTCTTACAGCATCTAACAATGCCTGAGCTCTGGTTCCTGTTGCATTTAATGCTTCAGCTTCCATCAGGTATGTATCTGCCAAACGGATGATATAGCTGTCCTGTTGGAAATTCAATTCAAGTGTACCACCACCAGTTCTAATATCAGAAGGAGTAGGCAGATATTTTTTTACAAAATAACCTGTGTTCTGGTAACCTGCGATGTAATCAATTTGACCGGCAGCTTTTAAAGCTTTTGCATCAAATACAGTAGCTGCAAATCTTGGATCGGCCTTTATGAAATCGTAGAAATTTTGAGTAAAAACATTGAAACTCCAGCCTCCTGCATAAATATTTGGAGCGGTAGGCAATAATTTCGAATAGCTTCTTGGCCCAACCATTTGATCAACCGTATTGCCTTCATCGGAACTGCTGCCCCAGAAACTCCAATCAGAATTTCCCTGGTTAGTGTGTGTAACTTCCAGAATAGATTCTGAATTGAATTTGTTTGTAAATACCCATAGGTCACCATAGTTTGACAATAACTTATAACCATATTGGCTGGTACCTCCCGGAGTTCCATTTACATCCTGAAATTCAGTAGCAGATTGAGCATATTTCTTTTCGTACAAATAAACTTTACCCAACATAGCTTGTACTGCGCCTTTACTAAGACGGCCACCATCCGTAGCTATGTTAATAGTGGGAGGTAAAACTGCCTTAGCATCAGTAAGGTCTTTTTCAATCTGTGCATACACAGAATCTGAAGAAGACTGCTTTATGTTATAAATATCTGTAGCACTTACCGGCTTTAAGATCAACGGAACATTTTTAAATAATCTAACAAGGTTAAAATAATAAATACCTCTTAATGCTTTTGCTTCAGCAATGTAACGCTGCTTTAAAGTTTCGTCCATTACAGTATTTGGAATTTTATCAAGCAAGGTATTTGCCCTGAAAACTCCCTGGTAATGGTCTCCCCAAAAACTACCGGGGATTAAATCAGCGGTAATAGTATGTTTGGAAAAACTTTGAATACCTGCACCATCAGATTCACCGCCGCCGCCGGCATATTGGTCATCAGATCCTGCATTCATAAATGTGATCATGTTATCAAACCCACCTGAGTTTTTACGTAAAACATCATAAGTGGCTACCAGGCCTGCAAATGCCTGGCTTTGATCTTTGTAATAATTATCTGCAAGAAAAACACCTTTTGCATCAGTTTCAACGAAACTCTTTTTACATGAAATTACGATTAGCGTCAGGCAGATGGCGATGGCTAAACAAATTGATTGAATTTTTTTCATATGCATTTTTTATTTTTTCTTTTAAAATTGAATTTGGGCACCTACTATGAATGATCTTGCTTGTGGATAGAATCCTTTGTCGATACCAAAAACACCGCCGCCGATCTCAGGATCGTAACCGGTATAATTGGTAAGGGTTGCAAGGTTTTCTGCTGTTAAGTATACCCTTAATTTAGAAACGCCCCAATTAGTAAGTTTACTATTGATAATTGAGTATCCTAGTGAAACAACTTTTAAACGCAGGTAGTCACCTTTTTCCAGGTAAAAATCTGACATATTTGTAAAGTTGCCGTTTGTATCATCGCTAGTTAAGCGTGGGTATGTATTTGATGTTCCTTCTCCTGTCCATCTTCCAAGTGCTTTTGTTTGATAATTTGCATTAGCAATATCTAACCTGCGAAGTCCCTGGAAAATTTTATTACCTGCAGCCCCCTGGCCAAAAATACTCAGATCGAATCCTTTGTATGCTACATTGATACTAAGACCAAAATTCACCTTAGGAATGCTTGTTCCAAGGAATACCCTGTCATCACCTGTTATTTTACCATCTCCATTTGTGTCCTGCCAACGGAAATCACCAGGTCTTGCATTAGGTTGAATCAGGTTACCAGTTTTATCTTTATATGCTGCAATCTCTGCGGCATTTTGAAATATGCCTAAGGTTTTATATCCAAAAAATGTATTATAAGGCTGACCTACCTGAAGCCTGGTAACTGTTCCTAAAGATTGGAAACCAGCGCCACCATCAATAAAATTAGCATCAGAATTAATATAGGTTACACGGTTTCTAAGGAAAGCAACGTTACCGTTAGTTGTAATATTAAATTGTCCAATTGTTTTATGATAACCAAGTTCTAATTCAAGACCACGGTTTTCCATATCTGCAATGTTAGCTGCAGGCGAATTTGATACTCCCACATACAAAGGAATTGGTACATATCTTAATATTCCCGATGTCTTTTTATTATATACATCAAAAGTCACTGTAAAGTTTTTAAAAAGCTGAGCATCGAAACCAATATCAGCCTGACGGGTTTCCTCCCATCTTAAATCTGGATTAGCAAGAGTGTTCGGAGCATAACCTTGAGATATTACGCCATTTCCGCCGATAGTGTAATTGTAACCACCAGTAATAAGAGGAGTATAAAGATAAAAACCGATGTTATTATCATTACCTACTTTTCCATATCCACCTCTAATTTTCAGAGTTTTAACGATATCATTTTGCGGCCAAAAATTTTCTTTGGATGCTACCCAACCTAAAGAAGCTGATGGGAAATAGCCATATTTATTGTTGCTACCGAATTTGTTTGATCCATCCCGACGCATAATGCCGGTAAAAAGATATTTTTCCTGGTAGTTATAATTTATACGCCCAAAAATTGAAGAAATTTTATGCTGTGTCAAATCATAAGAACCAGAAGTTCTGTTTAGCTGGGTAATGGGGAAATTAAATGAAGCATCCTGGTAATTATTGATAGGCAGGTCAAACAAGGTTACGTTTTCTCCGCCACCATTTCCCTGCACGTAAGCACCTGTACCCAATAATACATTAAAATCATGATCACCAATTACTTTTCCGTATTGGAGTGTATTTTCCCATGACCAATCCAATGCATGAGCATTGTTTTTTCCATAATTATTCTTTGCCAGGTTAATTGTCGGGCTTAAGTAGAAAACAGGGTTAAAATATTGATCGCCATAGTAAGCAAGTTTACCACTTACGTTCGAACGGAATTTCAAGCCTTTTATTGGGGATACTTCTACATACGCATTTCCGATGAAATCATCTGAATATCCATAATTGCCTAATCTTGTTTTAATGTAAGCAAGAGGATTGCTCATCTCCTGGCCAACAGCGCTTGAAATTCCATAAGGGTAACCTTTGGCATCTCTTAATACACCAGTATTAGTATAAGGATTAGCTGCAGCTTTAGCAGGATCAGTTTCTACAATGGGGGTAATAGGATCAAGATTGATTGCAGAGCTCAACGGGCCACCAAATTCGCTATTGGTATTTCCTAAGCCTCTGCTGTTTTGATGGGTATAACTTGCTGTTTGTCCAACTGTGACGTATTTACCCAATTTATGATCTGAGTTTATACGGATACTCTTTTTGTTGTAATGAGATATATCAGTAGCCACAATACCTTGCTCATCTGATATATTAAAGGATAAATAGAAAGTTGATCTTTCGTTTCCACCGCTCAGGCTGAATTCCTGGTTTGATCTGCGGGCATCATTATTAAAAATGGCTTTTTGCCAATCTGTTCCTTTGCCATAACTGGCAGGATCAGCATACAGAGCACTTCCACCACCAGCAACTAATCTTTCGTTTATTAGTGTAGCATACTGGGTGGCATTTAAAAGATCTAATTTTTTTGCAGGAGCAGAAGTACCATAAAAGCCATTGTAACTAAAGCTCAGCTTTCCTGCTTTTCCTTTTTTAGTAGTTACCAATATTACACCTGCTGCAGCCCTTGTGCCATAAATAGCGGCAGATGTGGCATCTTTTAGAACTTCTACAGATTCAATATCTGCCTGGTTTATAAATGCAATAGATTCTGCATTCACTACAATTCCATCAACGACCCATAATGGATCATTGTTCCCAAACGTGGTATAACCTCTAATTAAAATGGTAGAATTAGAGCCTGGTTGGCCTGCATTCTGTCCAATTGTAACACCTGCAACTCTTCCCTGTAATACCTGCTCAATCCTGCCATTCGGCACATTTTGGATATCCTTGGCTTTTACACTGGAAATTGCGCCTGTTGTTACACTTTTCTTCTGAGTTCCGTACCCTACAACAACTACTTCCTCAAGTGCGGCAGTGCCTTCCGAAAGGGTAAAGTTGTAGTTAGTAGCAGAACCAACAATTTTTTCCTGCGGTGCCATTCCTGCGTAGGAAATGACAATTGCGGACCCTTTCTTAGGAACAGCAATGGAAAAGTTTCCATTAGCATCCGTAATAGTAACGGATGATTCGCCTTTAACTGCTACGGTAGCTCCTACTAAAGGTTCATTAGTTTTGGACGTTACACGTCCGGTAATTTGTAAGTTTTGTGCGAAGACCTGACTAATGCAGAGCACAATAAATGCACATAGTAATAGTGTTGTTTTTTTCATATGCAATCGTTTAATGGTGAAAATCTGGTAAAAAGACAGGCTAAAGTTACCGATGTGTTGTATCTCTCTTCTCAAAAAATATACTTCATAACTACATCATTTAAAATTAATGGTCTGATTATCAATAAAAAATCACTACTTCATCACTACATCAAATTTATATTCTTTATAATTGCTTAATAAAATGATAAAAATTTATTTATACATTTAGCTCATGAAATTGATTTCTTACTTTTTTCTTTTCTTTTTATATATAAATTCCTCGCTTGGGCAAAATACTATAGGATTACCCCAAATAATAAATTATACAAAGCATGATTACCATGGTGCAGTACAAACCTGGGATATAAAACAGGATAGCAAAGGCATTATGTATTTTGCTAATAATGACGGATTGATATCATATGATGGGAGCTATTGGAAACTATACTCCATTCCGAATAAGACAATTTTGAGATCCCTCGCAATCGATAAAAATGATAAAATCTATGTAGGGGCACAAAATGAGTTCGGATATTTTGCCCCAAATAAGTCTGGTACTCTTAATTATTATTCTCTCAAAGATCTTATACCAAAATCTCAAAATCAGTTTGCAGATATATGGGATATAGAAATATTTGGAGAGTCTGTATTTTTCAGAGCTACCGACAGAATGTTTGAGTTAAAAAATAATAGTATAAAAGTATATCCCACTTCTTCAGAATGGCGGTATTTAAAGATATCTGGTTCCCGGCTTTTTGCACAGGATAAAACAACGGGTCTTTTAGAATATAAAGATAATGGCTGGTTCCCGGTAGAGGATAAAAAAATCTTCACAGATATTTTAATATCTGGTATTGTAAAACGTGCAGGGAATGATTATATAATTACAACTTTAAAAGATGGATTATATGAGATGCAAAATGATTCTATCTGGCATAAAAAAACGGCGATAGATGATGAATTAAAAATGAACCAGATCTATGCTTCCGCAAAAATTAATGACAAAGAGTTTGTGGCTGGTACTACTTCTGAAGGTTGTATTATTATGGATTTTGATGGAAATATTGTTCAGAAAATTTCACATACAGAGGGATTGCAAAATAATAACATCCTTTGCATGTACCTCGATAAAAATCAAAACTTATGGACGGGCTTAAATAATGGAATTAGTTTTATTGCATATAACTCTGCAATTAAATATATAAGGCCAAGCTATGTTAATGAACTTTCCGGTTACTCAACCCGTATCTACAACAACCGCCTTTATCTCGCCACTTCTGACGGTACATATACGGTAGATATATCCGGCGATAATAAAGATTTTAGCTTCTGCAAAGGAAATTTTTCACAAATAAAAAACAGTGCAGGCCAGGTATGGCGTCTTGATGAAGTAAATCAACAACTATTGATGGGATTTAATGATGGAGCTTTTGTAATAAAAGGTAATGAAGCAATACCAATTATGAAAGAGACGGGGGCCTGGCTTTTTATACCAACCTCCTCTGTTTTTCCCTCTAAAAATATTTTAGTAGGCACCTATACAGGCTTACACTTATTTAATTATGATAATGAAAAATTCACCGATAACGGTAAGCTCGGTGGGCTTTCAGAGTCTTTTCGTTTTTTGGCTATTGATAATAATAATGATATCTGGTCTTCGCATCCTTACCGGGGTATATTTAAAATGCAGTTATCACCAGATAATAAAAGATATACTTCTCAGTTATTTACGGAAAAAGACGGGCTGCCAAATACACTTGGTAATTATGTGTTCAGAATTAAGAACAGGGTAGTATTTGGCACGGAAAGAGGCGTGTATGAATTTGATACTACTTCAAATCGTTTTATTCCGTCACCAACGCTGAGTAAAATTTTTGGGGAAATTGAGATCAGGTACTTGAAAGAAGATGACGAAGGAAATATATGGTTTTGTACCGGGATGAAACCTGGAGTTGTAAACTTCAGCCAGCAGGCTAACGGCAAGCCATATTCGATAACTTATTTCCCGGAGCTTACGGGGCAAATACTTACAGGCTTCGAAAATATTTATCCATACAATAAGCAGAATATTTTTATTGGTTCAGAAAAGGGTATGATACATATTGACTATGAAAAATATTTAACTAACAATATAAAACTGGATATTTTATTGAGAGAAGTAAAGACAATTGGTGAGGAGGATAGTGTTATTTTTGGCGGAAATACTGAAATAAATACGGATAAAATACCGTCTCTTAAAAGTGGCTACAATTCTTTTCATTTCGAATATAGTTCCCCTTCGTTCGGCTTGCAAAACAGTATTGAGTACAGTTATAAGCTGGAAGGATACGATGAAAAATGGTCTGTTTGGTCAGAAAAAACAGAAAAAGATTACACTAATCTTCCGGGAAGGAAATATGTTTTTAAAATAAAAGCGCATGATAATCTGGGGCACGAATCAGCGATTGTCTCTTACCCTTTTTTAATAAGGGCTCCATGGTATAAATCGAATTGGGCCTGGCTGTTGTACAGTGTTCTTTTTCTTTTTGTCCTCTACTTTCTAAATCAATTTCAGCAGAAAAAGCTGCATAGGCAGCAAATTAATTTCGATGAAGAACAGGCACGACTGAAATATATTCATCAACTGGAACTTGAAAAGAACGAAAAGGAAATTATAAAACTGCAGAATGACAAACTGGCAAATGATGTGCTCTTTAAAAATAGGGAATTAGCTGACGCAAGTATGCATCTTGTAGAAAGAAGTGACGCACTGGCTAAAGTAAAAGATGAGCTTCAAAAATTATATAAGAATACTGGTAATAATCACAATATTAAAAAGGCTATCCAGTTTTTAAATGATGTAGAAAAAAATAATTCCAGCTGGGACCAGTTTGCAACTCACTTTGATGAAGTGAATGATGATTTTTTAAAAAAAATTAAAACAAAATACCCGATACTTTCGAACAACGATCTTAAAATATGTGCATACCTGCAGCTTAATCTTTCGTCAAAAGAAATAGCACAACTTGCTAATATTTCTCTACGTGGTGTAGAAATTAGCCGTTACCGGTTGAGAAAAAAACTGGAAGTCCCTACAGAACAAACTCTGAATGATTTTCTGAATAATATTAATTAAAATGGGTTTATAATACTATTAAATGTTTATAAAAAGTAAAAAAGATGTAGCGGCCTGTTTCACTTTTTTATTAGGTAAAACTGGTTTCCAACCGTATGATTTAGTTGCCGTTCCTGAACGTTTTTTTTCCTTTTAATATATTCCACATCTTATTTCTGTAACAATGCTTCTACATTTGCGTCCATTAATAAAAAATGGAAGTATGAGAAAGTTATTTTTAATGATTATTTGTGTTGGAATGGCAATAATTGCAAATGCACAAAAAATTAGCGGAACGGTAAAAGAGGATAATGGAAAGTTATCAAATGGTGCTACTATTTCACTGTTCAAAGCAAGTGATTCTGTAGCTGTAAAATATGCTGCAACAAAAGAAGATGGTCACTATCAATTTGAAGGAATTAGCCAGGGTACATATATTTTGAAAATAAGCCATGTCGGTTTTTTGCCAAAATTTGGAGCAGCTTTTACTTTGGGTACTACTGATGTGGTTGTGCCAGAGATTACATTGAAAAAAATATCTGCGGAGCTGGCAGCAGTAACCGTTACAGCCCAAAAGCCGATGGTAGAAATGAAGGCAGACAAGATGATCGTAAATGTAGAAGGAACTATAAATGCGGTTGGCAATGATGGTTTGGAACTGTTGAGAAAATCGCCGGGCGTAATGGTTGATAAGGATGACAATATTAGCCTTGCAGGAAAAAATGGTGTGCAGGTTTATATAGATGGAAAGCCAAGCCCTTTAACCGGTACAGATCTTTCTAATTATTTAAAAACGATGCAATCCTCACAGATTGAGTCTATAGAAATTATTACAAATCCATCAGCTAAATATGAAGCTGCTGGTAATGCAGGTATCATCAATATCAGACTAAAGAAAAATAAAACCTTTGGAACTAACGGTAGCATAAACGCTGGTTATAATATTGGTACTTACGGAAAATATAATGGTGGCTTTTCTTTGAATAACCGTAATGCCAGGACAAATATTTTTGGCAATTATAATTACAGCCAATCTTTAAATACAAATTCATTTAATTCTGTTAGATACCAGGGTGATACTTTGTTTTCCCAAACAAATGAAATAAGATCAAAAAATACCGGGTCGCATAATTTTAAAACTGGTGTAGATTATTTTATTAATAAGAACAGTACAATTGGTGCAATCATTAACGGAAGTATTTCAGCTAATTCTGTAAATACTGCGGGCCCGCTTGATTTTATTTACATTCCTACAAATACACTTTCAAGAACGTTATATGCAACGGGCGATAATGAAATGAAAAGGAATAATGTAAACTTTAATTTGAATTATCGTTATACAATTACTGGGGGTAAAGAATTAAACGTAGATGCAGATTATGGTTTTTACAATTTGCGAAATAATCAATATCAGCCTAATGTTTACTTTGATGCCAATGGGGGAAAGTTGTATAGTAATATTTACCATACTGTGTCTCCCAGTAACATTGATATTGCTTCACTTAAAGTAGATTACGAACAAAATTTTAAGAAAGGAAGATTAGGTCTCGGTGGTAAAATAGGAAATGTTTCTACAGATAATAATCTGGAAAAATACGATGTAATAAACAACAATGAAATATATAATAAAGACGAGAGCAATGTTTTTAAATACAAAGAAAATATAAACGCCGTTTATGCCAATTACAACAGGGCATTAAAACGAATGACATTACAGGCGGGCCTTCGTATTGAAAATACAAACTCTACTGGCCGGTCTACCGGTTTAAAATTGGATAACACAAATAATTATGTGTCTTATGACTCATCTATCAAAAGAAATTATGTAGACTTTTTCCCAAGTGCAGCAGTAACATTTAATAAAAACCCAATGAAACAATGGGGACTAACATATAGTCGTAGAATAGACAGACCTGCTTACCAGGATCTAAACCCATTTGAATTTAAGATAAACGATTATACTTTTCAGAAAGGTAATACACAGCTAAGGCCACAGTATACTAACAGTTACGGAATTAGTTATACTTATAAATACAAATTAAATACATTGCTTAACTACAGCCATGTAAAAGATATTTTTACGCAATTGCCCGATACAATTGATATTTCAAAAAGTTTTCTTACAAAAAAGAATCTTGCAACCCAGGATATTGTCAGTTTAAATATCAGTTATCCTTTTCAGTATAAGTGGTACAGTCTTTTTGTAAATTCAAATTCTTACTATTCTAAATACAAAGCGGATTATGGTGCAGTCGGTCGTAAAATAAACCTCGATGTTTTTGCGTATAGTTTTTATGTGCAGAATGGCTTCAATTTAGGAAAACAATGGAAAGCAGAGATAAGCGGATTTTACAACTCACCATCTATTTGGCAAGGTGTATTTAAAAGCAAAGCAATGCATAGTTTAGACGGCGGAATACAGAGAGCCATTTTGAAAGGAAAAGGAAATGTAAAAGTTTCTGTGAGTGATATTTTCAAAACGTTGAAGTGGAGTGGCAGCAGCAGTTTTGCTGGCCAAATAAGCACTGCAAGCGGCCGTTGGGAAAGCCGCCAGTTTAAAATAAATTTCAACTGGAGATTTGGTAATACCCAGGTAAAAGCAAGCCGCCAACGCAAATTGGGAACAGAAGAAGAAAATAAGAGAACACAGAGTGAGAGTGGAACTGGAGGAATTGGCAATTAATTTTTTTTAAAAGCGGCTTAGGAGTAAGCCGCTTTTTTAATATCTTATCTAATCTCAAATTATCATTTAGTAGAATAAACAATTTCAAAATCTCCTTTATATTAATACCAATAAATAAAAAACTATTCTGAAATTTTCTCTAAAATTTTTTTTAGATCAACTCCTTTTCCTAATACAGGTTTAAAGAGATCACCATACTTTTTTATCCTGCTGAAAATATTATGAATATCAAATTGCGAAGGACTTAATCCCTTTTTTACTTCTTTCCATTGTAACGGCGCAGATACAGTTGCGCCTTTTTTTGGCCGAAGGCTGTAAGCGCATGCCAACGTCTGCCCACGGCGGTTTTGGAGATAATCTAAATAAATATGTTTATTGCCACGTTTGGCAAGGTTTCTTGTCAGGCTGGTAAACTTAGGCAGTATTTTATTTACCATCGTACATAATAAATGTGCAAAATCTTTTACCTGGTCATAAGAATATTTTTTACCCACTGGAATAAAAATGTGCAGCCCGGTTGAGCCGGACGTTTTACAGTAACAATCAGCGCCGGCATCATCTAATATTTTTTTAAACGCATTCGCCGCTTCAATCACCTGATCAAAATTATTTTTATCAGATGGATCAATATCTATGATACAATAACCAGGATGATCCAGTTTCTTTGTCGTAGAATTCCACGGATTTATTTCAATACAGCCAAGGTTATTAAGATAAGCCAGTGTGGCTTTATCGTTGCAGATGATGTAGTCAATATCCTTATTGGCACTTTCAGAAAATAGCTTTTTACTTTTTACAAATGCCGGTGCATCTTCGCCCGCATCTTTATGAAAAAAACCAGCATCTTTTATTCCATTCGGATTTCTTTTAAGACTTTCAGGCCGGTCTTTTAAATAGGGCAGAATATAATCAGCTACTTTTTGATAGTAATCAATCACATCACCCTTTGTGATTTTATCATCAGGGAAATATATTTTATCCCGATGCGTAATTTTTACTTTAGTTCTGCCTATTTTCAATTCGTTTGCATTCTCTTCCGCCTTGTTTTCCTCAACTACTGTTTTAGATTTGTTTATTGCTGGCATAACAAGATCTTTTATTTTTTTATAAGTTCTCATTTGTAAAAAAACCGGGTGGCGCATTTTTCCATCAGTTGTCCATTCGGTAAATTTTATTTCGGCAATGTAAACCGGATTCACCCAGGTTACAGGCATATTCGTTTTTACTTTTTCTTTAAATGGAGAACTTTTAGTAATGATCTTTTCCAATTTTCCATACACATCTTTTAATGTATGATCATCAAACCCGGTACCCGTGTGGCCTGCGTAATTAAGACCATCCTTGGTTTTAACAGCCAGTACCAAAGCTCCGAAATATTTTCTATGACCGGTTGGTTCTGTAAAACCTACAACTACCACTTCCTCTGATTTATGATGTTTTATTTTTAGCCAATCGCCGGTTCTGCTTCCGGTGTGGTATTCACTATCTGCTTTCTTTGCCATTATTCCTTCCAGATTATTATCTTTTGCAGATTTAAAAAATGCAATCCCATTTTCCAAAACATGATCGGAATATTTTACAATACTATTTTTAGGAATAATTTTTTTAAGTAATTCTTTTCTTTTAATTAAAGGTAATTCAGTAGTTTTTTTATCGTCAATTTGTAATACATCAAATACATAATATGCTAAAGGATAAGCAGTATTTTCTTCATAATGTTGTAGCTTTTGAAAATTAGATTTTCCATCTTCATCTAACACTACGATTTCACCATCAAGAATTACATTGTGTTTTATTTTGCGGAGAGCTTCTGTAACAGGCGGATAATTATTTAAAAAACTATTTCCATTCCTGGAATATAATTCCACTTCACCGTCTCTTATTTTGCTGATAGCCCGATAACCATCCCATTTTATTTCAAACAGCCAATCCTTACTATCAAATGGTTCATCAGTTTCCTTTGCCAGCATGGGCTTTATAGCTTTATCTATTTTTTTGCTGCTGGCAATGTTGGTTGCTGCGTAGAATTTTTTTTTTGAGGAGCTGTGTTCTCTTTCAGCCATTTATTTATCGGGGATGTTTTTAAAGTTTTCTTTTCACTATCATATGCAGTACTCACCGCAAATTTATCATTGTGTTTTATCAGCAACCACGAGTTTCCATTCTCTCCTTCTCTCGCTTTTAATTTTACCAAAGCAAATTCACCTTTTAGTTTTTTACCATGCAGCGTAAATTTCAGATTACCAGCTTTTAGGCCAGCCTTTAATTTTTTTTGAGAAATAACTGCATCATCATTTCCCAGATCAGTGTAATATCCCTTGTCCCAAATTTCTACAATGCCTGCACCGTAACCATCTGGTATTACACCTTTAAAATCTTTATAATCATAAGGATGATCTTCCACCATCATTGCCAATCTTTTATCTCCGGGATTCAATGATGGCCCTTTCGGCACGGCCCAGCTTTTTAAAACTCCATCCATCTCTAATCTAAAATCATAATGAAGGTGAGATGCTTTGTGGCGCTGCACTACAAAGGAGAGTTTTTCAGAATTGGTTTTCAGTTTTCCTTCCGGCTCTGGTGTAGATTTAAAATTTCTTTTTGTTTTATATTTTGCTAAGCTCATTATCAGGATGCTTTTTTCTTTTTAGTATTGAGGCTGGCTTTTAATTGCTCCATCAGATCTTTTGTTTTATTATGTACCACTTTTAAATGCGGTGCAGCAACACTACCTGTTTTACTTTTTGATTTTGCCTTTATCAATTTCATCAACTGGGCTGTGTAAGTGTCTTTGTATTTAGAGATATTAAATTTTCCTGAAAGCTGGTTGATGAGTGATTCAGCCATTTTTAATTCTGCAGGTTTAGCTTTTGTTTTTGCCGGCAATACAAGTTCTTTTATATCTCTTATTTCTTCAGCAAATCGCATGCGATTCAAAATAATGATATCGTCTGTTGCTCTTAATACTGCAAGACCTTCTTTATTACGCATCACAAAACTTGCCACTCCGGCCTTGCCGGTTTTTATCAAGGCTTCTTTAAGCAATGCATAAGCTCTGGCACCAGATTTATCCGGAACGAGGTAATAAGGTGTTTCAAAATATATACTGTCTATTTCTTTTTCTAAAACAAAATCGGTTATCTCAATCGTTTTAGTTTTTTCAGCATTTGCCTTTTCAAAATCAGCTTCTTCTAATACTACGTACTTTTCATCCAGCTTATAACCTTTCACAATATTACCCCACGGCACTTCTTTGCCCGTCTTTTCATTTACACGCATGTACTTAATGTGTGCATGATCTTTTTTATCAAGCATGTCCAGGTCAATCTCACTTGCCTGAGTAGCACTGTATAATTTTACAGGAATATTTACGAGCCCAAACCCAATGGCTCCAGTCCAGATTGGCCGCATAGTTTTATTTTTTCTTTTATTAAAGAAATTTTTATGCCTGTTTTAATTCAACGGGTTTACAATAGGGTTATAAAACACTTTTTTTAAATGCGGAATTTATTCTACAATATCCACCATAATGATATGTTCAGCTTTATCATCAATAAGTTTTACAAAATCGCAGTCTTTTTCGCCAAATTTTATTTTTGCTTTATTGCCGGGCCCGTTATTAATAGTTATTGTGTATGCTGTTTCAAAATAAGTGTAAACAATAGTTATGGATGGCCACTCTTTAGGTAAGCACGGTTCAATGTATAGTTTATTACCATGTTTTTTAATTCCAACAAACGTTTCAGTTATTAACTGGTACATCCATCCGGCAGAGCCTGTGTACCAGGTCCATCCGCCACGTCCCTTGTGCAGTGGTTCCGCATAAACGTCTGCCGCAATTACATAGGGTTCTACTTCATATTCAGCAATCCGGTCTGCATCGTCTCCGTGTTTTAACGGATTTATCATGTTCAGTAATTCCCAGGTACGTTCATTATTTCCCATAGTGGCAAACCCCATTATAAGCCATACTGCTGCGTGGGTATACTGTCCGCCATTTTCTCTTACACCGGGAACATATCCTTTTATATAGCCGGGGTTCATCTTTCCCTTGTCAAAAGGCGGTTCAAATAATTGAATTAGCTTTTCTTCTTTTCTAACAAGATTTTTATAAGCAGAATCCATTGCTTTTATATTCCTGTCTTTTTCACCAGCGCCTGAAATAACAGCCCAGCTTTGTGCAATGGAATCTATTTTGCACTCTTCGTTTGTTGCAGAGCCAAGTGGAGTGCCGTCATCAAAATAGGCACGACGGTACCAATCACCATCCCACGCATTTTTATTTATATTCTCCCGAAGTTTTAATGCATTGTTTTTACATTTTTCTGCGAAGGCATTATCATTTTTAATTTCTGCAATGGTTGCAAAATTTACCAGTACGTAATGCAGAAAAAATGCAAGCCATACACTTTCACCTTTACCATGTTCACCTACTTTATCCATTCCGTCATTCCAATCGCCGGAACCAATAAATGGTAATCCGTGCACACCAAATTTTAATCCATGCTCTATTGCTCTTACACAATGTTGATATACCGTATCTTTTTTATCTGAGATAATCGGTAGATCATACGATGATTCTTCTCCAGCATTTAAAAGCCGGCCTTCTAAGAATGGGACAATCTCGTTCAACAAAGAATCATCGCCAGTGCTTGATACATAACGGTAAGTAACGAAAGGCAACCATAAATAATCATCTGAGCATGTAGTACGAACACCACGGCCTAATGGCGGATGCCACCAATGTTGTACATCACCTTCTATAAACTGGCGTGAGGCACTTAAGAGAATTTGTTGCCTTGCCATTGCTGCATCCGTCAGTAAAAGTGATAATACATCCTGCAATTGGTCTCTATATCCGAATGCACCGCCGGATTGATAGAAGCCGCTACGGGCCCATATTCTGGAGGAAAGTGTTTGATAAGTGAGCCAACCGTTGGTAAGTATATTCAATCCAACATCTGGTGTTTGCAATTGCAATCTTCCCAAAGTTGTTTCCCAGAATTGGTGAACATTTTCCAATGCAGTTTTAGCAGCAGCGCTTCCTTCAAAATCCAGGATAGTTTTTAAAACCTCGTCTGTATTTTTTCCTGCACCCAATCTGAATACAATTTCTTTTTCCTCTTCTTCTGCCAGATCAAACACCACCTGTATTGCTGCGCATGGGTCAAGCCCTGCACCTTTCTTTCCAGATAATTTAGACCGGTTCATCGCATCGGGATTTGCCATAGTTCCGTTACGGCCAATAAATTCTGTACGGTCAGTAGTAATAAATCGATTGGGTTCATCTACATCAAAAAAGCCGACACGGTTTTCAAACTCCGTGTTGTACGGATTACGTGCAAGTATAGCACCACTTCGTGTATCCAGCTCCGTTACTATATGCATTAATGATTTTGAACGTAGGTCGCCAAGCACCCATTCTACATAACCAGTAGCTGAAATGCGGCGCATGCGGGATGAACTGTTGCGTAATTTTATTACAATAAATTTCACAGGTGCCTTGATATCCACATACATCGTCATTGTAGATTCTATGCCATCTTCACTATGATGAAAAATACTATAACCAAAGCCATGTATGGTATTATATAAAGATTTTCCACGGCAGGGCAGAGGAGACGGCGACCAGAAGCGGCCGCTTTCTTCATCTCTTAAATAAAATGCTTCACCCTTCAGATCGCTTACCGGATCATTGTTCCATGGTGTAAGCCGGAATTCATGAGCATTTTCTATCCATGTATATGATTGACCGCTTTCTGAAACGATACTGCCAAAATTTTCATTTGCCAATACATTTATCCATGGTGCCGGAGTAGGATTTTTAGAAGTGGTAGTAATAATATACGCTTTGCCATCTTCAGAAAAACCACCATGTCCATTTGCTAATTGTAAATTCTTAGGTTGATCAATAGACGTTTCTTCAGAAGGATAAAATTTAGCCGGGCTGAAATAGGGAACATTAGATTTTATAGCTGTGCGCCTGCTTATCTGTTCCTCTAAAGTTCCCAACTTATCAGAAATTATGACCCTTGCTACTGATTGAAAAAGTATACGGTCTTCATTCGAGATCTGTTCAGCTGATCTAACGAAGATCCCGCCTGGTTTATCTTTTGCTTCGCCTGTTGTAACTGGTGTTATCAAACTTTGAATTTGGTTTAACAAAACCTGCCTATAGCCACCATTGTCTTCATTCCAGATTACAAGATCAACTGCCAGACCTCTAAAGCGCCAATAAGTATGCGCTTGTACCATCTTTCTGACAAGGTCAAAATTAGCCATGTCTTCTATTTGCAAAAGCACAATAGGAAGATCACCTGAAATGGAATAGCCCCAAAGTCCCGATTGGCCCCTGTTATTTTTCATTATAACGGCGGGATCTGCACGAAGAGAAGGATTTGCAAATAATATTGAGCTTGCAAGACTGGCATATAGTTGTGCATCAGATTCAATTGCATTTAGCTGGCGCAATAATACCTGGCTATGTGTCCACGATAGTTCCAATATCCTGTTAGTTAGGTTCCTATCCTGGTACTTATCAATTAAAAAATTGCAGGTATCAAGCGTTTCGGCTACGCCAAAAATAAGGTCAGCAACAATTGTCTCCTGCGGTTCTATTACTACAGAATACCTAATGGAAACAATCGGGTCAAGTACAGAACCTTCTGTATTGCTAAGGTCATTACTGGTCTTATACATTACTTTTGGACTGTGAATAGTATTTCCACGGCCGATAAAATTGTTCCTGTTTGTTTCGTAGGTGACATTTTTTATTTCTGAATTGTGCACTTTCATTAAATGAAACATGCAGGGATTATTTTCCTTTGCAGAGCGTGGCCTACGGGTACAAATGATTGCGTTTTTATTTTTCTGTATCGCTGTTTGTATAAAAAGATTACTAAAGGCGGGATGAACTTCATCTGTTTTTGCGCCAGTTAAAACTACTTCTGCATAACTGGTAATTTCAATTATTCTTTTTCGCTTTGATTTATTAGTAATATTTATTCTTCTTAGCTCAATATCATCCTCAGGTGATACCACTATTTCAGTGTGCGTTTCAAAAGAAGAATCTTTTCTCCTGAATTCAGCCCTTCCCTGTGAAAATACTGCTTCATAACTTGAGCCACTTTGTAAGGCAGGCTGATATGCCGATGACCAGAATTCATTATTCTCGGTATCCCTGATAAAACAAAATGTACCCCAATCATCACAGGTAGCATCCTCACGCCAACGGGTGAGTGCAATATCCTTCCACTTACTGTATCCACCGCCTGCATTGGTTATCATCAGGTCATATCTTCCATTGGAGAGTAACTGCACTTCGGGTATACTCGTGGAGGGGTTTGAGATCACTCTCATGGATCCATCGCCGCCAGGTGTCACACTTATGTCGCCTGCATGTACCGTTGGTGAATAGAAAGTAGTGACTCTTGGGATTCTTTCCTGCAGTAATAATAAAGCTGACTTTACTTGTACATCTGCAGAAAATCTTTCCTGCATCGGCCTGTCGTGTAGTAGATAACTTAATGATAAAAATGACATGCCCTGGTGATGCGACATGAAAGATTTTATGATCATAAAATTCTGCTTACGTTGTAATCTGGACTTTGTATAATCAATAGCTTCATAAAAACCATATTTGCCATCAAAACCTTTCTCTTTTAAAACCAGTAAATTTTCATAAGACTGTGATGGTGCCACCATAAGTGACATAATAGTGGAATAAGGAGAAATAACAAGATCTTCCCCAAGGCCTCGTTTAAACCCGATACCCGGAACACCGAAGGCACGGTATTGCCAGTTTAAATGTGCATCTACTAGGTTATAGCCTGACTCAGAAATGCCCCATGGTACATTTTTTTTGCGACCATATTCTATTTGTTTTTCCACTACGGCTTTATTGGTTTGATCCAGTAAAGTGTTTTCATAAGTGGGCATTACCAGCAATGGCATAAGATACTCAAACATAGATCCACTCCAAGAAAGAAGTATAGGTGTTGTGCCAACATTCGTCAGTTGTCTTCCTAAAGCAAACCAGCTTTCCTGCGGTAATTTTCCTTGAGCAATTGCAGAGAAGGTTGTCAACCTTGCTTCAGAAGCAAGCAGATCGTAATAACTTTTATCCCGCCTGTTTTCTTCTACATTGTACCCAATTGCTAAAAGGTTTTGTGATTTGTCAAAAAGAAATGCATATTCCATATCAGCAAGCTCATCACACTTAGTAACGAGTTGGCCTACACGAAGTAAAATTTCTTTTGCTCTTCTACCTGATTCTGTGATGGCCGCCCGGTAATGATTCAGCCATTCGTTTTCTGGTGCCGTGTTTTCTGTACTATAGCAACTGATAATTTTTTGTAACAATACCTGTTCAATTTTAGACAACTGGAGGATTGTTGGTATGGCTGGAAAATCAGGAAGCAGATCTTTGAACTTTTCAGGTGCTTCTGATAAAATTATCCACGGAACAAATACCTGTATTTCATTTTTTAATTCTCTTATTTGTGAAAATATTTTTTCCGCCCATATTTCATTTTCTTCATCTTCATATTGCAACTGGGGTAGTACAAAAATTTTAGCGAAGGAAGCCTCGAGCTCCTCAAGGTAGATCTTTGTTTTAAAGATATCTTCTGAATTACTTATGTAAGTTTGTTCAAGATTTTTCTTCAATGCATCAAGCTCAGGAATAGTAATTCTCTCAGTTAACAACCGTACTGTATCAAGTAAACCTTCGTATGCCTGGGATGTTATAATTTTTTTATCCGGTAAAGTATGTAGTGCCTGCTTTAAAGTTATCAGGTGTCCCATCAGGTTACCACTATCAACTGTGGAAATGTATCTTGGATAAAGAGGGGCAAGCGTTTCTGTATCGTACCAATTATAAAGATGGCCTTTGAATTTTTCCATCCTTTGCATTGTATTGATTGTATTGGCACAACGCTCTACTACTTTAGTGATGGTAATATAACCAAAATCCAAGGCGGTAATATTTGCAAGTAACGCCAGCCCAATATTTGTCGGTGATGTACGGTGGGCCGTCCTTTCTTCCGGTTCTTCCTGGTAATTATCTGGTGGTAACCAATTTTCTGATTCTGTTACAAACGTTTCAAAGTACAACCAGATCCGGCGGGCCACTTTACGTAAATAAATATTCTCTTCATTATTTAGTTCTTCATTTTTTTGATAACCTGGTTGGCTTATAGCCCAGGCAACAAAAGGTGCAATAAACCATGCAGCCAAAATTGGTGAGGCCATTATCACAGAAGCCGGAAAGAAAAACTGCATTGCAACAATTGCAGCTACTGAAAAGAAAGGAGCAAACCACATTTTTATAAAAATGGATTTTAATCTTTTCTGATCATATAATTTATTTTGAAACGGCTGCCATTGTAAAAGATGTTTTCTCGAAAAATAAACCCGCCAGAATGTTACGGCTATCGCAGCTATATTTATATACACAGTAAAGGGAAGACAGATAATATCAATTGCATTCTGCAATAGTCCATCTCTTAAAGATCGCCAGCAATAGACTAAATGTTGATAGAATAGTACGTCACTTGGCTTCTTTATAATTTGCCATAAAAAATTGAGTATTACAGGCAGAAATAAAATACTTAAAACTGCCAGCGTCCATAACACGGCATTGTCAGCAATGATCCAGCCGTAGATCAGCAATAATATTAAAGCTACGGGAACAAGGCTGCGTCGGAGATTGTCAAATATTTTCCAGACAGATAAGTGAGATAGGGGATTTTTTACCAGAGTTTTTTTATACCCGGGTACAAAAGGAGTTATCCATGATGCGATCTGCCAATCGCCACGTATCCATCTTCTGCGTCTGGCCATATCCGTTATGTAGGCTTCAGGGTATTCCTCAAACAGCTGTATATCTGTCACAAGGCCTGCCCGTGAATAAGAACCTTCCAGTAGATCATGACTTAAAATGCGGTTTTCGGGCAACCTGTCTTTTAATGCTTTTTCAAATGCATCAATATCATAAATGCCTTTGCCTATAAACGAGCCTTCTTTAAAAAGATCTTGATACACATCAGATACAGCTCTTGTGTAAGGATCTGTGCCTGGCTCATTGCCATGCATTTTTGCATAAGCAGAACTGGTACTGTTTGGTAAACTGTTAGATACTCTTGGTTGTAAAATACTGTACCCTTGTGTTATTCTTTTCTTTTTTTCTGAATAAACAGGCATGTTCAGAGGATGTGACATGGTAGCAGCTAACTTCCAGGCAGCATCCCGTGGTAGTTGGGTATCACTATCCAACGTAATAATATATTTTATAGTAGTATAAATTTTTTCATCTCCAATAATGTATGAGAATTTTTCTTTACCTCTACCTCTCAGTACTTCATTTAAATTGCCAAGCTTACCTCTTTTTCTTTCAAAACCCATCCACACTTTTTCTTTTGGATTGTAAAGCCTTGGTCTATGAAAAAGATAGAATGCCTCGTTATCGGGGCGGTGATATTTTTTATTTAATTCTCTTATTTTTTCTTCTACCTGGTTTAGAAACTGCTTATCATCAGGCATTGTTTCTTCCGGTGCATCTTTAAAATCGGTAAGTAAAGCAAAATAAAGATTGTTATCCTGGTTGGCGATATACCTTACTTCCAAATCTTCTAAAATATGATTGATACTTCCCGGAGTTGAAAGCAGGGTAGGGATAACTACCATTGTACGGGATTGCTCGGGAATACCTGCTGAAAAATTCATTCTTGGTAATAAAACGGGATTGGACACCAAAGTTGCTATCCAGTTAATTACCGAAGTGGCAAATTGGCTAATGGCAATAAACGATGTTAATGCAAGCAGGCACAAAATCCACAGATTCATATCATGCTTTACTGATAGATAAATTAATAGCCAACTTAAGAATGCAGACAATAAAAAGATGCTGCCTGCATATACAATCAGTGGAAATTTATTTGCAACTATTCTTGTTTTATCCCTACCGGAAAATTTTACGCCTGCAAGGGTAGCAATTTTTTTTAATCCTTTATCAATAAGATAATAGCCAACATGGCCTTGTGTTGAAGGATTTTCGCCGCTGTTTTTACTTGCTAATTGTACCGCTATTACTGCTATTTCCTGTTCTGTTTTTTGGCTTTGTTTTGAAATTTTTTCGATTGCATGACGATACATATCTCTTGTAGCAAAATCCATTTTCTCATAAATTGATAATGGATCCTGATGGAGAATTTTTTCAAGAGAACTCACACTCTCTACAAAATCCCGCCAATCTGTAGTACTTAAAAACCGCAGACTGCTTATGCTGTTACTTATAGAAACCTGGTCCGCAGCTTGCTTCTGGTTCTCTTGTTGTACAAGATCAGAAGTAGTGAAACCTGTTTCTGAAATCCTTTGTTCAAGCCATGTTAGAGGTAGAGACAATGCATTGCCTTTTTCCTGGAGGCGCCGGGTTAGTTCAGATACGAAAGCACTTTCTATGGGCGGCTCAGAACGGGCCATATCTGCAATTACCAATACCAGGTTTTTCGGGTCATTCTCTGCAGCTTCAATCATTTGGTCTGCCCAGGAATCAGATAGTGATTTATGGTTTATATCAATGGAAATTTGTTTCGAAAGGCGTCGGACATTTTCTATTAATGCTAACCTTAGCATAATGGGGATAGCCCATAACTCACCAATTTTTAAATAATTAACTGTTTGGTAAGCATTGATAAAATTTGTTAGCATCTCCTCATCAATATGCCCGTCAGAGTGAGATATTAATTCAACCGCAATATCATATACTCTTGGTAAGCCTGCGGAAGCACCTTTTAAAAGTTGAGGAAGCCCTTTACTATATCCTTTTGGTAAATGTTTTTTTGCAGTATAGATCTGTTCTTCAATGAGGTAAAAATTATCCAGCAGCCATTCTGCCGCCGGTACTATTCTTATGTTTTTTTTAATTGTTTCAGTAAGTAAAGATTGTACATCGAGTAAAATACTTTCATTATCCGCCAATCTTTTTAGAAGTCCTTCGGTTGGAGTTTTAGTTAATTGTGTATGCCTCTTGGCGAGTATTTTCGCATGATCTTCCAACTGCTGTTCTGTAAATAATTCTGAGCGTAAGGGTGACTTTGCCTGCTCTTTCTTATTATTTCCATCGCCCAAGAAAGGCTCAATAATATTTTTTTTTAAAGCATTTACAGCATTGGGTAATAGTTCTAAAATGTCTTTTTGATTTGTTTTGCTCCCATTCATTCTTTACTATTTCAAAATTTGTAAAATAATAAGCTAATATCATGCCTTGCCTGGCATATTTTGGAACCTTGTTGGCAGCGCAGCTTTCAGCAAGATTACATAATTCGCAGATTATGAAAGTTTTACACGTCGGGTAAAATCATCCACACCAGCATATTTTGCAAAAAAAGATTGGCAGTAGTGTATAAAAACAGAAAGAAATTTATAGCTTTTTTAAAGCAGCGATGGTAGCAACCGGGTCAGTAGATTTGAATACTGTATTACCAGCCACCAATACATCTGCACCGGCGTCAATTACAGATTTTGCATTTGCTAATGTAATGCCGCCATCTACTTCAATCTTTACATTAAGCAATTGTTCGTTGATCATTTCTTTCAACTGCTGAATTTTAAAAATAGTATGAGGAATAAATGACTGTCCGCCAAAACCAGGATTAACGCTCATCACACACACCATGTCAATGTCACCTATTATGTCTTTTAGGAAATCTACAGGAGTATGCGGATTGATTGCTACGCCCGCTTTCATTCCCAGGCTTTTTATTTGTTGTATATTTCTATGCAAATGTTTGCATGCTTCAAAGTGAACTGTAACGCTATTGGCACCAGCATCTTTAAAAGCTTCTGCATAGTCCTCTGGTTGTTCAATCATTAAATGCACATCGCAAAATTTTGTAGTTGTGCTTGTGATAAATTTAATGATCATCGGGCCATAACTTATATTAGGAACAAAACGGCCATCCATCACATCAAGGTGAAACCAGTCAGCCTCGCTGCTGTTCAGCATTTCACAATCTTTTTGAAGGTTTAAAAAATTTGCTGCTAACAGCGAAGGTGCGATGAGTGCCATTGTTATGATTTTATTTTTTTACCCCAAGTCTTGCCAGTGCTTCTTTTGCTTCAACATAATCCGGTGAAAATGCCAGTGCCATTTCATAAGCTTCTATTGCTTCAAAACGCCTGTTGAGTTTTTCAAGGCATTTCCCCCTATAATAATATCCTTCTTCAAAATTATTCTGCAATGTTACGGCTTTATCAAGTATAGCAAGTGCATCAGGATATTTTTCAAGATCATAGAGTGCAAGCGCTTTTTCAATGTAGGCATCCATGTATGTATAACTGATGGAAAGGCAGGTATCAAAATAAGAAATAGCTTTTAATTTTTGATTAGAATAGCTATAATAAAGCCCTTTTATAAAATTTGCTTCTTTAGCTGCATCTGCTTTTTTATTGGTCAAAAGGCTATCTGCCAGTGCCAGCGAAATAATATTTTTTGTTTGTGCGTATAAAATACCAAGGCGGATCAGGTATTGCGGGTCTGGATAAATACTTGCTGCTTTTTTAAAAGAATGGATAGAACCCAGTGTGTCATTGTTTTCGAGATCTAACGTGCCTTTTATATCCCACCAGCGTGGGTTTCCACTCTCTTTTATTAAAGAATTATTTACTATTGCTAATGCCTTTTTATATTCTCCCGCTTCCCTGTAATACTGAATGAGGTTTTCAGTAAGTAATGCAGAATCCGGATGATTGGCAATATCATTTTTTAATAATTGCTCTCTTGATAAACTATCATATTTATCCGTTGCAGTATTATCACTGTTATTACAACTAATAAAAAAAAGACAGCCGATAAAAATTAAATATTTCATGCTGAGGTCATTCTGCTGCAAAAATAACGGTTCCACCTTTGTTTAGTTATAAAAAGTTTGACAAATGAAGAGTAACGGTTTGTTAACTTGCACAAAATTTCAAGGAATGATATGCTAATAATATGCCTCGATATTTTCTTGTAGAGATATGTCAGGGGAGGGTAGTAACAGTCTTTTTAATTGTAAATTTTTTTCTAATAAGCTTGGCAAGGGGTTGTTCTATAAGTCTGAAAAATATATAGGAAAAAATAACCATAGAGATAAAAGTTATAATTAAGTTTTTGCTGATATACTTTTCTATCCAACTAAGCATAAAGGTTGTATGCAATAGATAAAAAGAATAGGTGGCGCTTCCTAACGCAACCATAAGTTTACTCTCCAGAAATTTTTGTAAAATCGTTTTGTGGTATATGAGGCTGTATAAAATAAGCGTAATCCCAATGGGCATTATTATATTATTTATAAATAGCCCGGTCCAGCTATCAGGAGCATGTTGCACATGATAATATTTTGCAGCACAATACAAGCCTAGTACTGAAAGAATAATAATAAACCAGCCAAGCATCAATGTGTATTTGCCTGCAGATTTTAAAATTCCAGGCTTAAATTTTCCTTTTACAATAAAAGCCAAAAAAATGCCACAGGCAAATTCGAATATGCGACCGAAAAAGGTGAAATATGCGGTGAATTTGTAATCACTAAAAAATCCATCTGCACTTATATGGCTGAATAAAAAGGTAAATAAGATGCCTAAAGCGTAAAAAACAAGAATCGTTTTTAATAAGTTGCTTTTTTTTGTAATGAAGAAGAACAAAAAAGGTGATAAAGTATAAAATAATTCTTCTACACTAATACTCCAGCTTGGGCCAATACCAGTGAATTTGTACTCTGTTGAAAATCCTTTTAATAAAGTAATATTATAAATGTATGTTTTTATAATTTCAGATGTATTATTTAGATGGTATATATATTGAAGAAGAAAAGTAATAGTTGTGAGAATAAATAATACCGGGAAAATTCTGGAGATGCGGTTGATAAAATAATTAAAAAGATCTACTTTCTTCAGCGCCCTAGTCTCATAATATTTATAGCAGATGATAAAACCACTCAATACAAAAAAGAAAGTAGTGAATGTATAAAACTGGTTAAGTATAAGGAACGCTGTTGGCTGGGTTTCGGGCGAAAAAAAATTCAGGTGATAAAAAAAAATTAAATATGCACTTATAGCCCTTATACCAGTAAGAGAAGGGATAAATTTTTTGTCTTGTACCATGCAACTTTAACGGGAATATTTAACCGCTGGAATTACAAATATTCACTTATTTTTTTAATTCGGCAACACATGGGTTATAAATGATAGTTTTAAATGATTGCAATAATTATCTTTATTAAACAATATGCATATTTAGAATGAATAATGCGCTTTTTAAAGATCAAGTAAAAAATTATTGGATAATTGTTTTAATGTGGCTTTTGGCAGAAGCTTTTTATGCTTGGAAATTCGGATTTAATTTCCAACTGGAAGCGACGAAGTATATAAATGAAGCCGATTTTATTTTGACCAATCATCATTTTTCTCAGGCACGTTACCTTTTTTATTCCTCTACTATTTTCATAATTGCATTATCATTTCTTTTAAAAACTGGAGTTTATGGTGCTCTCGTATTAATAATGGCAATTAATCTTTTTAGCTATTTATATTTCTATAAGGCTTTAAAATTTTATTTCGGCAATAAAAATATTGGTCTGCTGGTTTGTCTGTTGCTTATTACTTTCTGGCCTTACCAAATATGGTCAATTTGTCTTTATACGGAAAATATATTTTATAGTAGTGTTATCCTGCTTTTTTCCTGGTTGTTATTTTTTAAAAAAATAAACATACGTTTTTTAATAATTACCTTTTTAATTCTTGCGCTGGTAATTATCAGCCGGCCTTTAGGTATCTTATTTGTTATTCCGGTATTGCTTTTTATATTTCTCCATCTTAATAAAAAACAGAAAATATTATTTTATTTCGTCAGCATATTTTTCTTAATAATCTTAAATCTTGTTATCCAAACAGTTTTTACTACTACCTCAGACTGGAGTATGAAGCGTTCTGTCCTTGATCAAAGCCTGATCTGTGATATTCCTGATACAAATGGAAATAAGAATATTGTTTTAAGTGATAATTCTAGCCAACTTTACCAGCTTTTTTTTTATATAACCCACAATTTTTCTATTGCATTTAAACTTGCATTGGTAAGATTGCGTTATTTCTTTTTAATGGTGAGAGATTATTATTCCATGGCTCACAATACTTATCTAATGGTATATCTTATCAGCATTTATCTATTGATAATATTTAGATTTAAAAAAGTATATACTGCTCTGTCAAAGCCTTTGGGAGCTTTTATTCTGTCAGTTATATTGTTATTTGCATTGACGATTTCACTCCAGTGTGATGATTACCACAATCGGTTCTTTCTTACATTAATGCCAATTTTTATAACACTTACTGTTGTGGCTGTGTTTTATAGAAAACAGATTAAAAATTCTTGAAATCCTCGTACGTTTATTTCTTTTTTAAAATAAGATATAAGCTTGCGGTATCTGTGTATAAAAATTTTTTTTGCAGGTTAAACACAGGTGAAAGAATGTTCAGCAAGGGAAGGAAAAATTTGAATTTATATTTCTGTAATCGGCTTTTGAGAAAATCAATATCTGCATATTGGCCGGATTTTTTGTGAAGAATAATTTCAAACCCTGTTTCTGCAGCAACTTTTTGTAGAGACTTTAGGTCAAAATAATTAATGTGCTCGATTGGCTTAAATTGAAACCATTTTTTACCTAATATTTTCCTTTGCAAACTTTGGTAATCCGGGGTGATCATTATAATAATACCATCATCAGTAAGACTACTGTGCAGTTTTAGAAAATTCTCTTTAATTTCTGTAAGGTGTTCTACTACATCAAATAATGTGATAATAGAAAACTTTGTAGTAAAAGTTGTGTCCAATAAAGAAGTATTGTAAACATTATACCCTTTTTTATTCAGGTCATTTGCAATTGATCTGTCCAATTCAATTCCGTTCGCACTCCATCCTCGTTCTTTAAAAATTTCAAGGCAATAACCTGTAGCACAACCGATGTCCAGTGCCTCGTTATGTTGTTTTTTATCAAAAAATTGAGTTGCGTCCTCAATCCATTTACAAAAATTTTTTTTTCTCAACTCTTTGCTTTCATCATAATGCGAATAGCCGAAAACGGTATTGTCGAAATAGCTGGAGTTATAAATATTGAAAAGTGCTTTTTTGTTTAGTCGGGGATTTACATAAACGAAAGAGCAGTTATCGCATTTTACGATTGCCCAATTGTTTATGGTATATTTTTTTTTATAAACATTGCTTTGGCATAATGGGCAATTAATATTTTCTGTTTGAGTTAAATCCATAATATAAATATATCTTAAACACATTTTTATTGGTGCCTACAAGATATTTCAAAATCTTATTGCTTTAGTAAATTTATCCTGTTCACATACTTCCCAATCAGATCAAACTCAATATTCACGGTATTATTTATTTTCAGCTGGCTCATATTTGTATGCTCATATGTGTATGGAATGATGGCCACGGTAAATGCTGATTCTGAAATATTGAATATAGTAAGGCTTATTCCATTTAGTGTAATAGAGCCTTTTTCAATAATAAGGGTTGAAAATTTTTTATCTATTTCAAATTGAAATTCCCAACTGCCATCTTTTTCTGCGGTGGCAATGCATTTCGCAGTTGCATCGACATGCCCCTGAACGATGTGGCCATCCAATCGGCCATTTATTTTCATACATCTTTCCAGGTTGACTATGGTTCCACTTTGCCAAGCGGAAAGATTGGTCTTATCCAGCGTTTCCCGGATGGCGGTAACCTTGTGCCATTGCCCCTGTATTTCTTCCACAGTAAGGCATACGCCATTGTGGCTCAGGCTTTGGTCGGGTTTTAATTCATTGTATAAAACAGAACTTACCCAAAAACTGTAGTTTGCATTTTCCTGCTCAATTTTTTCAATTCTACCTATTGTTTCTATTATACCGGTAAACATTTTTCAAATTTCGGGAATTTGTCCTTCAATATTTCTTTTTTTGATTAAAACTATTATCTTTGCCGCCCCTAACCTGTAAAACGGTTAGAATTTTTTCATCTAAAGGAGGTATTTACAAATGCTCATTATTGATTCAAAAGATTGCGAAAACATAGACAAGGCGCTTAAAAAGTATAAAAAGAAATTTGAGAAAAGCCGTACACTATTGCAATTAAGAGAAAGACAGGCTTTCATTAAGCCGTCTATAAGGAACCGTACAAAAGTGTTGAAAGCTGTGTACAAGCAACAGATGGCTGCAGGCAAATTCGATAAATAGTACTTACATATAATTACTACCAGCAAAATAGTATACTGATGGCAGGTTATGCATAACTTTGGCCATCAGTTTTTTTATGTCCATAACTCACCACGAACATATACAACCATTTCTTGATTATTTAAAATATCAGAAGAGATATAGCCAGCACACTATCATATCTTATGAAAACGATTTAGGGGCTTTTATAGAATTTTTATGCGGCAATTTTGAATTGAATACCTTACCGGAAATTAAACCCACCTTCATTCGGACCTGGCTGGCTTCACTTAAGGAAAAAGGCATTTCTTCAAAAACGATCAATAGAAAAATATCATCTCTCAAATCCTTCTTCAAATATCAATTAAGGCAGCAAACTGTTATAGTTAGCCCGATGGCAACAATTGTTTCTCCCAAAAATGCTAAACGGCTGCCGCAGTTTGTGGATAAAAAGGATATCAATACTTTATTTACCCATGTAGAATTCGCAGATGACTGGACAGCAAAAACGGAGCGATTGATTTTAGAATTACTTTATAATACAGGTATTCGTAAAGCAGAATTGATAAACCTGCAGGAACATCATATTGATATAAGCAATTGCAGTATAAAAGTATTGGGAAAGGGTAGTAAAGAAAGGATTATTCCTGTTAGTAAGGATTTTATACAAGCCATACAGCAATATATACAGGTTAAAAAAGTGACTGTTGATGATCCTGAAAAAGGAATTTTACTGGTAAGTGCTAAAGGTAAAAAGCTTGACCCGAAGTATGTATATAACGTAGTAAAAAAATACCTGTCTCTTATCACTACTGTCGAAAAGAAAAGCCCACATATCCTGCGGCATAGCTTTGCCACTCATCTTACTAATAATGGGGCTGAGCTAAATGCTGTAAAAGAACTCTTAGGCCATAGCAGCCTTGCTGCCACCCAGATTTATACTCACAATACCATCGAGAAGTTAAAAGATATCTATAAAAAAGCTCATCCGAAGGCCTGATCTTTATTATCTGTTATTTTTCTGCCATTCATAAAATTTAATTTTGAAAACATCGTTTCATAAACTAACTTCATTATGTGATTTTGAAAGGAATAATTTAAACCCACACACATCTTTTTGCCTATGCTTTAATTGATACCTAATTCTAATTTTTCTCATTAATTAAAATTGAAAGTTATGAACGTAAACATTCAGACAGTGCATTTTGATGCAGACACCAAATTAGTATCGTACATAGAAAAAAAAATACCGAAACTCACACAGTTTCATGACCGAATAACCAAAGTGGACGTGTATCTTAAGCTGGATAATATTGTGCACAATATAAAAGATAAAATAGCAGAAATAAAAGTTTCAATACCCAGGCATGAGTTTTTTGTAAAACAATCTTCTAAATCTTTTGAAGAAAGTTTTGACGAAGCATTGGATGCAGTTATAAACCAAATAAAACGCAAAAAAGAAAGACAGGCAGCCTGACCGGATAAGTTTTTAAAAGATAGAAGCCCTGCAATAAAAATGCAGGGCTTTTTAATGTTTGGAACCGGTTAAAAAAATCCTTTAAAAAAATCTTTTACAAAGTTTTTCTATTAATCATTTTCACTTACCTTTGCCTTCCCAAAAAAAGGGGTGCACTGTTGTGGCCTGTTTTGAGGGAAGTTCTTAGAGATTTTGTAATACGCCGAAGTAGCTCAGTTGGTAGAGCAGCTGATTTGTAATCAGCAGGTCGCTGGTTCGACTCCAGTCTTCGGCTCCGTTTTTGGGCAGATGGCCGAGTGGTTAAAGGCGACAGACTGTAAATCTGTTCTCTTACGAGTACGTAGGTTCGAAACCTACTCTGCCCACAGTTCTTTGATTTGTGATGTATGATTGAAGATTTATGATGTGGTTAAAAATCATAAATCCAACATCAAAAATCATAAATGTATTAGCGGAAGTAGCTCATTTGGTAGAGCGGTAGCCTTCCAAGCTTCAGGTGGCCGGTTCGAGC
>JBDSIB010000124.1:0-3774 GCA_039918155.1 Ferruginibacter sp.
CTTAATTATTTTTCCGATCATTGGGCACAGCCTGCATTTATCTCAAACACAATTTGGTTTGTGGTGTGCTATTGCAATACATGATACAAGTTCTGTAGTAGGCGCTGCCAGCAAATATGGTGCACAGGCATTGGAGATAGCAACAACGGTAAAACTTACACGGGCTTTATGGATCATTCCGATCGCTTTTGCATCCACCTTTATTTTTAAGAACAAAGAAAGTAAAATAAAGATCCCATACTTCATCGGTTTGTTTGTGCTGGCCATGGTTTCCAATACTTATATTCCTTTTATTACAAAATACAATAGCTACCTCACCGGTATTGCAAAGGCTGGGTTAACGCTTACACTGTTCTTAATTGGCTGTGGCCTTAACCGCAAAGTATTGCAGTCAGTAGGTATTAAGCCATTTATACAGGGTATAATATTGTGGGTCATTATTTCTGTTGCTTCCTTATGGGTGATCATTTCATTGGCAAAATGAGAAAGATATAATTAGAATATTCACAGATTGCAGATCCGTTGTACTTAGGCCATGCTTTGATAATAATCCAACGGATATTTTCTTAACGCCTGACACATTTATAAAATATAAAGGTATCCAAAGTACCCAGTGATGGTAAAAAGAACAGTTTATCTTTACAAAAAAAAGAGAAATGTATAATTTAAAAATAATCATTGCCAGCACAAGACCAGGTAGAAAAGGGCCAGCAGTAGCAGAATGGATATACGATGTGTGTAAACAAAATCCTGCATTCAATACAGCGTTGCTCGATCTTGCAGCCATAAATCTGCCTTTCCTTGATGAGCCCAATCATCCGAAGTTAAAAGAGTATACTAAGGAACATACTAAACAATGGAGCAAGACAATTGATGAAGCTGATGCCATCATTATCGTAACCTGCGAATATAATTTCGGCTATCCGGCACCGTTAAAAAATGCACTGGATTTTCTTTACCAGGAATGGAACTATAAACCCGTAGCATTTGTAAGTTATGGAGGATTGGCTGCCGGCACAAGAGCGGTACAGCAATTAAAGCAAGTCGTGACAACATTAAAGATGATGCCGTTAACTGAGTCAGTGAACATTCCTTTTTTTACAAAACATATAGATGAAAATGGAAAATTCATTCCGGATGCAATGCTTTCCGGCGCAGCCAATGATGTATTGAAAGAATTATTAAAATGGACAGAAGCATTGGCAACAATGCGTAAATAAAAAAGAGGCGTTGTTAATAACAGCGCCTCTTTTTTTGTGTTTGTATTTTATTTTTTAGGTTCAAGCAATTTAAAGAATTGATCTAACTGAGGCAGAATTACAATTCTAGTTCTGCGGTTAGCGGCCCTTCCTTCTGCTGTTGAATTATCTGCAACAGGTTTGTATTCACTACGTCCGGCAGCAGCTATATGCGAAGGATCAAGACCATACTGGTTTTGCAATATGCGTACTACAGCAGTGGCACGTTTTACACTCAGATCCCAATTATCTTTTAAGAGGGCATTGCCTTTAAATGGAACATTATCAGTATGACCTTCTACCATAAACTCGATGTCTGGCTGATTCTTTAAAACAAGCGCAACTTTTCCCAGAACAGCGTTAGCATTATCCGTTACATCATAGCTACCGCTTTTAAATAATAATTTGTCCGAAATGTCTATGTACACAACTCCTTTATCAACCTTAATATTTATATCCTTGTCGTCGATATTACCGATCGCACCTTTTAAGTTCATCACCAGTGTCATATTCAGGGAATCCTTTTTATTCATTGCCATTTGAAGATTCTGAATGTATGCATCCTTGGCACCAATATTATCCATTGATTTTTTAATGCTCTCAGCCTGTGAACTGGAAATTACTGATAAGTTCTCCAATTGTTTTAATGCCTGGTTATTATTATCCTTTAGATAGCCAATCTGCTTGTTTAGGTTATCGAGTTCTGATTGCATCTCATTTCTTTTGCGGTTATTTTCATCCGTAAGATCATTGCAATTTTTAAGATCAGCCTGCAGTTTATCGTACTGCGTTTGCAGTGTTATATACCTTACCTGCTCATTTTTCATTGCTTTTTTACTTACGCAGGAACTGAACATTGCCGAAGCACCAATAATGGGAATTAAAAGAAATTTGTAGTTCATAATTTTTGATTTTGATCAGGAATATATATAAATTAAATTCCAATACTATTTGTAAATAATATACATAAAGTATTGAAATAAATAATTTTCGTATAAATAAGCAAATATCATTCCCAAAGAATGGGAGTTCATAATATCTCACTAAATATTTACTATTGCAATGTTGTTTTACAAAAACAATGAAGAAGTTTCATCAATTATTCAAGATGCCTTCTACTTTTTTTATAAAAACATCTATATCGAAAGGTTTACCCAAAAACTCGTCTGCGCCTGCATCCCGGCAGGTTACTTCAGCATCCGGATGAGCGGATATCATCATAATTTTTTTATCTTTCGTATTTTCATTGCTTTTTAAAGCCTTACAAACATCTCTTCCATCTGCACCTGATAAAAGCATATCCATAAGTATCATTCTGGGCTCTGTAGTTTCGAGCACTTTTTCTAAATAAAGGGGATTGTTACACCCTTTTGTAACATAGCCTGAAAACTTAAGCATTGATTGCATAAGCATGCACAGATCCGGATCATCGTCCACTACTAAAACATCTACTTGCTCTTTTTTCATTTCTTTATTTTATAAATGAATGGGTAAAGAAAAATAAAATACAGATCCTGCGCCTTTTTCGCTGTTAACCCACAAATTTCCATTATGCCTTACAATTATTTCTTTTACAATAAATAAACCAATTCCAAATCCCGGAAAAGTTTTTTCATCTTTACCGGCAACCCTGTAAAAACGTTCAAAGATATTTTCCAGGTCTTCTTTGTCAATACCAATTCCAAAATCCTGTACAGATACCACAACATCATTGCCGGCATTGTTTATTTCAATAATTATTTTATCAGCTTTAGGCGAATACTTAAATGCATTTGTAAATAAATTAAGTAATACCTGCGAAATACGGTCTTTGTCTGCAAAAACGTTTGCGTCAGAATTTGAGTTATAAATTATTTCATGCGTTTGAGTGGCAGCCTTTATATCTTTTATTGTATCTCTTACCAGGTCTTCTAAGCAGAATACCTCATTGTTTAGGGGCAGTTTACCGGAATCAATCCTGGTTACGTCCAGTAAGTCAGAGATAAGGTTCGTAAGTTTTGTTACCTGCCTGTCAACAGTGATCAATGATTTTGACAATATAGCATCCCCTGAATTGCCATGTGTTTTTAACAAAAGTTGTACATAACCTTTAATGGTTGTCACCGGTGTTTTCAACTCATGGTTAGCCATTTTGATGAAATCGTTTTTCTGCTCTTCATGTTTTTTGATGTCGTCAATATCTGTACTTGTACCTACCCAGATCCTTATATGCCCATTCTCATCCTTTTGCGGTACTGCACGGCTTAGTTGCCACCTGTATACGCCATCGTGACGCCTGAAACGGTGCTCAAATAAAAACGGTTGCCCGGTCTCTACGGAATGTATCCAAAGTTTTAAATTCTCTTCTGCATCATCGGGATGAATGATTCTCAACCAGCCTTCCTTATCAACCAGTTCTTTTGCTAATCCCGAATATTCGTATACTGCTTCATTAAAATAATTAAGAGCTCCATCTGCGTCACTTGTCCACACAAATTGCGGCATTGCATTGGAAAGTGTGCGGAATCGCTCTTCATTTTCTTCCAGTTCATTTAAA
>JBDSIB010000125.1:0-11089 GCA_039918155.1 Ferruginibacter sp.
TTTGAGATGTATGAAGAATACGGCGGTTGCCCTGCAGGCGGTACTGTAAGCGGTGTTGGCTATGTAAGTGGCCGCCAGTGTGTGATCGTGGCCAATGACCAAACGGTAAAAGCCGGTGCCTGGTTTCCTATTACCGGCAAAAAAAATCTGCGTATGCAGGAGATCGCAATGGAAAATAAACTTCCTGTAATTTATATTGTGGACAGTGCCGGTGTTTTTCTTCCGATGCAGGATGAGATTTTTCCGGACAAAGAACATTTTGGACGCATCTTCCGCAACAATGCGAAAATGAGTGCGATGGGTATTACACAGATAGCAGCGGTAACGGGTGCTTGTGTAGCCGGTGGCGCTTACCTGCCCATAATGAGTGATGAAACATTGATGGTAGAAGGTGCAGGATCTATTTTTTTAGCAGGCCCCTATTTAGTGAAAGCTGCTATTGGTGAAGATATTGATGCAGAAACATTGGGTGGAGCAGCTACACATACAGAAATCTCCGGCATTGCAGATTATAAATTCAAAACTGAACAGGAATGCCTTGACCAGGTAAAAAAAATAATCAATAAGCTTGGCCCAGCCAGCACAGCAGGTTTTAACAGGATAGAAACGGTGAAACCAAAACCAGCAATTGAAAATATTTATGGTATAATGAGTGAAGGGAATACTAAGCCTTACGATATGCTTCAGTTGATCGATTGCATAACAGATGCAGACAGCTTTGATGAGTTTAAAAAGGATTACGGTAAAACGATTATGTGCGGCTATGCAAGGGTTGATGGCTGGGCAGTGGGTATTGTTGCCAACCAAAGATTGATCGTGAAAAGTAAAAAAGGTGAAATGCAACTGGGCGGTGTTATTTATAACGACAGCGCTGATAAAGCCGCAAGATTTATTATGAACTGCAACCAGAAAAAAATTCCACTGGTCTTTTTGCAGGATGTGACGGGCTTTATGGTTGGTAGTCGCAGTGAACATTCAGGTATTATTAAAGACGGGGCTAAATTAGTAAATGCAGTAGCCAATTCTGTTGTGCCTAAAATAACGATCATTGTTGGGAACTCTTATGGTGCCGGCAATTATGCCATGTGTGGCAAAGCTTATGACCCAAGATTTATTTATGCATGGCCTACTGCAAAAATTGCTGTAATGGGTGGCGAACAGGCTGCAAAAACAATGTTACAGATTGAAGTGGGAGCAATGAAAGCCAAAGGGAAAGAAGTAAGTGCAGAAGATGAAAAAATATTCCTGGATAAAATTACAGATAAGTATACCCGTCAAACAAAACCTGAATATGCAGCATCCCGGTTATGGGTAGATGCAATTATAGACCCGGGAGAAACACGCCGTGTGATCTCAGAAGGTATTGCGGCATCAAATAATAATAATGTGATAGAAGAGTTTAAAACGGGGGTTTTTCAAGTTTAATCCATTGAAAAAGTCATTAAGTCATTTGTCAACAGTCATTAAAAAAAGATATTATAATATTGTCATTTGACCATTGACCATTGACCATTGACTAAATCAAAATAACAACTTGAACAATATTACAATATACACAGACGGATCTTCCCGTGGCAACCCGGGCCCGGGTGGGTATGGCACCATATTGATGTATGGTCATCATCGCAAGGAGTTATCACAAGGCTATAAATATACCACTAACAACCGTATGGAATTGATGGCAGTAATTGCCGGGTTAAAAGCAATTACAAAAAAACATATCCCGGTAGTTGTTTATTCGGATAGCCAATATGTTGTTAGGGCTATTGAAGAAGGCTGGCTAAAGAACTGGATAAAAACAAACTTTAAAGGCGGAAAAAAAAATAGCGATCTCTGGAGAATTTATCATGATCTGTCAAAAGACTTTACTGTAAAAATGATATGGGTAAAAGGCCATGCAGATAACCCTTTTAACAATCGTTGTGATGAGTTGGCTACTACGGCAGCAGATGGAAAAAACCTTATACCAGATGCAGCATATGAAGCTGAAAATGAAAAACCGTAAGATATCTTCCTACGGTTTTTTAATAATTTATAATGATTGATATCAGGCTGCTACTTTTTTCTGCAATGCGTATTTCATCATTAAAAAATAGCTTCCGAATAAAATAACGCTATATGTAAGATCTGCCAATAAGTTCGTTTTCAGAAAAGGAATACCAGCTTCAAGACAGGCAAAATAGCCACCTGTTGTTTGAGGATAAGTATGGTAAATAGTATTTTCTATAAAGAAATAAGAAGAGTTAGACAGGAAGAAAAATATCAATGAAGAAGCAATGGAATAACCAAGAATATTTACCACAGTTGGCTTTCTCATTGTAAATGCTAATACAGTGATCAAAGCAAGAATGCCGTAACCTACCAATTGTCCCCAACCCCAAAATCCTGGTGCTATATTAAATACTTCAAACAAAACGTCAGACAAAAGCATTGCAGCAATTGGTAATATAAATGCCAGCTTTTTATCTACAATTACAGCACCTGCAAATAACGCCATACCAATTATCGGGCTGAAATTATGAGGATATAGTACTACTCTTGATACCGCTGCAATAATTACCAGCAGTGTTGCTATTAAAATTAAAGATGTTTGTTGCTTTTTCATATTATAAATTTCTGCTGCAAAAATAAGTAAATAAATCCTGTATTAAAAATTACAGTCACTCTCATTCCCCATTGAAATATTATCTTTAAGCAATGGCTTCTCACAACGATACCGGCAAACTGGGCGAAACCCTCGCTGTACAATATTTTTCAGAAAGAGGATATGAGATAATACATACCAATTGGCGGCACAGTCATTGGGAAGTAGACATAATTGCCAGTAAAGAAAAAATGCTACATTTTATTGAGGTTAAAACACGACGCAGCCAAAATTTTGGTCATCCGGAAGAAAACATTGACAGCAAAAAAATAAAATATCTTATCAATGCTTCAGAAGAATTTTTATATCAACAGCCACAATGGAAAAGATTACAGTTTGATGTATTAGCCATCACCATTTTAAAATATAAAGAGCCGGAGTATTTTTTAATAGAAGATGTGTATGAATAACAAAGGTCAGTCATTGGTCAAATGTCATTAGTCATTAAAATAACCAACTACTTAAAGACTATCTGAATTTCACCATTTACATTTGACTATTGACTCATTGACTCTTTAAAAATTATGTCTTTGAAAATAAATTACCATTTCTCCCCTACTCTTGCAATCATTTTTTCTACCAATTTAAAGGTGGCCGGACAGTAGTCGATATTCTGTTTGTGAACGTGAGCATAATCAGTCCATCTCTTTTTTGATAAATGCGGAAAGCCGGAGCAGTCTTCGGGACGGATGGCGTAGATAGAACATTTATTATCTGACAAATTTAAAAACTGGCAAGGCTGCGTTTTATTTACAAGATCTTTATTATTGTCTCTCTTGAGCCATTTTTTTCTAAACTCTTCAGGTGTTTGATTAAAATGAGCTGAAATTCTTTTTAGATCTTTTGGAGTAAAAGTGGGCGTCATTTTTTTACAGCAATTAGCGCAGCTAAGACAATCCACTTCTTCCCATACTTCTTTTTCAATAATTGGTGTTAGCTTGTCAATTCCTTTTGGTGGATTTTTTTCTGACCTGTTTAAAAAACTACGAAATGATTTTCGATATAGAGAAAGTTTTTTATTGAATGACCTGAAATTTACAGGAAGTATATCTGGCATAATGTGTAAATAAAAAAATATTAGGCGAAAATAATGGTTTAATTAAATTGTAGTGCAATAAGTGCTAAAGTTATAGGAATAAATTATGTGGAACTCTTATAAAAAAGGATATAAAGCCTGGCTCCAACTGGAAAAATCGCTTTCAGAAAACTCTGTAGAGGCATACTTGCATGATATTGACAAGCTGACGGACTACCTGCAAAACAATGATATAAAAAAACCGCCTGCTGATATAACGCTAAAAGACCTGGAAGCATTTGTACAATGGGTACACAAACTTGGTATGACGCCATCTTCGCAGGCACGCATTATATCAGGCTTGCGAAGTTTCTATAAATATTGCCTGCTTGAGCAGATCACTGCAACGGACCCAACCATGTTATTGGAGTCTCCGAAGCTGGTACGCAAACTGCCGGACACCTTATCTTTTGAAGAAATAGAAAAAATAATAAATGCGATTGACCTGAGCAAACCGCAAGGCGAAAGAAATAAAGCCATACTTGAAACCATGTACAGTTGCGGACTGCGGGTGAGTGAAGTAGTGAATCTAAAAATAAGTTGTCTTTACCTGGATGTGGGTTTTGTAAAAGTAATTGGTAAAGGTGATAAAGAAAGATTGGTGCCGATTGGTGATGATGCGGTGAAATTTATAAATATTTACAGGCAGACGATCAGGACTCACATCAGTATAAAAAAAGGCGAAGAAGATATTTTATTTTTAAACCGAAGAGGCAGCAGACTGAGCCGGGTAATGATATTTTTAATATTAAAAGCGCTTGCAAAAAAAACAGGCATTACAAAAAATATTTCGCCACATACTTTCCGTCATTCTTTTGCAACGCATTTGGTAGAAGGTGGTGCAGACCTGCGTGCTGTGCAGGAAATGCTGGGACATGAAAGTATTACAACTACAGAAATTTATACGCACCTGGACAGGGAATATCTGCGAACAACGCTCAGCCAATATCACCCCGCATATAAAAAATAGTCCTATTTTAATCGGCTCATTCCCTTTTTTCTACAACTCACGCTTTTTTGATTTTGAAATTATGCAAGTTTAAGTAATCTTGTGCTGTAATAATTTTTTAACCACTTTAAATACTAAAGTTATGAAACTTAAACATTTTTTTTATACAGTTGCAGTCCTATTTTCTTTTACAGTTGTAAAAGCACAAACCAATGTTCCTGCTGATTTTACAAAAGGTTCTGTTACACTTGCAGATGGCAAAGTAGTGACAGGGTTTATAAAGGATAACATGAAAAAATTTGCATCTATTACTTTTTTAGATAATGAGGGAAATAATAAAAAGAATTATGAGGGCAGCGATATTAATGCAGTTAGTATTGATAATACAAATTATATGTGCCTCAGTGGCGACTTTTTTAAAACCATTTGTATTGGCAGAATAAATTTTCTTCAGAAAGTGAGCAATGCTGCAGGCAAATCAACTTACAATGGCACAGAAGCAATTTTTAATAACGGTACAGAAGGAAAGGTAAATGATTATTTTACCTACTCAAACAATAGCCTTAAACTACTGAATAAAAAAACGGTAGAATCTTTTATAAACAATGATTTGGCTAGTAATCCATTGGCAGTGCAAAATGCAAAAGCTAATAAAGGAGATATTTCAAAACTGGAGGAAGCAGTTAAAATATATAACAGCTCCAACTAACTACCATTTAAAATAATACCCGTTTTTAAATTATATATCTTTATGGCATGAGGCGTATTAACTCTAAAATAGGATTTAACGATAAGTTGCTGATGCTTTTTGCTATTCCTATTTTAAGCTTTATTGTCCCGATCATATTTTTTGGCTGCCGTTTCAACCGGCAGCCATATTTCAGTATAGACAAATACGTCACTACTTTTACCATTACCATTGCCTTGTGGATCATTAACCGCTATATCCTTATCTGGTGTCGTACCAGGTATCCTCTTTTTAAAGAAGTACGCAAACGTCTTTTCCTGCAATCGGTCGTCATGCTTATATTTACAGTGGCTGGTAATAACCTTCTGCATTTAATACTAAATGCGATTGCCATTTTTCCTTCTCCGCCAAATTTTTTTAGTTCGGATGAGCTCATCAATGGCAATGCAGCGGCTGTTTTTTGTGTAATAATGATAATGGCAATTTATGAAAGTATTTATTTTATGCGTGAGCTAAAAGATTCTGTAGAAGAAAAAGAGATGCTGAAAAGAGAAAGCCTTCATGCACAACTCAACGCATTACGTACACAGGTAAATCCGCATTTTTTATTCAACAATCTTAATACGCTTAGTTCTCTTATCCCAGAAAACCCTAAACATGCGGTTGATTTTGTTCAGCAATTGTCAAAAGTATACCGGCATATACTGGAAGTAAAAGATGAAAAAAGTATTTCATTAAAAGAAGAACTGGAAGTATTTAATGCTTACAGTTTTTTATTAAAAACAAGATTTGGTAATAATTTAGAAATAAATATTAATATCCCTCCGGAAAAATTAAAGAACAGGATTGTGCCTTTATCACTGCAAATATTAATGGAAAATGCCATTAAACATAATATCGTTTCTATGGAAAAGCCTTTAAACATTGAACTTTTTACTGAAAATGGAAGCCTGGTAGTGAGTAATAACCTGCAGATAAAAAAACAAATATCAGAATCAACAGGTATTGGCCTGGATAATATTTGTAAGCGGTATAAATTATTAAGTGATAAAGGAATGACAGTAATACAAAATGAAACAAGCTTCAGTGTTTCCATTCCGTTACTAGAAAACTAATGCTGTAGAAATATGAAAGTAATTATTATAGAAGATGAAATACCGGCTGCAAATCTTTTGGCCAAACTTCTGCATAATTACAGTGATGAAATGGAGATCATCCAACGATTAGACAGTGTAGAATCAGCAGTACGCTATCTTTCAACAGCACAGAAAATTGATCTGATATTTATGGACATACAATTGGCTGATGGATTAAGCTTTGATATTTTTAAGCAGATCGAGGTAAGAACACCGGTAATATTTACCACCGCATTTGATCAATATACTTTAATGGCTTTCAAAGTAAACAGTGTTGATTATTTACTAAAGCCTCTTGATGAAAATGAATTGCAGAGATCATTGCAAAAATATCAGCAGCTTTATCCTAAAATACCTGTTAACCTTTCTGATAAAATAATTAAACTGGTACAGGAGATGGATGTCGGCAAGTATAAAGAAAGGTTATTGATAAGGAGAGGACAACAGTTAAGTTATTTAAAAACGGAAAACATGGCCTACAGTTATGCCGATGGAAAATTGTGCTATGCAATTGATTTTACCGGTACAAAATATTTATTGGAAAGTAACCTGTCACAACTGGAAAAATTTTTACAGCCAAATAATTTCTATCGTATCAACAGGCATTTACTGGTAAATATTGAAGCTGTAAAAAAAGTACATACCTGGCTTGGTGGAAGATTAAAATTAGAGATCAGCCCTGTTACTACATCGGAAACAATTGTAAGTAGAGAAAGAGTAAACGGGTTTAAAGAATGGCTCGGGAAATAATTATTTATTCTGAGCTAAAATATCCTGCTGTTGAAATAAATTTGCAGCTGTTTCTGCAGGCTCATTGCTAAGTCTTCTGCGATAATTTTTAAACCAGCTTTGCCAACGCAATTGCAGCACGCCTAAAATCCCTTCTTTTACAATCCCCTTATTCATTTTGCTTGCGCCGAGTTTACGATCTTTAAAAGTGATCGGCACTTCGACGATCTTGAATCCAAGTTTCCATGCAGCAAATTTCATTTCTATCTGGAAGGCGTAACCAACGAAGTTGATGTTATCAAAATTGATTGCTTCCAACACTTTTCGCTGATAACAAACAAAACCGGCGGTGGGATCTTTTACCGGCATCCAGGTGATCATTCTTGTATAAAGCGAAGCACCTTTAGATAGTGCGATGCGGTTTGCCGGCCAGTTTTCTACAGCGCCATACTTTACATAACGTGAGCCTACGGCCACGCCTGCACCGTCAACACATGCTTTATATAACCGCTCAAGGTCTGCAGGATTATGAGAAAAATCTGCATCCATTTCGAAAATATAATTGTATCCTTTTTCCATAGCCCATTTAAAGCCATGAATATACGCAGTGCCCAGCCCAAGTTTGCCACGACGTTCTTCTAAAAATAACTGGCCAATATATTTGGGGAATAAAGACTTTACAATTGAAGCAGTACCATCCGGTGAACCATCGTCAATAATAAGAATATGATAATTAGCCTGCAAGGAAATTACTGCTGCAATAATTGCCTCAATATTTTCCTTCTCGTTGAAGGTTGGTATGATTACAAGTTTTTCCAAACGATGGTTTTATTACCAGCAAAAATAATGTATAAAGAAAAGTATTCAGCCGTAATTATTTAAGGCTTTGTTATTTATTCTTTAACAAGGCCCGGTTAAATAGTTCTGTCAGTTTTTTCTTGGTATGCATAGGAAAATCACCTTTCATCATCCAATCATAATACTGTGGCTCAGCTTTCAGAACATCACAAACAGACTTGCCTTTGAACTTACCGAAATTGAACACTTCTACACCTTTATCATCAAAGCTAAAACGCCTTGCATAGTCCACAACTTTATCTTCGCCTATCACGGATAAAATAGAATCTACAGAGTTTCCTAATTTTTCGTAACGGCCTATTTGTGCTTCTAAAACTTCAATGGTTGCATTGATATCTACCTCTGCACTGTGAGCATTTTCCAACTCTTTAGCACAGAAAAATTTATATGCTGCGGAAAGTGTACGTGGCTCCATACTGTAAAAAATATGTTGCACATCTATCATTCTGCGATCACTTAGATCTACTTCCATTTCTGCTCTAAGAAATTCTTCCATCAACACAGGAATATCAAAACGGTTGCTGTTGTAACCGCCCAGGTCGCAGTTTTCTAAAAATTGCTTTATTTCATTTCCAGCCTGTTTAAAAGTTGGCGCATCCTTTACCATTTCATCAGTAATGCCGTGAATATCGGTTGATTGCTGCGGAATAGGCATTTGGGGATTTAGTAACTTTCTTTTTGTTTGACGGGTACCATCAGGTAAAATTTTAACAATAGCGATTTCTACTATACGATCTGATGAAAGATTAACACCTGTAGTTTCCAGGTCAATAAAGGCAATCGGACGGGTTAAATGTAGCATTGATAAGGGTTTAATCTCTTTTAAATAATGGATTTCTTGTAGTAAAACAGCCATTTTAACAAATAGCTTACTGCAAATGTAATTTTTATTAGCATTTTTCCGTTTACCATCTATAAATTATCTTTGCTTATCTTAAAATTTATGAAAAACATGAAGAAATTATTTTTAATTGCTATTCTTTTGCTGTCTCTTGGTGCTATTTTCAGCAGTTGTGCATCAAGCCGCAAAACCGGTTGTCCTATGGCTGAAGGAATTATACATTAATCATTCAACAAACACATGAACTGGATCTCCCTCGAAACAGAAAAAGACCTTGAAAATATAAAAGAAAGATCTTCCGCAAAACCGCAGGTAATTTTCAAACACAGTACCCGTTGCAGCATTAGCAGCATGGTAAAAAGTCGTTTAGAAAGGGCCGCGGCACCCGAAGAAATTGATTTTAATATTCTTGATCTCATTGCCAACAGATTACTGTCCTCAAAAATTGCTGAATATTTTTCTGTAGGACATGAATCTCCTCAAATTCTTATTATAAAAAATGGCGAATGCGTTTATGATGAAAGCCATAATGGTATATCAATGGATGATATAGAAGAGCAGGCTACAAAATAAATGAGATCGCATTCTATTCTATTTATGCTGTGTTATAACAACAAGGAAGCCGAAATATGATAAGGCTTTGTATCGCCTTACCATATTTTATTTTTATAAAAGTTTAAAATCTGCTTCCTGTACATCCCTGCTGTTACCACCTACAAATACTTTAAAATTCCCCGGCTCGGCTACAAATTTTAAATCGCTGTTGTAAAACTTCAGGTCCTGTGCGCTGATACTAAAGGAAATGGTTTTACTTTCTCCTGCTTTCAGAAACACTCTTTCAAAACCTTTTAATTCTTTTACCGGCCTGGTAATACTTCCAATCATTTGCCTGGTGTACAATTGAACCACTTCAGTACCATTTTTATCGCCGGTATTTTTTAGCGTAACCGTAACCGTTATATTGCCAGTATTTTTAAGAATATTATTGCTAAGCTTCAGATTGCTATATTCAAAATTGGTATAACTTAAACCATAACCAAACGGATATAAAGGATCATTCGAAACATCCAGGTAATTGGACCTGAATTTCTGAAACCATTTTCCTTCCGGTAACGGACGTCCCGTACTTTTATGACTGTAATAAATTGGCACCTGGCCAACATTCTGTGGGAATGTAGTGGTCAGTTTTCCTGATGGATTTACATCACCAAATAAAACATCGGCAATAGCATTACCAGCTTCGCTGCCACCAAACCATACATTTAAAATAGCAGGTACGTTTTCACTTTCCCATTTTATAATCATTGGCCTGCCGGCAAATAAAACAAGCACTACCGGCTTGCCTGTTTTTACCAAGGCTTTAATTAATTCTCTTTGTGTTTCCGGAATTCTGATATCGCTGCGGCTGGATGATTCGCCACTCATTTCTGATGCCTCTCCTACTGCTACTACAATTACATCAGCCTGGTTGGCAATTGCCAAAGCTTCATTCCTTAATTCTTCCGCACTTCGGCCATCTCTATTTAACGATCTGCCAAACATGGTTTCATTTGCTTCTAAAGTACTGTCAGCATCAAGGTTTGATCCTTTTGCATATAATATCTTTGCATTATTACCAACAGCATTTTCCAAACCTGCTCTAACTGAAATAGCCTTATCAAGTTCTGTTGCCACACTCCAGGTACCAGTCATATTTGTTTTAGCATCTGCCAATGGACCAATCAATGCAATGGTGCCTGATTTTTTTAGCGGCAATAGATTATTATTATTTTTCAGCAATACAAAACTTTCGGTAGCAATCGTTCTGGCTACTTTAATATTAGCTGCTGTATAAATTTCAGTTTTAGCTCTTTGCTCATCGCAATATTTATAGGGATCATCAAAAAGGCCCAATTTATATTTTGCTTCCAATACCAATCTGCATGCATCATCAATTTGTTGCTGTGTAACTTTTCCTTCTTTCAAAGAGTTCTTCAGCGTGGTTAAAAATCCTTCACCCACCATATCCATATCAATACCTGCATTTAATGCCAATGCAGAAACTTTTTGAAGATCTCCCATACCGTGTGCGATCATTTCGTTTATGCCGGTATAATCTGTCACCACAAATCCTTTGAAACCCCATTGTTTGCGAAGTATATCTCTCATCAACCATTTACTTCCTGTTGC
>JBDSIB010000126.1:0-6341 GCA_039918155.1 Ferruginibacter sp.
ATTAAAACAAGGAGGCAAACGGGTATTCAGCCGGGAACCATTGATCTGCTGATTGAAGAAAATGGCATTGCCAAATCAATGAAATGGGTAGATATAAAAGACCAGGTAACAGGCAATAAAGATCTCATCCTGAAACTGGAGAAAAAGGGCAGTATCTACAATGCTTATTATTCATGGGATGGCGTGAAATATGAATCACTCGCTAGCGCCGATATTATGTTGAAAGATATAAGAGCCGGAATTATTGCATGTGATGGAGTAGTAACACAAAGCATGACCAGTACTTTTTATTTTGATAAAAGCACCAACAAACCGGATACGCCTTTTAATGTTTCTTTTGACTATTTCAGAATTATAAATAGTGGTTTGAAATAGTTTTAAAAAATGAATTTATAAATCCTCTGGTCAGTTTGAGATCAGGGGATTTTTTTGCGAGGGAGGGACAACAACTCTTTCGTTGCAAATCCAATCCGTACTGGCAAGTGTTCCCAGTTCAAATGATTAAATTATATAGATAAAGATGATTAGATCAATTGATGCGATTTTAATTCTATCGGTTTGCAACATGAGTTAGTGAACAAAAAACACAAAACCAATAAGGCAGCTAATTAAAAATAAACATCAAAACGGCTTATCACAAATTGTGATAAGCTAATAGGGATTTTTCTTTAAATTTATCCTCGTATCATACATGTTCAGGATAATGACCTTATCCCCTTTTATTTTATAATACAATCTGTTGTGCCGGGTAATAAGTAAACCCCTGATGTCTTTTACTTTGGAGGAAAGCGCACCAATATAAGGTTGTGTGGCAAGCAATGCAATACGGCGATCAATTTTTAATAGAAATTCAACAGCAATTTTATGCGACCATACTTCTTCGAGGTAGGCAAGAATTTTTTGTACCCGGTTAGTAAAACGTTTCTTTACAATTATCTGGTACGCCATTTATCGGTAGCTTTTTTAAATGCATCAAGGGTTTGGATATCTTTCAAATCATCTTCTGCAGACAATTCATTTAATTCCTGTAGCTGCTCGGGAGTAAGATTGTCTGTAATATCTGTATCTTTTACCTTTCCATAAAATACAAAGTCTTCTTTAAGCAATGAAAGTAATTCTTCATCATTTGTATTTTCGATATAAGCAACCAATTCTTTTTTTAAATCATTTACAGGCATTGCAGATGTTTTATCAAATTTAAATAATAATCTGCATAGAAGCAATAGAGAATATTTCTTAATTCAACGGGCAATTATTCCCTTCCCAAACCATTAAATGATACTCCTAATGTTTATACAATTTAAAATGCTGGTTATTGGGTTAGTAAAACCACCCAACGACTAAAAAAGTATTGCTCACAAAAAATAACTCGGAATCAACAATCTCAAACTTATTATCTTCAATGCTCAGCCTGTTTTGTTTTTGCAGGCGATTATTTACCAGCTTAATTATAATTGAGAATGAAAAAAATATTTCTGTTCTTAGCCATGTTTGCAAATACGATTGTGTTTGCACAGCAACCAACCGAGACATATCCTGTTGACTCCGCCAGTGTAGAACATGCAGGCGTTCCAAAAGGTGAAGTATTAAAATTTACTTTTGATCAGTCTAAAATTTTTCCAGGTACATGGCGGGAGTATTGGGTGTATGTGCCTGCACAATATAAACCGGGTAAGCCTGCCTGTGTGTATGTGAACCAGGACGGCCTTCAATGGAAAGCACCCACTGTATTTGACAATCTAATTTATAAAAATGAAATGCCCGTTACCATCGGGATTTTTATAACACCGGGTAAAGTGTTGGCAGATAGTGGCGTCAATGCACAAAGCCGCTTCAACCGGAGTTTTGAGTACGATGGCCTTGGTGATGCATACACCCGTTTTCTTATCAATGAAATTTTACCAGAAGTAGAAAAGAAAAAAACAAGTGATGGCCGTGAAATTCATTTATCAAAAAATGGTAATGACCGTGCCATTGGTGGATCAAGCAGCGGTGCTGTCTGCGCCTTTACTACAGCATGGGAACATCCGGAAGCATTTTCAAGAGTGTTCAGCGCTATTGGTACTTATACCGGCTTGCGTGGTGCCGACCGTTATCCTATTCTCATTCGTAAGTATGAACCAAAACCTATCCGCATTTTTTTACAGGATGGCGCAAACGACCTGGATATTTATGCAGGCGATTGGTGGAAAGTAAACGAAATGATGGAAAGGTCATTTTCATTTGCAGGTTATGAAGTCAATCATGTCTGGGGGGAGGGAGGACACAATGGAAACCAGGGCACTGCTATCTTTCCGGATGTTATGCGCTGGCTGTGGAAAGATTGGCCAAATGCAATAACAAAAGGAAATTCAAAGAATCAATTCTTAAGTGATCTGCTTATTCCCGGCGAAGACTGGGAATTAGTTAGCGAAGGATATAAGTTTACCGAAGGAACAGCAGCTGATGCGAAAGGCAAAGTTTTTTTCCAGGATATACCCACATCTAAAACATATAAAGTTGGGTTGGATGGAAAATTGAGTACACTAAATGTGGATGCAAAAAAAGCAAGTGGCACCTGGTTTGGCCCGGATGGTAAGCGCTATACAGTTGCCGGTGGCACAAACCAAATATTAAGTTATGATGCAAACGAAAAAGAAACAGTAGTGGCAGACAACATTTCTGGTAATGACCTGGTGATTGCTAAAAATGGAAATATCTATGTGACAGCACCCAATGGAGTTTCGCCGACAGGCAGGCTTTATTTAATAAGGCCAAACGGTGTAAGAGTAGTACTTGATTCCACTTTAAAATATCCAAATGGGATTACACTTTCACCAGATCAAACTCAATTATATACTACCGAATCTGCATCACACTGGGTATGGATTTATAAAATAAAACCCGACGGCACCTTAACTTATAAGCAACGCTACGGCTGGCTGCATGTGCCGGACACGGATGAAAATGCATGGCCTGATGGGATAAGATGCGATACAGCAGGACGTATGTTTGTTGCCACAAAAATGGGTATTCAAATAATGGATCAGCTTGGGCGTGTGAATGCGATCATTCCTACGCCGCCTTCCAATGGACAACCTTCTAATGTTTGTTTTGGTGGCGCTGATTTTAATATTTTGTATGTATCCGCCGGAGATAAAATATTTCGCCGCAGATTGAAAACACAAGGTGCCAATACTTTTATGGAACCTATTAAACCTGCTAATCCAAAAATGTAAAATAAAAGGGATAACGTTGCTGGTGTAAAAGACCGGATGAAGCGGCAACTTTTTAATTAAGTAAGGAACGGCGGTGGCGTATATTTGAAAGTAGATTTTATGACAATAATTATTGATGATAGCATTAAAGTAGCATTACTTTCCGAAAGTCATGCTGAAGGTTTATTCAGTGCAATTGATCGTAGTCGTGAGCACTTATCTGACTACATGCCCTGGGTAGGTAATATGCAAACATTAGCTGACACAAAAAATTATATTGCAAACTGCCAGGTACTCCACAATGAAAAAAAAGAGATAAGCTTTGTTATTACATTAAATGAAATTATCCAGGGAAGAATTGGATTGCATTATTGGAACAGGCAAAATAATACTGCTGCAATTGGCTATTGGTTAACCAAAGAGGCGCTGGGAAAAGGAATTATTATAAGAGCATGTAAAGCTTTGATCAACTACGGGTTTTCTGAGATGAAACTAAACAGAATAGAAATTAAAGCTGCAACTACCAATCTTAAAAGCCAGGCTATACCCGAAAAGTTGGGGTTTAAAAAAGAAGGTATTTTAAGAGAAGCAGAAATAGTAAATGGCAGGTATCTTGACCTGGTATTATTTTCTCTTTTGAAAAATGAATCTGCTACACACCCAACCACTGCTACAGAATGTTAATAGAATTGTCAGTTTTGAATTAAACATTTATCACTAACTTATTTCGCCATATTTTGAGAACTCATACAAAAAAAATTATTCTCTCTGCAGAAAATAAAAGTTCATCAACCTTGATACTTTAAGCCCTACTCTTTTATAAAGTTCGATAGCTCTTGTATTATCAGCACGTACATGCAAAAATGGGGTTTCTCCGTGGGTAAGAATTAAGTTTATTTGATGCTGAAGTAAAGTAGCTGCAAATCCTTTTCCCAAATGATCCGGTAGTGTACATACAGCACTCATCTCTGTAAAATTTTCTACATGCAATCGCTGTCCGGTCATTGCAACAAGTTGATCGTTGTGAAATATTCCAAAGTAACATCCAAACTCAATGGTGCGTTTATCAAACGGGCCGGGTTTGGTAAGTGCAGTTAGGTTTATCATCTCTTCCACATTTGTTTCATCCAACATAACAGGTGTTGCCACATACTTTTCGGGCGGCGAATGTTTATCCAATACAAACTGTAGTCCTTCAACATTTGCTTTCAATATCCAACCCTTTGGTATTTCTATTTTATCCGGATTAGCATATAGAATTTTACGCCCCTGTGGAAGTTGATCATACATTTCTTCAAAACCATTTTTATATTTATCATCAAAGCCTGCAAAGGGAGAAACTTCTTTTTCAAAAAATCTTACGTTGCCGGTTCCAAAGCTTAGAGATGCATCACCAGAAAGTAAAGCATTGTAAACAGGGTTATTCAACAGATTGTCCATTGTGCAAATGTACTCTTTGCATTTGTTTGTATTTAGCAACTCATCTGATAATTATAAGATTTAAGATCCTTCTCTGTTATCATCAACTAAAATGCAGCCATTATTTTTCTGCATAAATAATCAAAGCACTTGCCTGAGGAGTTACGGGCTGCCCTTTAAATTTTTCATCTAGCTGGCTAAATGTATCTGCTTTTATTTTTGCTTTCATTTGTTCATCTGCTTTATTTAAAGCAGCTACAATGGGGGCGCCTACTTCGGTGTGCATTTTCCAGAACATCTCATTGTCGTCCATTTTAAGAGCACTTTCAATTTCTGTTTGCGAAATGTTTTTTAGCCCCGCATCTTTAAATATCTGTTGCATCAATCCATCTGCTGCACAGCGAAACATACTTGGTGCGCCTGCTGGCGGCGGTTGCAGTTGCATATTTTTATTAATGTTTCCCATAATGCTGGTAACCCAAAAGTTTTTCTGCGGACCATTCCATACCGCAGTGGCAATACGGCCGCCGGGTTTCAGCACTCTTACCATTTCGTTTGCCGCTAATTGCATATCCGGAAAAAACATAAACCCAAAGCGGCAACTGATAGCATCAAAACTATTATCATCAAAAGGCAATTCGCTTACATCTGCAATTTTTGTTTCAAAGTTTTTTATATTTCTTGCTGCAGCTTTTTCTTTTGCAACTGCCAGCATATCTTCTGACAGATCTGTACTGATCACTTTACCACCGGTGAGCATTGCTGCGATAGTGAGACCAGGTTCACCCGTGCCTGCGGCAACATCAAGTACTATATCATTGCCTGAAGGGTGTATCAACCGGATGATCTCTTTTCCCATCGGTGCTAAAAATTCCATTACATTATGATCCCAGTTCTTCCAGCCGGTTGAGAATTTATTCCAACTTTCTTTTTGCTGATCACGGATAAGTGTTAATGAATTTTCCATTGTAATTTTTTTATAAAGGATGATAAAATTTAAGAGAGATAAATCTAAACTGAATAAAGATAAAATGCAATAAAAAGCAGGATTAAGTTGCAGACTTATTACTAAAAAGTTGTTAACGAAAAATTATCAAAAGCTTATTTAGTAAAAACTAATGCTCTGCTATCGAAGTTTTGTAACACATCATCTGTAAATTTGAATTGTTTACCTATAGCTAAAGGATTGGCAAAGATTACGAGCAGAAGAGATTTTAAAATTGAGCCAGCACAAGCCATAGAAATTAGCGATTAAAACGTTTCAACATTAACTAACTAAAAGCTTAATGAGCAATGAGTAAAAATTCTTTACCGAATCAAATAAACAGCATTGATACCATAAGCCAGGCCCAGGCAGATATGAGCAGAGGTTACGCAAATGGTGCTCCGGGCATGATCGTATCAGGTCTTATATGGCTGACAGCAGCAATAGTATCTTTTAAATTTTCCGATAAACAAGCCGTTTGGACGCTATTAATTGGCGGCATGTTCATATTCCCCATAAGTGTTCTGGCATGTAAATTAATAAGAATAAGTGGCGCACATACAAAGGGAAATCCACTTGGAAACCTGGCAATGGAAGGAACCATTTTTATGATCGTTTGTTTACCGTTGGCTTATGGCCTTTCATTACAACATACCGAATGGTTCTTTCAAGGTATGCTATTGATCATTGGTGGAAGGTATTTGACATTTGCAACTATTTATGGCAATAAACTTTATTGG
>JBDSIB010000127.1:0-2976 GCA_039918155.1 Ferruginibacter sp.
GAGATACTTACACATTTAGAGTCGTAAGACTGACATCATTATTATCGGGTAGCATATAGTAGAATATGAAAATGGCCGTGAATACTTTTAGACTTTTACTTTAAAATTTTAAGCTGTCAGCCTGAGCAATCGAAGGCGGGTTGAAGCTGTGAAAGAGATTGAACTTATTAAAATAAAAGGAGCCTCTCTAAACAAATAAATAATACATTACAACATAATTTTTTGGAGCAATACTTTCAAATTTTAAGTTGTCAGCCTAAGCCTGTCGAAGGAAGGCTCGGCTGTGAAAGGCAGATTGGAATTATCCAAGATGTTGACTGGTTTATCAAAGCATATTGCAACAGGATTCTGTAGAAGCAATACTTTCAAATTTTAAGTTGTCAGCCTGAGCCTGTCTACCGGCAGGCAGGCCTGTCGAAGGCGGATTAACCAGTTTAGCAAAGTGAATAAACAATATATTGCAGCACAATATTTTTTAATAAAGCAATCTATCAATACAATCTTTAATGACCATCCAATACATCGATCTTAACTGCGATATGGGCGAAGGCGTGGCCAACGATGCAACACTCATGCCCTTCATCAGCAGCGCAAACATTGCCTGCGGTGCCCATGCAGGTGATGAAGATACCATGCAACAAACTGTTGCACTTGCCATGCAATATAGTGTAGCCATTGGCGCACATCCCTCATTTGATGATAAAGAAAACTTCGGCCGCACCGAAATGCAGCTTACTACCGCCGAAGCTTACACGCTTGTACTACAACAGGTACAGTTGCTTGATAAGATCTGTATGACCGCAGGCGCCACTTTACATCATGTAAAACCACATGGTGCCTTATATAATATGGCCGCAAAAGATGCAACACTTTCTGCAGCGATTGCCCAGGCAGTATTTGACATAAACCCTGCATTTATATTATACGGCCTCAGCGGCAGCCATCTCATCAGCGAAGTAAAAAAACTCGGTTTAAAAACCGCATCGGAAGTATTTGCAGATCGTACTTACCGGGACGATGGCAGCCTTACCCCACGCAGCCAGTCCAACGCTTTGATAGAAGACGAAGCAATTGCAATGAAACAGATATTGCAATTTGTACAGCAAAAAACAGTCACCGGCACCAGCGGTAAAATAATTTCTTTACAGGCAGATACCATCTGCATACACGGCGATGGAAAACATGCAGTAGCTTTCGCAAAAAGAACAGCGACTCTTTTAAAAGAAAAAAACATTTTGATTGAAAGCATCCGGTAAAAATATCTTTGGCGGCGTTACTTTAGGCGCAGCTTTTTTGATGGCCAACTCTTCTATCGGCCCGGGATTTCTTACCCAAACTACTGTCTTCACCCAACAGTTAATGGCAAGCTTCGGCTTTGTAATTCTTGCTGCAGTTATCCTGGATCTTGGCGCACAATTAAACACCTGGCGTATACTTACGGTCAGCGAACTGCGGGCGCAGGACTTTGCAAATAAAGTGTTGCCCGGCCTGGGATTTTTGCTTTCAGCAGCCGTAGTGTTGGGCGGCTTCGCATTCAACATTGGTAATATTGCCGGTTGTGGTCTTGGTCTCAATGTGCTTACAGGCATCAGTTTCGCCAAAGGCGCCATTATCAGCGGCGGTATTGCACTCGTGCTTTTTTGGGCAAAAGAGATCGGTAAAATGTTGGATGGTTTTACAAAGATACTGGGCACGGTAAAAATTCTCCTCGCCATCATCATAGCAATTACTGCACAGCCACCAATGGCACAGGCAGTCACTGAAACTTTTTTTCCAACACATTTCAGTACCCTTGCTATTGTTACTATTGTCGGCGGAACAGTTGGGGGTTATATTACTTTCTCCGGTGCACACCGTTTGTTGGATGCCGGTATAAAAGGCAGGGAACAAATAAAGCTGGTAAACAAAAGTGCCCTCAGCGGCATCATCATTTCTACCATCATGCGATTCGTATTATTTTTTGCAGTGTTTGGGGTGTTATCGCATGGCGTGGTGCTGGATAAAGACAATCCGCTGGCAACCGTATTTCATGCCGCTGCCGGGCAGATAGGTTATCGCATCTTCGGAATTATTTTATGGAGTGCTGCTATCTCTTCAGTAGTGGGAGCATCTTATACATCGGTATCTTTTTTCAAAACCTTTCATCCTGTTTTTATAAAGTATGAGCGCTGGTGCATTTCAGTATTTATAATTTTATCTACCCTCATTTTTGTATTGATCGGCAAGCCTACACAATTACTACTTTTCGCCGGTTTGGCAAATGGTTTTATTCTTCCTTTTGCGTTAGCCATTATTTTGATAGGTGCTAATAAGGTTTCTATTATGAGGGGGTATCGTCATCCAATGTGGATGCAGATCTTCGGCTGGGCCGTGGTAGTCTTAATGGGCGGCATGAGTGTGTTGGCGCTGATGGGTAAATAAAATTTCTTTTTTAGAAAAGGCTCAATAAAGCATTATTTTTTACAACTTCTTTTCAATAGCGTTCACAAACTAACCAAAACAGGAAACGTTGCTTCCTTCAATCCCTATATTTACCAACATCATCCCCATTCAGCTTTCACAACATCACCACAATTAAAAATTAAAAAATTAAAACAGTATGGACAGAGTATGAAAACAGTATCACCACAGTATGCGGAGAGCATGAAGTAAGTATGAGAAGAGTATGAGGTAAGTATCACCACAGTATGCGGAGAGTATGACGTAAGGATGAGGAATGTATGAAGTAAGCTACTATCAAGCATACTTCAAGCATACCTGGAGTATGTGGTAAGTATCAGGTAAGTATGGTTACTACTTAGGCCCTTTACCTTAACATAGTTTTACAAGTTTTCCATATTGCTTTCAGACAGTATTTACATCTAATATAAGAGCACTTTTAAAGCTCTTTGTTATGAAAAATAGATCTACAACACAGGAAATATTGCTGATGACAAACACAAAATTTTCAGCAAGAGAATACAGCGAAAAGAACGG
>JBDSIB010000128.1:0-2864 GCA_039918155.1 Ferruginibacter sp.
TATTGTGATGCTCGGCCAGCCAGAAACGGGTATAGCCTAACTGCTCTGCATGTTGGGCGAGTGATAAACTGTTGCGGAAACTATCTGCGGGTGTACTACCTTGTATTACGGTAGCAAGATCTAAAACGGAGTAAGGAATATTCATACCGCTCATACAGCAAAATTGATACAATAAATAAGAAGCTGCTGGCGAAATGCGGTAAAAAGATGGAATGATATATTGCAATAATTTTTATTACATCAACCTCTTTGGGTATTTTTTTGCAGGAAAGCGGAATAAGTGTTCCCGGTAAAGGCAATTGAAAGCCGTGGTACAAAAAGATAAACAGGTACAGATAAAGTGTATCTGATTAATCGCAATGAAAAACACGTATACCGATAATGTAAATTTTAAAATAAATGATAATAAATAAGATAATGGAGTGCATTTTGCAAAACAACACGCAACGCTGCGATCTTATTGCGGCATTTATCTTTTAACATAAAAATAAAATCATGAAAAAAATTATTGCAGCAGGGATCATTTGCCTTGCATTTACAGCCTGTACCGATTCAGCAAAAACAAATGATGTCACTACTACTACTACTACTACTGATACCACATCCATAATGGATCCGAAAGTAGATACGGTGGCAACCGCAGTAGTGTACACACCTGCAGAAGGTGATGTGATTTTCCGGAATGGAAAAGTACTGGTATGGCACAGCAATGCGTACGTAGTTACCGATAAAGATGTAACGCTTGAAAGCGGCGTTGTAGTAAAACCAAATGGCGAAGTGGTAAGAGATGATGAAACAGTAACATTAAATGATGGAGAAGCCGTAAGTGCTACCGGCAGGTTTTTTAATAAAGCAGGGAATGTAATTGAAGATGGCTGGCAGGGAGCAAAAAAAGGTGTAAAGAAAGCGGGTGAAGGAATTAAAAAAGCTGCAAAAAAAACAGGTGAAGCAGTAAAAAGTGTAGTTGATTAAAACTGTAAATTCTATAAATAATTTATACCGGGGGCTTGCAGATGCAGGCCCCCGGTTAAATAAATACAATATTTGTGTGCGTAGCAGGTTTGAAAACAATGTGCAAGAGAACAATGTGTTTGTAACAGCTTTTTAAATTCTAATATACTACCAACTCATAAAACTTTTCCGGTTGCAGGTATTTATTGGCGAGGGCCATTAACTCATCTGCAGAAGTATATCGTATAGCATCCAGACTTTCGTAAAAGTAATTTTCATCCAGGTTATGGAGGATGATATTTTTCCATTTTGCTATCAGCTGAAAGGGCCCGTTGAGATCGCTAAGTATACTGCCCATCATAAAATTACGTACCAGTAAAAGCTCTTCATCGCCTATTTTTTTATCCCGCAGCTTTTTCATTTCTTTATACACTTCTTTTATGGTGGCTTCGCACACATCTTTACCGGCATCGGTACTGATCATCCAGGCGGACTGCTGGGTATGGTTCTGTATGTAACTGTGTATGCCGTAGGTATAGCCTTTATCTTCCCTGATATTACCCATGAGCCGGCTGCCAAAAAAGCCGCCAAACAAAGTATTCAGCAGCATTATTTTTTTAAAATCTTCATGATGCCTGCCGGGGAATTCGCTTGCAATGCGGATAGCGCCCTGCACTGCATTTGCATCATTCTCTATGCGGTATTTTTTTTCTACTGCAGGGATGGTTTTTATTTCGCTTACTTTAAAAGTTGGTTTGGTTACCGTGAGGCGGCCAAAATTTTCATTCAACTGTGTCTGCAGATCCGCTGGTAATTTACCGGCAACAAAAATGGCGCAGGAGCCATTGACATAATTTTCTTTATAAAAAGCCCGCAGATCTTCTGCATTCAATGCATCAATATTATCCATGCTGGTATAAGTGCCGTAAGGATGCTGTTCGCCATAGAGGTAAACATCTATCATGCGGCTTGCAATAAAATCTGCTTTTTGCAGGCTTACGGTAAGACGCTGCTTTGCATTCTGTTTGTATATCTCCAGTTCTGCTTCGGGGAAAGTAGCATTGCTGAGCATATCGTTCATCACCGGCAAAAGCTTAGGCAGGTGTTTGGTAAGGGTATGGAGGGATAGTACAGCCGTTTCGCTATGGCATGCCCGGTTGCAATACGACCCATAGTATTCAAAATCTTCATTCAGTTGAAAAGCCGTGCGGCTGGTAGTACCGTTCTTAAGCATGTAATTGGTAGCTGCGGCTATGCCTTGCCGTTGCTCGGTCCAGTTGCCGGCATATAAAACTATTTCTACCTGTATCACATCCTGGGCACCTGCATTTATAACGTACACGGGTACGCCATTGTCCAATGTATAATGTTCGTATGGTTTTAGTTGCAGGTTAAAATCTACTGCATCTTTAATGGGTGGCGCTATCGTTCTGTTCAGCATGGGCAATTTTTTTAGGGATACTTTTTTTATTTACAGTAAATTTTTTATAAAAATTATAGATAGCAACGGGCATTACTCCTAACAAAGAATATTTTAAAGAGTAAAAAGAGATGATGAAAACCAGTAAAAAACTAATGGTAAGTAAAAGGAGCTTTTCCTCAAATTGCATTGCTTCTTCTTTGGGCATCTGGTAAGACATTTCTTTATAACGCTTCATCACCGTCCAGTAAAAGTAGTAAGTAGTAATACCGGCCATTACATTATTCAGCATAAAAAAACGAAAAGGAACTAGTATCAGCTTGTTTTCTGAAGCAACGCTCTGGTAAAAAAAAGATGTAGTGAAGGGAAAAAAGATGATCGGAAGTAACAGCAGCATATTTGCAATGATGATCTGCCGGTTGTAATTGTGAATATGTTTGAACAGCGTATGGTGACGCATCCAATAGGTGATGATGAGAAAAAAACTTAAAAG
>JBDSIB010000129.1:0-68856 GCA_039918155.1 Ferruginibacter sp.
TACCTTATTTCTCCAAGAAACTCGTTACCTGTACCATTAAAGTAAAGCAACAACCTGGTGCCGCTTGGTGTGCCAACATTCAATACTTCTGTTTTAAGATAGGTATTATTCCATGAAGTTGTCCAGCTAAAATCTTTGTTCTGTATAACCTTGTATTCGGCCAATGTTTCAAAACCACTGTTCTTTAAAGATGCCTGATTTTGTTTAGAAGTAAGGTATCCAGATGCAGTGGAAAGGTTAACATCAATTATCTGCTCGGTGGTTACCTTGTCAAATCCTGCAAAATCCAGAAGCAATCTGTTTTTAAACAATTTCAGTTCAAGACCCAGTTCTTTTTCTGTTACAGTAAATGGTTGCAACTGTGGATTAGGGGCATTGGTGCCATTTACACTTGCTAAAGTTTGCCCATTAAATAAGGTCGAATTGATTGCATAAGTTAATGCGCCATCGTATGCGCCTACGCCGGCAACACTACCTACTTTTGCCCAGGATGCTCTCAGTTTACCATAGTTAAGCCATTTTGCATTTTTTAATAATTCTGAGAAAATAAAACTACCAGATACAGAAGGATAGAACTTACTATTTTTATCTGGGTTCAATACTGAAAACCAGTCATTTCTACCTGTAACGTTTATATATAGAAATCCATTGTATCCAAATTCAGCTAAACCATAAAGCGAATTGATACGGCTAACGCCAAAACCGAGCGGATTTGCAGTTTTAACTGTACCATTTGGAATTGTATAAAGATTAGCAACAGTAAAATTAGTGGCGGTTTCACTAATATTTTGATACTTAGATCTTAACGTGTTTCCTCCAAAACTAGCATCAACAGAAAACTTTCCAAACTGCTTGTTACCACCTACAAGGAAGTCTGCATTTATATCAGTTGTCCAGGTTCTGTTTATATTGTAATTGCCCCTGTAAGTACCGTCACTGTTAGTTCGTACAGCTGCTCCGGTTGCATTGGAAGCATTATTCTCAACGAAATTATTATAGCGATCGAGGCTGAATCTGCCTTGGGCATAAAGCCATTTTGTAATATCATAACGTAGTGTAGTCGTACCCAAAAGGCGGTTTCTTTCTTCTTTATATTTTTGGCCAGAGAGTATAGGGACATAAGGATTATTAACAGTACCAAGGAATCCGTTCGTCTTGTATTCTCCTCCCGTAACAGGATCGAATGCATTATCCCTGTAAGCCTCAAGAGGTATGGAAACAGGCGTCCGGTTAAAGAAATTTACAACGCCATCTCCTTGTGTACCTATTTGAGGAGGGTTAATATATTGCTCATCTGCATAGTTAATATTCAACTGAAGTTTAAGTTTTTCAGTAACGTTATGGTTAAGACCTAAGTTAAAGATTGTCCGCTTATACTTATTGGAAGGCACAATGCCTTTAGCATCAGTGCTGGAAATTGATGTTCTAAAGCTTCCATTTGATCCCCCACCTGATAGGCCAATTGTGTTGGTAATATTGGTACCTGTCTGTAAATAGTCGGTAAGATTATTAGAATAGGCGGAGTAAGGCCTCATCACTCCATCAAAATTGATAACAGGCGAACCATCTAATTTCGCACCCCAGCCGAATTGTCCATTACCCTGAACTTGCCCTTGGGTTGTAAACTTTGCGCCACTCTGTCCCTGGCCATATTCAGTTTGACGAATTTCGCCAAAATAATCTAAAGCCTGTGAAGTGGAATAGCTGGAATTAAAATCAACTCCAATACCTTGATTTTTATGGCCGGATTTTGTGGTAATAATGATAGCTCCACGGGCAGCTCTTGAACCATACAATGCAGCAGCAGTCGCTCCTTTCAATACAGTCATACTTTCAATGTCATCAGGATTAATATTCGATAAATTATCTCCACGGTCACGCATCTGCCCACCACCATCGGCGCTTTGTGCACCCTGGTCAATTGGAATTCCATTAATTACTAAAAGAGGAGAATTATCCGCTCCTGCAAAACCCACTTGACCACGAAGGCGTATTTGATTACTGGAACCTGCGCCGGCTGCAGGGGGAGTAATATTCAGACCTGCCACTCTGCCTTCAAGGGACTCGCCCACATTGGTAGTTCTGTTCTTAACTAATTCTTCTGTGTTAATAGATGTAGCAGAGTAGCCCAATTTTTTAGATTCCTTTTTGATTCCAAGTGCGGTAACAACTACGGCATCCATATCTTGCCCTATACTAAGTTCCATTTTCACAGTAAGATCTTGGCTGCCTTTAATGGCAACTTCCTGTGTTGCGTATCCAACAAAACTGATAATCAGTTTGTCCTTTGCGTCGGCCTTAATACTGAACTTGCCATCGTTGTTTGTGGCAACAGTAAGTTTAGTGCCCTTTACATTTACTGAAACACCAGAAAGTGGCTGATTGCCTGGGTCAGTTACCGTGCCTGTCACGGTTTGACCAAAAGAAAAAGAAGTGATCAGTAGTGATAAAAATAATGTTAGGCAAATTTGATAGAACCCTGCAGGAGGGGTTGCATTTTTAATCATACAGCAATTTGTTTTGGTTAAGAAATCGATAAGAACACAAATTTGTAGAAACTAATTTGCAAAAACTACCAATATTTAACACTGATGAATTTTATACATCACAGGTGAAATAATTTCCTTTTCTTTATCCTCTTGAAGATTGTTTTGTTTATTTAAGGCCATCTTAAAATATTGCTATATGAATCAACTTTTACTTACAAAAGACATAGCCGAAGAGTTAAGGTTGTTTCCGCATATAATTGAACTTGGTATCATCAAAAACACTTCTATAAGGCTTGATTCTTTTCCTAAAACAACAACAACAGGTATTAAATGTTTTTTTGTATCAGATGGAAAATTTCAATGGGATGTACACACAAACCAATACACTGTTTATCCAGGCGATGCTATATTATTAATGCCGGGTCAGGTATTTGGGCATACCATTGGCACACTGGAAGTTGGAAGTTTTTCCTGGATAAATATAGACGCCAAACAAACAGGCATTGATGGTTTTGTTTTGGATAAATGGACTAGTTTGTCAGAGAAAGAAATTACATCTGTAAGCAAAATTTTATTTTTAAACAGCCCGGTTGTTATTACAAAGTTTGAAGATGCAGGAAAAATTCTGAAATGTATTCAGCATGAACTACTAAGCAAAGAGGTAGGCCACTATGCAAGAGTGAACAGCCAGATAGATGAACTTCTAATATTAATTGCAAGAAAGATCACTGTGCAAAGCAATCCGGGAAGAGACTTTCCAAATACCTTCATGAAGCTGGAAGCTGCCTTACGCAAGGATCTGTCGCATCAGTGGACCGTGGAAGAAATGGCAGCACTGGTAGGTTTGGGAGCGACTTTATTTAACGAAAAGGTTAAAAATTATTCCGGGTTCACGCCACTTAACTACTTAATTAATATCAGAATTTCTGAGGCCATCAAACTGTTGAAAAAGAAAGATGAAAGCATCACAGACATTGCTCTTGATACCGGATTTTATTCATCACAACACTTTTCAACAACATTTAAAAAACTCACAGGTTATACACCGGGAGAGTTTAGAAAGAATAATTCTCATAATATTTAAATCTTTTTTATGAAATGTATAATTACAATTGAACTTGGTACAAATGCAGTCAGAATTTTTGCATTTGATTTAAATGGTATGCTCATAGATAGTATGAAAGGCTATTACCCAACATTTCATTCGCAGCCCGATTACAGCGAACAGGATCCGGAGCAGATATTTATTACTATGCTGTACGTACTTAAAAATATAATGACTGAAACAATCAAGCCCAAAAAGTATAAAGTTGCTTCTATATGTTTTACTTCGTCAATGCATAGTGTACTGGCAGTGGATAAGCATGGTGTACCACTAGGCAATGCATCTACATGGGCAGATAACCGTGCAAAAAAAGAAGCGAAAGAGATCAGTGAATCCTTACTGGCCGATAGTATTTACAACAGTACAGGAACACCTATTCATCCCATGTCGCCAATGCTTAAAATAGCCTGGATGAAAAAAAATCAACAGGATAAATTTAAGCTTGCTGGTAAATTTGTGTCTATAAAATCATACGTTATTCATCAGCTTACTGGTGAGTATATGATTGACTACAGCCTTGCGTGTGCAACAGGTATGTTGAATATACATAAGATTGCATGGGAACAACAGGCACTGGATTTTGCAGGAATAAGTAGTGAAAACTTACCTCAATTGGTGTCTTGTTTTGCAAATGCAGGTACTTTAAAAAAAGCTTATCAAAATTCTCTTGGATTAAATGATGATACTAAGGTTTTGATAGGGTCAAGCGACGGCTGTATGGCAACTCTGGGTGCGGGGGTATGGAATAGTGATAAGGCTACAATAACAGTTGAAGATAGTAGTGCTGTTAGAGTAGTGAGTAATAAAATGTGGCATGATGAAAAAAAGAGGGTGTTTAATTACTTAATAACCGAGGATTGCTTTGTAAGCGGAGGCCCTAGTAACAGTGGCGGTGGAACATTTGAATGGTATGCGAAACAATTTGGTGATTTTACAAATGCAATAGATATAGAGAGCTGTGTAAGCAGCCTTATTCAGGAAGCAACAAAAGTTAAAGCAGGGTCAGAAGGGTTGATATTTTTGCCATATCTATTGGGAGAAAGAGCGCCGATCTGGAATCCGGATGCAAGAGGAATGTATTTCGGAATAAATATTAAGCATGAGCGGCAGCATTTCACTCGTGCTACCATTGAGGGGATATTCTACGAAATTTACAGTATTGGTAAAATGCTCAGTGAGCATCGGGATATCAGCAGCCTTTCCGTAAACGGAAGCTTTGCAACTATGCCGTTTTGTGCTCAGATGATTGCTGATATGTTTAATAAGCCTGTACAAATTACCGCCAATCCTAACAGCGTAAGTAAGGGTGCTTTCTTATTGGCCGCTACCGAAATGGGCATTTATAAAACACTCGATGAAGCAGCTAGCCAGATAGAAATTGCTGAAACTTATTTGCCTGCAGAAAATAATCATAAAACTTATTTGCAATACTTTAAAATTTTTGAAAGTCTTAGTTCCAAGCTTGAAGAAGAATTTATGAAGATTGCTGAGCTGCAATAAACAACATGCAAATAAATAATGATAACGATTGCTTATGAAAATAAATAAAAAAACATCCCGGTATTTTTATGGGGCAGCTGCTATTCTTTTAGGGGCGTTTGTAATTTTTACTTTAAACAATAAACATAATGTTGCAGGTTTGATAATGGCATCAGCATTTATTATGTTGGCAGTTGCATTACAGGGAGGCAGTAAAATTTTGAAAGGCTTTTCGTACACAACTTGTATAATGACGGCGGTTGTTTTAGCAATTTATTATCCTCAATATTTTAAAGAATGGGGAACGCTTAAACTCAGCGATCTTATCATTCCATTAATACAGCTTATCATGTTTGGTATGGGTACATCCATGAGTGTGAAAGACTTTACTACCGTAATAAAAACACCTAAGGGAGTGATTATTGGCGTAGGCGCACAGTTTATAATTATGCCTTTACTGGGTTTTGCTTTGGCCAGTACAACCGGCTTCCCTCCTGAAATTGCTGCAGGCGTAATTTTAATAGGTTGTTCTCCAAGTGGACTCGCTTCTAACGTGATGTCGTACCTGGCAAAAGCAAACCTTGCTTTATCAATTACCATCACATCCATTACAACATTATTGGCACCTTTTATTACACCTGCATTAATGAAATTACTGGCCGGCACATTGGTAGAAATTGATGTATCAAAAATGATGTGGGATATTATTAAGATGATTATTATTCCTATTGGAGCCGGATTAATTTTTAATAAACTACTGAGTGGAAAATCAAAATGGCTGGACAAAGCAATGCCTTTTGTTTCCATGTTTGGTATTGCATTCATCATTGTTATTATTGTAGCTGCAGGTCGTGATAATTTATTAAAAATTGGACCGATATTAATTGCCGTAGTGCTGGTTCACAACATATGTGGTTACCTGCTCGGATATTGGTCTGGTCGGTTATTTAAATTATCTGAGCGTGATTGCAGAACATTGGCTATAGAAGTAGGTATGCAAAATGCGGGCCTTGCTTCGGGTATTGCAAAAGCGATGGGGAAAATAGGAACGGTGGGCCTTGCTGCAGCCGTATTTGCACCTTTTATGAATATAACAGGCTCTACATTAGCAAGCTGGTGGCATCACAAACAACCTGAAGAACATAAAGAACATTCAATCGAATAAAATTCATTTCAACATTTATTAACCAAAAATAAAATTGCAATTATGAAAAAAATAAAATGGCTGCTTTGTGTTTTAACTGTTTTTATTTTTCAACAATCCATTAGCCAGCAGGTACAAATTTCTAAAGAAGAATTATTAGGTTTGACGCCTTTATGGAAAGGCGAACGTTTTGCAGATGGAAGGCCAAAAGTACCTGACAAAATTTTAGAAAGAATGAAATCTGTAAGTGTAGAAGAAGCGTGGGCCGTTATGAAAAATGCAGGCTATGGTTACCAGATTGCAGAAGGCTGGCAAGTGATTAATCCGGACAGCGTATTGGTTGGGCGAGCAGTAACGACAACGTTTATGCCCGGGCGCCCTGATGTATGGAAAGCAATTGATTCGCTTGGAAAAAAACAAGGAAAGCGTGGGCAGAATACCTGGCCCATAGATCTGTTAATTAAAGGCGATGTGTATGTAGCAGATCAGTTTGGTGCTCACAGAAATGGCCCTACAATTGGTGATAATGTAGGCAATGCCATCTTTGCAAAAACAGGCAACGGTATCGTGTATGACGGCGCTTTGAGAGATGTGGAAGGTTTAAAAGAAATAGGTGGGTTTACGTCTTATTATACCAGTTACGATCCTTCTTATCATAATCCTCAAGGCGACCTTACAACAATGATCGTAGGAATTAATCATCCTACACGGATCCGTATGGTTACTGTTATGCCCGGCGATGTTGTTCTGGGGAAATTAGGGGTAGTGGTTTTTATACCGCCGCACCTTGCAGAAAAAGTTTGTACTACTTCTGAAATAGTTCGGTTGAGAGATATGTTTGGTCACCAAAGGTTAAGAGAAGGTACTTATACAGCGGGTCAAATTGATGCCCGCTGGAGCGACGACATTGAGAAGGATTTTTCTAAATGGGTGAATGATCATATTAATGATTTACCAATACCAAAAGAAACCATCAAGGAATTTTTGAAAGACAGAACATGGTAGAATTTCTAGGTTGTCAAAAATAATTATCAATAATATTCTAACAATAATTTTATGCAAAACAATAATTCAAGAAGATCTTTTCTTACCAAAGCCGCTTTAGTTGCGGCAGTAGCACCACTTTTGCCTCTGGCGTCTTTTGGTGGTGTATATCAAAGTAAAATGAATGAGGTGCCTCAATCGTCTGCTCCTTCAGATCTTAAAATTACCGATATAAAATGTGGCTATATAAAAGGAAGTCTGTTTGTAAAAATTTATACAAACCAAGGCATTTGGGGATGTGGTGAAGGAGTTGATGCAGTGCAGGGAACTTATTACCTGGTAAAAAATTTCGCAACGAGGTTAAAAGGAAAAAGTCCTTTAAATGTTCACCGATTATTTGAAGATTTTAGAAAAGGCGGTCATTTTCAAGGAGCACAGGGAGGTATGTATGTCGCTGTGTTATCTGCCATTGAAACCGCATTGTGGGATCTTGCCGGCAAAGCATTAAACCTGCCGGTTTATCAATTGCTCGGAGGAAAGTTCCGTGATAAAGTACGGGTTTATTGTGATACAGCTTTGTATCAACGCAAGCTGCCTATACCTCAGGATTTTGCAGATGCTGCCTTAAAAGCGAAAGGTATGGGCTTTAATGCGATGAAGTTTGATCTTGACCAGGCGAACGATCCGAACAAATACGATGCCTACAACTGGACGGCCAGCCCTGCAGAACTACAGCGGATGTATGATCAGATATCTGCAGCCAGGGAAGCGGTAGGGCCAAACATTGACATACTGGTGGATATGCACGGTAGATACGATGCAGTTACCGGGCAGAAGGTTGCCAAATTATTAGAGCCCTTAAAATTGTTATGGTTAGAGGAACCTGTTCCTGCGGAGAATATTGGGGCGTATAAACTCATTACAGAATCTACCACTACACCAATTGCCGTTGGTGAAAATCAATACCTGGCTTACGGCTTCAGAGAAATGCTGGAAACAGGTGCAGTAGATATCGTAATGCCTGATCTGCAAAAATGCGGCGGTCTTGGCGAAGGTCAGCGAATTGCAAACCTGGCAAATTTATATTACACTCCATTTGCTCCGCATATGGTTGCATCCTTTCTTGGTGCAATGGCTTCTGCGCACGTTTGTGCATCAGTTCCAAATTTTTTAATACTGGAATGGCAATCTTATTTTCATACTGACCCGATGTTTAAAGAAATAGTAACCTATGATGGTGATTGGGTAAAAGATAGTTTTATTACTGTCTCTGACAAGCCTGGAATTGGAGTTGACATAAATGAAGCTGCAATGAAAAAATATGCTACTCCTGGTGTTCCATTCTTTGAATAAATTTTAAAAAAACTTTGCGTCCTAACGTTTAATAGTCTCCTTAAAATATCAAAAGAGTTGAAGTGAATAATTCATTTCAACTCTTTTGAAAATATTTATTTTCTATTCATTTTAAAAATGTAAAAACGCCAGGTGTTTTAAAATAACTGACTGTATGCTTATTCAATCTTCGCTGAATTATGAATATACTATTTTGACTCTTTTACCTGTATTCATCGCTTCATAAATTGCAGTAATTATTTTCAAATCTCTCCTGCCCATTTCGCCGGGAACTATTGTGGGGCGATTATTTTTTACTGCTAAAGCAAATTCATCCATTTGTTTTGCCTGCTGCGACATAGGTGGATATTCAATGCTTCCGGTTGAGGTCTTTCCTTTTATTCCTGAATAATTAAATGACGGCTGTAATTCAAAAAATCCTTTTTCCGCTTCTGCCTTCAGGTAATTCATATTATCTGTATAACTTGTTTTACACTCTGCTACAAAGCCATTGGGCATTTCCATCTGAAAGGTAAGTGTCTCTTCAATGCCGATAAATTTTTCGGGATCACTGATTGGCGATTGTTGTGCCGTTACAGCAATTGGTTCCATACCGGTAGTGTAGCAAACGCCCTGCAAACAATAAATGCCCAGATCCATCAAAGGGCCACCGCCTGCCATTTTTTTATCAAGACGCCATATTCCTTTTTTTGCATTAAAACCGAAACCAGCAGTAAGCTTCTTCATTTCTCCAAAAACTTTTCCTGTTCCAAGTCTTGCCATTTCTAAATTGTATGGATCAAAATGCATACGGTAACCAATGGACAACATTTTACCTGCTTTTTTACAAGCTGCAATCATCTGGTCGCATTCTTCCACGGATATTGCCATTGGTTTTTCGCAGGTCATATGCTTGCCGGCCTGTGCGCCACGTACAGCATATTCAGCATGCATATTGTTTGGCAAAACCACGTAAATAATATCAATATCCGGATTGTTTTTTATGCTGTCGTAATTATCGTAGTTGTAAATATTTTTATCCGGAATGTTGTATTTCTTTTTCCATTCTTCTGCTTTTGACGGCGTGCCGGTAACGATACCGGCAAGGTAACAGTGTTCGGTTTGCAACAAGGCGGGCGCTAATTGTCCGCCGGCATATTGCCCGAGGCCCACTAATGCAACACCAAGTTTACCCCCATTTTTTTTCTGCCCGATTAACTGGCTTAAATTAAGGCCGCTAACAGCAGAAGAAAGATGTATACCTAAACCAGCTATACCAATGGTATAAATAAATTTTCTCCTTGATTGATTTTTGTTTTCTTTCATGATTTTTATTTTAATTGAGTATTACTAATAAATGCTATTCGCTTGCTGTCTGGTGACCAGGATGGCACATTGATGGTTCCTTGTCCGCCATATAGATAAGCAATATTTTTTGGAACGCCGCCACTTGCGGGCATCAATCTTATATAAACTTTTTCGTAGAAAGGATGACTGGTCGGGTCTATCTCTTTTGGAAAAGATAAGTAAACGATCCACTTTCCATCCGGCGAAATGTGAGGGAACCAATCATTGGTTTCATCAAAGGTTATCTGCTCCTGTCCGTTATCGTTAGCTTTCATGCGCCAGATCTTCATGGTACCTGTTCTTGCAGAATTAAAATAGATCCATTTTCCATCTGGCGAATATTCTGCACCATCATCAAGTGTAGGATTGTTGGTAAGCGCTGTTTCTTTTTTTGTTGCAATATCAATAGACCAGATATCCCACTGATTATTTCTTAACCCGGTAAATATTAACTTCTTTCCATCAGGACTCCAGCTGTGCAGGTAAGATGGGGCCTGACTTTCGGAGGTTATCTGAACGGGATTATCAGAACCTGTTGTTGGTAAAATATAAATGGTCGATCTGTTTCCCAAATGATTGCTGATGCCAAGCATCTTTCCGTCAAAGGAAAGCACATGATCGTTATTAAGATCATTAATTGCACCAGTATTTATTTTTGATATCTCCGCACTCTTCCTGTCATATTTATACATAAGCCCTTCAGAACTATACAATAAATATTTGTCATCAGGTGTCCAGTTTGGCGCCTGTAAAGAATTTGAAGCACTGTGTAAAATTTCCCGTTTCCCGGTGATCACATCCATAACTTCCAGGTGACTGCCGATATAATCTGCATATGGTTTGAAATTTTTTGCTGCCGGTATAATGACACGCACATTGCTAAAAATGGCTTGCTCCATCACTGTCTCATCATGTGAACATAAGAAAAGGCCTACGTAGGCTTCTTCATTTAAATCCATTTTCTTACTTACGGATTTATAATTTTCTCCAAACGTAGCGGTGGAAAAAGTGAATGTATTTCCTCTTCTTTCAAATTCTATTTCCGTGGGATGCACAGAAGAAATGATCAATTGACCGGTAGTATCGCCATCACTTTGCCTGTACTGCAGTGAGGTGAGTAATGGAAGTCCGGCATGACAGGCGCCGTCAACATAACGGGAATCGGTTGTCAGTTTATCTCTGGCCATCACGCCCAGTTTACGGTGACCGTTAACTCCTTTACCTACAAATTGAACGGTTGCTTTGATAATGAAATCTCCTTTTATTTTTTTCCAGAGAAAATGAAACTCATCAGCGTTTGTCCAGATATTTTTTCCTGCGGCAGATAAATGATAAGTCTGATTTTCTTTATTATAAACAGTATTTCCTTTTAGAGAAGGGCTACCCACATCTGCATGATCATCAAACATGCCAAGAGGATTATTTTGCGACTGAGCACTCATCGGCAGCATCGCAATTACCGGAATGCAGGCAAGCAGCAGTTTTGTTTTTTTCATTTTTAATATTTTCAATAACGCAAAAAAAATATTCTTCTTCCGGTATGATTATACGATAATTAATCGTTTGCTGGCGGCATCAAAATAGATTTAAATGATGCCGGCAATTCTTTCATACTATTTATTTTTTTTAAAAAACTGTGAACCACCAAACATGTTCATCTCAAAACCTTCAACTGTAGCACCGTTTGTCTTAAAATGAATATTTAAAAATTCACTCGTTGAATACATGTCATTTTCACTGGCTGCATTTAGAACAAATTTATCGTTGGTTCCGGCGTAGAGCACCAGGTTATTATTTTCATTCTTTATTTCTATCTTATTTCCATTTGTTGATTCATAGCTGCCAGTATATTTATTTAATACCGCTGCATCAAGATTAAGCTTTGGTCTTTCAAAAACATATTGCAAACCTCTACCGTATGTTTCACTTTTAGTTCCTGAATGGCCGGTGTTCTCTAATACCACAGGTTTAATATGTAATGATTGATATTTTCTATCGGCTAAAAAATTCGACAATTTTTCAAAGCCAGGTACATTTCTTTCCACCCCACCAATGGTCATGTATAGTCTTGCCGGAAGGGCAGTATGACTTTCAAAATAAGTTTTCTCATATTTATATAACATTTCATTGTCCCAGCCAATAGCCGGGCTGGCAGCCGCATATCCGGTAAACATATCCGGATGAGTGAACAATGTATACATCGTTAATAAACCACCCAAAGAGCAGCCCATCAATGTTCTGTTACGATCATCGGCTCTATAATTTTTTTCAATAAAAGGAAATAATTCTTCTTTCATAAATGAAAGAAATTTATCAGCGCCACCGCTTTGCTTCAATCTTCCTTCATTGGTAGGAGTGTAGTCTCTTGCTCTTAAACTATCGGGGTTCGGATTACTGCCTCCCCATGTTACGCCAACAACAATTAGTTCCGGAATAAAGCCATCAAAATATTGCTGCCCATAAATGGATTTCACCAAAGGAAAATCCCACTGAGAATCCATCAGGTAAACTACCGGATATTTTTTATTACTTGTACTGTACCCGGCCGGTAAAAGTATTTGCAATTCATACTCCTGTCCGGCAACAATGGTAGAAGTTATTTTTCTTATTTCAGAACCGGGAATACTTACCTGTGGGTATTGGGCAAATGTTTTTAATGCCGCAAATACAAATATTAAAACAAATATTTTTTTCATTATTGAATGGTGATATTTTTAGTTAATACATTAGAAGTTGTTTTATTTTTTACATCCGGTTGTCCACCACCCACACTGATGGCAACTTTTCCTTTTAAAGATTTCATTTTTCCGCTCTCATCTACAACAGATAAATCATCTGTTGTAAGTGTGAACTGCACTGTCTTCTTTTCGCCAGCTTTTAAATAAATCCGTTGAAAACCTTTCAGTGCTCTTAATGCAGAACGTATAGATTTTTCCTGGTTGGAAACATATAACTGAACCACTTCTTCGCCATCTTTGCTACCGGTATTTGTTACAGTTAAATTTACTTTAATTTTGTTTCCTGCTTTTAAAGTTGACGGCATCATCAACTTGTCATAGTTAAAACTTGTATAGCTTAAACCATATCCAAAAGGATACAAAGCATCGCCTCTGAAATAACGATAAGTACGGTTTACCATGGAGTAATTACTAAAGCCCGCAAGATCTTTATCAGATTTATAAAAAGTAACCGGCAGGCGCCCTGCAGGATTGTAATCACCAAATAATACATCGGCAATAGCAGTGCCTGCACTTTGTCCCCCGTACCATGCATTTACAATTGCAGGTATGTTTTCAGACTCCCACGGAGTGGCAATAGCACTCCCTGTCATCATTACAAATACAACAGGTTTTCCGGAACTTTTTAAAGCTTTTAATAATGCTGTCTGCACTTCCGGCAACATGATGGAAGTTCTGTCCCCACCACTAAATCCGGGAATACTAACAGGCATTTCTTCACCTTCTAACTGCGGTGAAATACCACCTACAAAAATAACAGCATCAAATTTTTTAGCCTGGTCAACCAGGGTTGCATAATTGGTGCGTTCAAAATTTCCGGCACTTAATCTCACATTTGCTTTTCCTTCGCCCTGCCAATATTCAAGAACAATTTTATAGACACTGTCTTTCTCTGTTTGTAATTTATAAGTTCTGGCGCCCCAGCGATTTCTCTGCCACGCATCCAATACTTCTTTATCATTTACTAAAAAACGATATCCATCATCGGCTTCTATTTCAAAAGATATATTTCCGTTTTTTGGAGCAGTAAAATTTGTTGTGTACCTGGCGGAGAAATTTGCTGATGTAATATTTGCTACCACATTTGCGCCTTCCTGCCATAAATTATCAATTTTATTTTCTGTTCTTACAGCAACCGGGTTACCGCTCAGTTCTTTGTTATTAAAATATTCAGCTTTAAAACCAGTCTTGCCTTCATAGCTGTATCGGCCACCCATATCTTCATAAGTAAGTAAAGTATCATTGGTAAAATTCACAGCTTTTTCATACACTACTTCTGCACCAGCGCCTAATTTATTTTTTATTCCTTCCAGGGCTGTAACAACTTTTGACGGTGTGCCATTATAGTTCCCTAATACAGCAATAGCATTATCAGCATTGGGGCCAAGCACAAGAATTTTTTTGATTGATTTACTCAGGGGTAAAATATTATTTTCATTTTTCAATAAAACAATTGACTGCTGTGCCATCTTTAATGCCTGCGCTTTGTGTTCAGGACTTTCTAAAACAGAAGCGGGCGTTTGTGCATACTTTACCATCGACACCGGATCGAACATGCCAAGACGATACCGGATCAAGAATAATCTTCTTAATGAAACATCCAGTTGTGATTCCTTCATCAGACCTGTTTTTACCGCATCCACTAATGTTTTGTAAACGGCAGTTCCACATTCCACATCGGTGCTATGTATTACGGCGTCTATTGCTGCGGTGGTAGCATCTTTGTGTGTTTTATGATAAAGAAAGAAATCATCTATTGCCCAACAATCGGAAGTTACATAACCTGTAAATTTCCATTGATTGCGTAGAATATCATTCATCAATAAATCGCTGGCGCAACAAGGCTGAGTATTTACTGCATTGTAAGCGCACATCACACCGGCAACCCTTGCATCCACAACTAATTTTTTGAATGCGGGTAAATAAGTATCCCAGAGATCATACATAGATGGATCAAAATTATCTACATGCCTGCTTGGTTCGGGACCGCTGTGTACAGCAAAATGTTTGGCGCAGGCTGCGGCCTGTAAATATTTAGGATCGTCGCCTTGCAAACCTCTCACAAAAGCAGCACCCATATTTGCAGTTAAAAAAGGATCTTCTCCATAAGTTTCCTGTCCACGACCCCAGCGTGGATCCCGAAAAATATTGATGTTGGGTGTCCAGTAAGTGAGCCCCAGATATCTTTCATTTGTTCTGCCAAGTTCAACAGCTTTATTATAAATAGCTCTTCCTTCCTGTGCAGAATAATTGGCCATCATTTTAAGTGAACTGCTATCCCAGGTTGCTGCCATAGCAATTGCCTGTGGGTAAGATGTTACATTAAAAGGTGTTCGGGCAACTCCATGCAGTGTTTCATTCCACCAGTCATATGCAAGTATTCCCAGCCTGGGAACTGCTGGTGCGGTATTCAGCATCTGCGCTACTTTTTCTTCCAGCGTTAACCGGCTAATCAAATCATTTACACGTTGCTCAAAAGAAAGTTTTGTATTCCACATCGGCAACGACTTATAATCAGTTTGCGAATAGGAATTTTTTGTACACAATAATGCAGCCGCAAGAAGGCATAAACTTAAAACTCTCTTCATCATTACTTATTTATTTTATTGATCTGAAATTTATTTTATTATAGTTTCGGGCGGGCCAAGGTAACTTGGTTTAGCACCACCAAAATCAACAACCATTTTTTGTAATACTACAGCCGGACTAACCATCCAGTATTTAAGAATATGTTTTCCGGGCTGGCTTATATTGTGTTTGGTGTTTCTGATAATTATATTATCGCCTACCCATTTATAAACGATTCCGCCTTCGTTCCCTTTTTCTTCTTTATTTACACTAATGATCTGTGGAGTTTCATTATCAACAGATATTGCATACTTTAATCCATTTTCTGTATTAAGAAAATTTAAAGTAGGGGAGAAGTAAGCAGCAATGTTGAAGTCGCCTTTACTATAAGTGTAAAATTCATATTGCACCTGCGGAGAATTACTACCAGGTTGCTGATCTTTTACTTTTACCGGAAACGTAGTAATGGCGGAGCCCGTTCTTCCAAGGTCCGGCACAATAGTCCAGGTATTACCATTGCCATTTCTTGATTTAGTAAAATGATCTGCGGCAATGGAAACATATGCGTTCAGTTCATAAAAAGAATGAGCGGAAACATTTTTTGGATAAGATGCAACTGTACGTTTGGAAGCAGAATCAACCTCTGCTATTGTGGAATCTTTTGAAACATATTTTACGGGTGGCATCCTTTGCATTCTTGGTTCCTGCCAACTGTAATAACCAATATGCTTCTGATCCATAATATGGTCCCACTTGCCATTGTTCAGTTGATGATATTCTAAAGTAACGAGAGAATCATTGGCATATAGTTCTTTTACTTTATCTGCATATTGATTGGCAGTTTCCCATTTATTTGTATATGCCTGTTTATTCAATGCTGCATTGTAATACATTTCATTGAGGTTAGCGCAGGCTTTCACGGGGTGTAATACTAATTGAAAATATGCATCTTTATATTCAGCAGGGAGAAGCTGATTTATTGCTTCTGCTTTTTTTAGTAATGTGTTATAATCGTTCGTTACATTTTGCCACTCGTTGTAATTAAAACTGTAAGTATTGGCGTCCAGCATTTCAGGTTTTCTTCGGTTATTATATTTGCTGTATTCGCTGATAATGCCTGCAATTTCTTTAGCGTATTTTTCGCCAAAATTTTGAGCGGCCCATTTCTCTGTATACGCTGCAAGATCACCTGCTCCAATTTTATCCGGGTTCCAGGCATAATCTAAAAAGAAGGAGAGCGGAAATTCCATTGGTTTGATATCTCCCACATTTACGATCCAGATATTTTTGACACCATATTCATACGCCAGGTGCATCTGCTCCCATACCCGTGGAATAGCGTTTGTATTAAGCCATTTATAATTTCTCGGGCCGCCTACATAATCAAAATGATAGTAGATACCGTACCCACCTTTACGAGGCGTCGCATCGGGCTTTGGTAACTTCCGGATATTACCCCAGTTGTCATCGCACAGTAACAATGTTACATCATCAGGCACCCGCATTCCCTTATCATAATAATCCTGCACTTCTTTATATAATGCCCATAGTTGTGGCGTTTCTGATGCAGGTTTATGACTTACGTCTTCAATGATCTGGCGTTGATCTTTTACAATTCTTTCCAGTAATGCAGTAGCTGTACCTTCCGTCATTGGTTTATCTCCATCGCCCCGCATACCAACAGTAACAATGCTTTCATGCGATCCCATGTTTTCAATTCCTTTTTCCCAAAAAGATTTTAGCTTTACTTCATTGCTGTCGTAATCCCATTTACCAGCGCCATATCTTTTCCATTCCTGCTGAGCCCTTAGCATCGGTTCGTGGTGAGATGTGCCCATCACAATTCCCCATTCATCAGCTTTTATTGGGTTCAATGTATCATCATCATTAAATGCATTGCCCCACATGGCCGGCCATAAATAATTTGCTTTCAGGCGTAATAAAAGTTCAAAAACCTTTTCATAAAACTGGTGATTAAAACCACCGAATTTTTCCTTGCTCCAGCCAGACAGTGCAGGTGCTTCATCGTTGATAAAAAAGCCGCGGTATTTTACCTTTGGAGCATCGTTTATGCTGAGGCCTTTTTGAATGTATAATGCTGTTCTCTTTTTTACCGGTACATCTGCCCACCAATACCATGGAGATACGCCCATTTGTTTTGACAATTCAAATACACCGTATGCGGTACCACGTCTGTCGCTCCCTGTTATAAAAAGAATATTCTGACCAGTAATACTTTTAGCTTCTATTTGATAAGCTTCCCATTTGCCGGTTAAATATTTTGGGTTACTGTTTGTTTTATTGTATAGAGATTTTTCAAGAGAACCAACTGCAATAATATTTTTATAAGATCTGGAGAGGGAATTAATAAGTGCTGGTTTTACACCTGTAACTTTTTCAATATCTGCCTGTAATATTTCTGCAGATTTTTTTACCAGAATAAAATCATTTGCATCCACATAAATGGCAGCATTTGTAAGCACAAATGAATTGGCAGATTTTTTTTCGGAAATTATTTCCTGCGCAAAAAGGAAGGTAACCGGCAATATTGCAAAAGCCAGTAAAAATATTCTTTTACATTTCATAGCAAACAATTTCCCCCGCAGGGATTTAAAAACCTATTGAGTTACCGCCATCTACCGGCAGTATTACTCCTGTAATATATTTTGAAGCATCACTTGCCAAAAATAAAGCTGCATCTCCAATGTCAGAAGGTTGCCCCATGTATCCCATGGGTGTTCTGCCAAAAACTTTTGCCTTTCTTTCAAGATCGGTATTCAATGCTTTTGCTGTCATGGCTGTTTCAATAAACCCGGGAGCAATAGCATTTATTCTGATACCTTTTGGGGAAAGTTCTACTGCCATTGCTCTTGTCATTCCATCAATCGCTGTTTTGGAAGAGCTGTAAGCAATGACTTTTGGTAATCCATACTGGGCTGCCATGGAACTGATATTGATAATACTTCCAGAACCTTTAAGAAGCATCTGCTTAACCACTTCACGTGAGATTGCAAATACCGAACATAAATTAGTTGTGATCACAGATTGAAATTCCTCATCAGTCACTTCTGTAAAATCTTTTTTCATATTGATGCCGGCGTTATTCACCAGAATATCGATCTGACCATGCTGGGTTATGATGTTATCAATTAAAGACGGGATAGAAGATAGATCACTTAAGTCACATATCATGGGATGACATAAGTCGCCTAATAATTTTTCTGCAGTATTTAATTTATCTCCATCCCTGCCAACAATAATAGTTTCTATTCCGGCTTTAACAAATTTTTCAGCAATGGCTAATCCTATCCCGGAACCTCCACCTGTAACTATTGCAACAGTTTTATTCATTGAATTTATTTATTTATTAAAAGTGTGTGTGAGAAAATTTAATTGCATTTTTGATTTAGGTTTATGAAAATGTAATCGGTTGCATAAATATCGTAAAAATATACCTCTTTACAAACTTATTATTTCATTGATAAATTACTTTCAACATGTACTTAAACCAAATCAATTAGCATCATGTAAGCTATTACATCGAAAATGATAACTGCTTTAAGTGATGCAGAAAAATATGCTGTTTAATAGTGAAGAAATCATTAGAAGTAAATGTAGGAAATAAAAAAAACAGGACGACTAGTGTATAAAATGGCCTGGCAGTATCATGAGATTTTAGACTTCTTTTTGTAAGAATAATGTTTCCTAAAATAACATTTTGCAGCATGGTTTAACGTTATGTAATTTTTGTATCTGGTAAATAAAAGTGCCGGAATTGGCGGCGGAATCCCAATGCCAAACCAATATTGGAGAAGCGTTTTTTATAGTTTGCAACCGATTGAAATATTTTCTTAAATAATGTTACCTTTATTCCAAAAGAAGATTAAGAGCTATGCCGGATGAAAAAGAAATAACGATCTATGACATTGCCAGGTATCTTAATATTTCAGCTACAACTGTAAGCCGTGGGCTAAAAGATCATCCTACTATCAAAATAAATACCCGTAAGAAGATTGCTGAAACAGCAATGCAGCTGGGTTATCGTTCAAATACTTTTGCAAGCAGTTTACGCAGTAAGAAAACATATACACTGGGAGTAATAGTACATCGTCTGAACAGTTATTTTGTGGCCACTGTACTTGCCGGCATGGAAGATGCGGCCAACCAGGAAGGATACAACCTGATCATTAGCCATTCGCAGGAAAAAGCCGAAAAAGAAATTGATAATGCTCACACAATGTTCAATAAAAGAGTGGATGGATTACTTGTTTCACTGGCATACGATACTGAGAACATCAATCATTTTAAACCGTTTTTTAAGAAGGGGATCCCGGTTATATTCTTCGACCGTATTTATGAACACAGTGAAAGTACAAGCCTCGTTATAGATAATTACAAAGCTGCTTACGAAGTAACGAAACATCTGATAGACCAAGGCTGCAGACGAATTATGCACCTGGGAGGGAATATGCTTAGAAACGTTTATTGCGACAGATTAAAGGGTTATAAGCAGGCACTTCTTGACTCCAACATCAGCTTCGATGAGCAGTTGGTACATGTAAGTAAACTTAACGAAGAAGCTGGAACGGAAGCGGCCAAACATATTTTAAAGATGAAAGGTAAACGCCCTGATGCAGTATTTTCTGCCAATGATACGGCGGCGGTTTTTTGTATGATAAAATTAAAAGAAGCTGGTATCCGAATCCCTGATGACATTGCGTTTGCCGGTTTTAATAATGACCCAATGAGTAAAATAATTGAGCCAAATCTTACCACTGTAAATTATTCTGGTTATGATATGGGACAGGCTGCTGTCACTAGCTTTATTAATCATGTGAACGGGATACCCAGTGTAAAAAAAACCAATACAATTATTCTTAGCTCTAATCTCATCATCCGCAATTCATCATTAAAAAATAAAAAATTGGAGTGATTTTCTTGCGATTTTTTGTGCAACGGATTATTTCTGCATTGTTGTATCAAAACGCAATTTTATGTGAGCAAAGCAGTATCGTTAAACCCTCCGAAACTGCGGACGCACTGATGTAAAACAGGCAGCAGTGAATAATAGACTGCCGGCTTTGTAGTTAGCAGTTATCTCACGGTTAAATACTTAAAACAAGAACCCCGGATTTCAGATCCGGGGTTCTTTAGTATTAATAAATTGAATACTTATCAAGGTTTATCCCAGAACACACGTTGTGTTATTCCATCTCCGCCCATGCTCGTAGCAGCTGCATTATAATTGGCTGCGTTTGAGGCTTTCTCAGCATCAGGATAAGACATGCGTCTTACAAAGCCGCCGCCTGGGACTAAGTCATCATTGTACGTGTTACGGAGCAACACCGGAAATCCGCTTCTTCTCCAGTTAGCAAAACCTTCGGCACCGTTTGTTACGCACTCAATCCAGTATTGGGTGTTGATTAGCTTAAGTGCATCTGTGATATTGTAAGCAACTCCAGGCTGAAGCAGATAAGCATCTTTTTCAGCCGTAGAAACTGCAGGGCTAAATGTGCCGGGGTAAAGGTTCCATTCGTCCATAGCAGCTCTTACGCCCGCTTCATAGTATTCTTTGTCTGTTAAACCACCGGTTATCCATCCTCTGAATTTAGCCTCTGCCAATAATAATTGCGTTTGCGAATTAGTAATAAAAAACGCAGGGGCAACAGTACTTACCATTACATCGTAATTAAGTTGGGTGTAGTTAAGTCCTCCGCCTTTCGCTCCTCTGGAACCTGGAGCTGTTAAAAAACTTACCGCATCATACCCGATCGGAAATCCATACTGATTAGCCAACGTGGTATCCCGTGTGGAGGTAATCGTTGTAGGGTTGGCATAGCTGGCTCCGATATACTTCAACCTGGGATCAGCTGTACTTTTTAATTGATTTACAAAAGGCTCCGCTAAATAATAAAAATAAGGACTGATGTTCCGTTGCAAATTAGAAAAGGTGTTGGGAACTGCGCTATTGTATTGAGTGACAACAACATTGTCGCTGTTTGCTAAAATCACACCGCCTGTAAATGCTTCCTGCGCAATACTTGCAGCTTTGGCTACGTCAATTTTTGAGTAGCGCATTCCCAGACGCAGCATTAAAGAGTAACCAATTTTTTTCCAATGAGCTACCTGTGTGGCCTTTGTGCCGGTTGCACCACCAAAAAATAAATCACTGGCTACATAATCATTTGAAGCAGACAAATCAGCCGTAGCGGTCTTAAGTTCATTGTAAAGGTCGGCATAGATATCGGCCGCTTTATCATACTTTGGATAGCTTATACTTTCCAGGTTTGCTTTTCCTGCTTCACTATAAGGCACATCTCCGTATGTGTCCACTAGGGTCATAAAAGCATATGCTTTCCATATACGTACCATATCATAAAGATTCTTTTTTGCCGGGTCAGCTTTCACAACGCTGATGATTTGTACCAAAGGTTTAACAACATTAGTATAAACACCATTCCAACGATCGTTGCTGTAGCCGTCTATGTCCAGATTAAATTGAAACCCTGCTGTAGCGCCGGCATTATAAGCATTCACATATTGTTGTACTATGGTTTGTTCTCCATCCCAACTGCCGGTATTGACTCCAGCAGCGCTACTATTCATATTCCGCTCGGCTCCGGTAAATAATAATCCCGGGTCAATAGATGTAATGCCATATGGGTCCTGATTTTTTTCCTCAAACCCCTTCGTGCAACCTGCAAAGCAGATCACAAATAAGAGGGAGATAATAAGACAATTATTTTTTTTCATAATAATTTATATTAGAATTTTACATTTAAGTTAAGCCCAAAAGTCCGGGTAGTTGGTTCGGTATGTTGCTCATATCCTAAGCGGCTGTCGCTGGTTGAAGCGAAAGCTTCAGGATCAACATCTGGTATGTGCTTTAAAAGCAGTGCTGCATTCCGGCAATAAGCAGACAGTGTAAGCCCTTTAACAAATTTTGCTTTTTTACTCATAAAACGGGTAAGGTCATAAGTAAGTGTGATATTTCTTAACTTGATAAAGTCGCTGCTGAAAACAAACGGATCTCCTATATTCTGACTACGATATTGAGCATAAAATGTTTGTGCAGAAACTACCTTATTATTCGGGGTCCCGTCAGGTAGCACACCGTCGAAAGTAACACCTCCACGACCTACTAAAGAAGCCTGGCTAATACCTGATCTTAAACCGTTTAATGCAGTGGACGAAAATACTTTGCCGCCAAATTTACCATCAATCTGAATTAATAAACTCAATGACTTGTAATTAAATGTGTTTGTTATACCACCGATTGTTTTGTAGTTGGCGCTACCATAATTTACCGTAGTTTTTGAAGGCAGAAGGTTTCCCGAGCTACTTAACATTACCTCTCCCTTAGCATTGCGGAGGTATGTGTAGTCTACCAACTGGTTCAACTCTTTGCCAACATCGTACGTTAAAAAACCTATAAACTCGTTTCCTGTGCCATTAAAAAATGTTACTTGCTGGCGGGTTTGCCCTGGGTTTAGCGCCAATACTTTTGAAGTATTATAGGCTCCATTCAGCGATACATTCCAGGAAAAATTTCGATTTTTAATAGGTGTGCCTTCAACCAAAAACTCTACACCTGTGTTTTTCAACTTTGCGATGTTGACATTCTGACCAGTATAACCCGATGAGTTTGATAAATTAATCGGTAAAATCTGATCATCAGTTCTCTTATCATAAACGGCAATATCGAAATTTAAACGATTCTTTAGGGTCCTTAATTCTATGCCTATTTCCTTTTCGGTAACGCTGTAAGGTTTTATATATGGATTTGGGTTGTTTCCATTCCCAGCAATGTTTGCGACCGAATAGCCACCGAAAAGCTGTGACTCGATTGCGTATGTAAGTTGGCTCTGATAGGGACTAACACCATTTACATTACCCACTTTCGCAAAACTCGTTCTTAATTTACCATAATTCAACCATTTAACATTTGGCAGTAATTCAGAAAAAATGAAACTGGCACTTACAGATGGATAGTTGAAAGAATTTTTCGGATTCGCAACGATTGACCTTGGTGGTGTTAGCACAGAAAAATAATCACTACGATCAGTTACATTCAGATATAGGAAATTTTTATAGCCAAAATCTGCAAAAGCATATATAGAATTTACCTGCAATTTGTTAACGGTGTAATCCTGTGTTTTGGTAATACCGTTTGGTATGCTGTAAACATTTCTTACTACAAAATCTGTCACATTCTGGTTGGAAAAATTATTGTTAACTGTGTACATATTTCCACCTACGCTTACATCTATTGTAAAATTGTTGATTTTTTGTGTAGTTCCTAACAAAAAGTCACTATTAATTTGTTTGTTGAAACCCGTGGACACACCGTAAGTGCCCGCCCAGCCACCTGTAGCACTATTGAGTGGTGCGTTAGGTGCATAATTACTAGGATTATTATTTTCATTGTTGTTGTACCCGAAGTCCGCATTTACACGACCCTGTAAATATAACCACTTAGCAAAATCATACCGAAGGGAAACTGTACCTAAAAAACGATCTCTTTTGGTATGATTGAACATTCTCCCGATAAGATAATACGGATTAGTCAAAAGCTGGTTAAAGGGATTGGTAGATAATATAGTACCGTCGGGATTTTCCACACTCGTTTTCAACGTCGAAATTGCAACAGTTAATGGAATACGGTTCAAGAAGCTCGAAAAGCCGATACCCTGGGCACCAACCAGCGGAGGATTGTTATTTTCCTCATGTGTATAGTTGATATTTGTTTGAAGTGTCAGCTTATCAGTAATCTTGCTGTTAAGTCCAAGATTAAAAATCTTTTTATGATAACTATTACCAGGGGAAATACCCTTAGCATCCTGATTGGAAAAAGAAACCCGGAAGTTTGTTGAGGCGCTACCGCCGGAGAGTGCTAACGTATTCACGTACGAAGCTCCGGTGTTATAAAATTCCTTGGTGCGGTTAAGATCAGGAAGATAAGGTCTCTTAACACCATCATACTGGAATGTAGGAGCGCCGTCATATTTTTCGCCCCAGGCCAAATTACCAAAAGATTGCGCCTGAGCCTGTGAAGCAGGACGAACACCATTAGAACCAGTACCATATTCAGTCTGGTAATGTGAATAATCTAATGCCTGGGCAGCAGCAAAGCTCGAGGTAAATTCCACGCCAAATTTCGAATTTTTAGCGCCACTTTTGGTAGTGATAATAATGGCGCCATTGGAAGCTCTTGAACCGTAAAGTGCTGCGGCTGTTGCACCTTTCAGCACGGTCATTGACTCAATATCATCGGAATTTATCTGTTGCAGGTTGTCTCCCTGATCTACGGCTGGGGAACCACCCTCGGCACTCCGTGCACCCTGATCCATTGGAAGGCCGTTAATAACAATTAAAGGGGAGTTGTTTCCGCCGTTAAAGCCCGACTGCCCACGCAAACGAATCCGGTTACTTGCGCCTGCACCAGCCGTTGGCGGAGCTATTTCCAGGCCAGCAATTTTACCTTCTAAAGATGTCATTACGTTGGTAGTACGGTTCTGAGCTATTTCATTAACTTTTACATTAGTGGCTGCATAACCCAGCTTTCTTGCTTCCTTTTTTATGCCTAAAGCGGTCACCACTACCTCATCCAACGAATTGTTTTTTGAGGTTAAAGTAATATTCATTGAACTGCGTCCTTTTAAAGCTTCTGATTTAGTCTCAAACCCCACGCTACTAAAAATAATAACCGAATTGTCATTAGTGAGCAACAATGAATAGTTTCCGGAAGCATCAGTTGCCGTCCCTTTTTTACTTCCCTGTTGACTAACACTTACACCTTGCAGTGGTTTTCCTGCGGCATCGACAACAGTTCCCTTAATGGTAGTTTGTGCAAAAGCAGTAGTTACAAACAGCAGCATTATAATTGGTATGGCAACAAATGCCCTTAAAAAAAAATGCAGATTTTTTTGTTTCATAATAATTTTTCGTTTTGGTAATAGTTACCCGGCAAGCAACCGGAATAAATTGATAAAATGGGTTTTAAACTGACGATGTGAATCGTTAGTACGTAGAAGAAGTTTTACATAAGCAATCGATTTTATTGTGAGTAAATAATTCTTTAATTTTTCAGTATTTTAAAAAAAATACAAAAATCAAATATGGGTATCCACTTAGCATTTGATAAACCATGGCAACGCTTTTTTAAATCAAAACTAGTAGTATGTGTAAATCATCTTTTATAAAAAAAGAAGTTAGGTTAAGCAATCAACAGGTATTTTAATCGACACTGTTCTTATTATTAAAACATTATGCGCCACAAGAAACCATGTTTGGAATAGTATAATTTTTTTATTAATTCACTAGCATGCACTACAAAATTGTGATCGTAAAAAAGCTATTCCATCTTACACAAAAAAATATCAAACGATAAATTGCTGATATAAAAATTTATAAATTCCGACTCAAAATATCAATTGCAATCAGATATTGGAATATCCAAAAGTGTCTATGATATTTTGTTGATTCTCGAAAGTAAGCTGGAGAACCTTACTAAACTACCAAAATTCAACTGTGGTAATATTTAAACAAGTTACAATATATACTGCCGCCTCATTTGTTGATAAGACTGTTTTATTAATGTGGTCTGAAGGTATCCTCAGATTTGTATCGTTTAATAAGCTCAGGTGATGGATATAATATTTTAAGACAGTCAGCGATGGAATATATTGAACAACTAACCGGCCTTCGCTAATGTGTTTCGCAACATAATCAGGCTGAGAATATATTCTTAAACATTTTTTACCTTACTCAGTAATGCCAAATTTTACGTTCGGTATTTATTAAATTTTATTCTTAGATTTATGACCTAAAACTTTTTACATGAATTCTTTTACAAAAAAATTACTTGGCGTATTTGTTGGCGCTTTATTTATTTTGGCCTTTACTATTAAACCTGAACCTGTAAATTTTTCAGGCGAATGGAAATTGAACGAAAGCAAAAGTGATATGGGGCAGTTTGCCAATATTGTACCTAAAACAATTAAAGTAAGTCAGATGGGTGATTCAATTACCATGACAAAAAATTCTGCTGGCTTTAATGGAGAAGACGTTCAGCAGACGGAAACTTTATCTTTTGATGGAAAAGAAAAAACGAGCACTGTTCCTCCCGGAACCTCCACGAGGAAAGCATCTGCAAAATGGTCTGATGATGGAAAGTCGTTGATCATTACCTGGGATTTAATGATGGACTTTAATGGACAAACGGCCGATATCAAAGGAACGGAAGCCTGGGCATTGAGCGCCGATGGGAAATCTCTTACGGTTGAAAATAATTCATCTTCATCCTTCGGAGATAATAAATTTAAAGGCTTGTACGAAAAATAATTTCTTCTTTAATTTTTCTTTCAAAACATTTTTACGACTATCCTGAATAAATAAAATATTCAGGATAGTCGTATTTTTTTTCTTGTCTACTGCTTTGAAATTTTATCACTTATGTGGAAATAATCAAAATCTGCAAAGCCTCCAATATTCTTTGTAGCATAATTAAATAAGGTAAAACGATATCCGATAAACTGAGGAATAGTGTAAGCCATTTTGAGGGCTGTTCCAAGCCCTGTCCATGTAACTCCATCTAAGCTGTAAAAGAAATTGGCAGTATCTTTTTTATTAGTAAAATCACATTCAGCTTTAAAGAAAACCGTTTGCTGATGCAAAGGTATGTTTTGTACTTCTTCAGGCTTCCCTGAGCTGGCGTTGATCATAACAATACTTTTGTTGTTGCCATCTACCTTAACACCAGCAATGCCGTAATTTTTTTGTAATAAAGCCAACCCCGCAAAATCCCCGTCTTTCATATTTGAAACATCCAGCGAAGTAATTCCTGTGCAGACAGGGCCGATGGTGCGTTGCGTTAAGGAATTTCTTGCCAGAAAAAACGAGGTATCAATTCTTCCTGTTTTCAACCGGAGATAACCTTTTCTTTCTGTAATAGACCACAGATTGTTATCAGGATTATGATTCCATTGCCATACTAACGGTAATGCACGCTCGTTTTTTTTACGATTAAAGTCATCACTGTTTACGATGCCCGGAATTAAACTTTTGTTTGCAGGCAAATCTAAAGTTTCAGAAACTTTTCCATCAACACCCAATACAGGCCAGCCATCTTCCCATTTTACCGGCACGAGGTATGGAATGCGGCCCACAGCACCATTATCACGGAAGAGGTAAGAATACCATGTTCCATCAGGCATATCAATTAAACCACCTTGTGCAACACCTAGATCCTGGAAGCCAAGTTTACCTTCCCATGGGCCGGTAATTTTATCAGCCCTGTGTATTACAACAGTACGCATGCCACCCCTTGGCCAGGTGATATTGAATAAATAATACTTGCCTTTTATTTTGAAAAGCTGCGAACCTTCTGCCTTTAAATTAATATTGTTTCCGGCAGGTGCACTTGCATTTTCAATAATCACTTGATTAGTACCTCCCGGCTTTACGCCCGATAAATCTTCCTTTAACTGAAGCAAAGTAAGTTTGCCCACGCCATAAATCAGGTAGACTTTTCCATCATCATCAAAAAATAAAGAATGGTCATGATAGGAAGGTTCAAAAGCAATACGTTTCCACGGACCTTTTTCAATGTTCTTAGTAGAGTAGATATAAGTTTTGCCAGAGGTGGAAGAAAAAGTACTTATATAAAAAGTGTTGTTATGATAACGGATACAACTTGCCCAGGAACCACGCCCATAAGCGGATTTTCCATCTACAAGATTTAAAGCATCAATATTGGCGAGGGTATCGTATGCATAATTAATCAGCTTCCAGTTTACCAAATCAGTTGATTTCATAATAGGTACACCAGGCGACATATGCATGGTAGTGCTGCTGGAGTAATAATTTTTTCCTACCCGAACAATAGACATATCAGGTACGTCTGCATAAATAATTGGATTAGATGCCTTTTGTTTTTGCTGCGCTGATGCACAATTAATAAAACCAAATGACATGATAATTGTAAGGCCTGCAATAATTTTATTCATTTTCATTTTCTTTTAATTTATTTATACATGGGATCGTTACCGCTATAACGGAGATATTTAAACGCAGCTATATTATTGCTGCTTTTTCCTGATGAGGTAGCATACATTCCAAAGAAACAGCCGATAAAACCACCGGCATCTTTTGTACTTAAGAATTTCCCGTCAACATTATCTTTGAGTAATATCCATTTGCCAGGTGTGGTTGAATAATAAAAATGGTAGACTGCACCACGGGCATCAATGCGCAGTCCTGTCTTTTTATTAATGTCAGTCAATGGTATAGATGCTAAGACTTCCATTGATTTTCCCTTCGCATTGCTTTTATATACATTCAATACAGGCTTGCCTTGCTCTATTGTTTTTGCTATAAAATAAAAATGATCTTCATTCTGAAAAATAACCAGGCCTGCCTTTTCATTATCAGCGGAAGGTTTAAAATCTAATTGTGTTTCTGCGGTGCAAAATAAATGCTGCTGGCGTTTGCCTATAAACGAAGGAACGCCATATTCCATAATGGTTTCCGGTTTCAATTTTAAAGTAAGGCCTGTTTTTTTATTTAGAGAAAATGAACTGCTGTCCGCACTTCTTAAAAACATCAGTGCAGGATCCAGTTGCTTTTTAAATTTAATCGTGTAGTCAAAATTTCCACTTTGTGGCAGCGAATTTTTTTGTTTTACTTCTTTAAAAGGTACATCATAACTATACTTTACTTCTTTGCTATCGGGATTGATCACCGGCCAGCCGGTATCCCATTTAACGGGCGCAAGAAATGTTTCTCTCCCGGTATTGTAATAATCTCCTGTGTAAGGCCTGCACGCTAAAAATACAGCGTATGTATTGCCGTCCGGGCCTTCTACAAATTGTGCATGGCCGGTAGAAGTTACAGGATTTAACCTGTCTTCAGGCAGATCTCTTTGTGTTAAAATAGGATTGTGTTCATAAGGAACATAGGGTCCCCAAATATTCTTACTTCGTAAAATAACTTCAGAATGATTTACTGATGTACCCCCTTCAGCAGCATATAAATAATACCAGTCATTCTTTTTAAGAATATGCGGTCCTTCAATCCATACCGGTTTTTTGCTAAGGTCAGCACCTCCGTTCACTACAATTTTTGCTTCGCCGATTACCTTTAACTGTACGGGGTCTATTTCATAAATTTTTATACTCCTGTGTCCGGAGTAAAGGGATTTATTCTCCGGTGGCTCACTGTTATAAATTACGTAAGCTTTTCCATCATCATCAAAAAATATGGAAGGGTCAATACCTCTTACCTGTGGTATTTTTATTGGATCGCTCCATGGGCCAGCAGGATTTTTTGCGGTCACTACAAAATTTCCGTCATGGTCAATATCGGTGCAGGTTACATAAAAAGTGCCTTTATTATAACTTATGCCTGGTGCGAATAAACCTCTTGTCATACGCTCTCCCACAAAATCCATTTGTGATGTTCTGCTGATGACATTACCTATCTGTTTCCAGTTTTTTAAATCCTTGCTATGGAAAACGGGGAGGCCAGGGAAGTAAGAAAAAGTAGAATTTACGAGGTAGTAATCTTTATCTACTTTAACGATAGAAGGATCAGGATAAAAACCCATCATTATCGGATTCGTTATGGTGGTTGTTTGTGCTGTTAATAAATTTGCATGGAAAATGCAGGCCAGTAAAAGAGTTACGGTGTTCTTAATGGTAAGTTGCTTCATGCTTTTAAGTAATTATTGTGATTAAATGCTCTGTGAACATTCAGGTTAATTGATCGTGTTGTATCCTATATTACTTTCACGGTTGGTATATCGGATTTCTCGTGTTCATAGATGTGCACTACAAGATATACTGTAAATATATTTTTTTATTCGGAACTTTCTGCAAGCGATTGCATCTATGCGTAAAAAAATCGGGGAGTGAAATATCGATTTTCATCTTCCCCGATTAATTGCTTTATTTTACTTTTTTAGTTTTGTTTATAACGGGGCTCACACCTGCGGTGGTTTGCTCTATTTTCTTTATTGTTCCATCTTCATTGTAATACATATAATCTACACAAATAGAACGGCGATAGCTGCCGCCTGTTGGCAATGCTCCGTTATGATAGAAAAAATATGACCTCCCTTTATAATCAATTATACCGGGGTGTGTTGTAAAACTGTTGGAAACATTTTCCTGTATAATTCCTTTGTATTCCCAAGGGCCGGCAGGGTTTGTTGCAATGCAGTATTCAATCATTTCAGGCTTTGTACCGGCACTTGCATAAACAAGATAGTACAATCCTTTTCTTTTGTAAACCCATGGCCCTTCAATGTAATGCAGTGGTTTAAAAGTAGTAATAGCTCCATCAAGTTCGGTCATGTTTTCTTTTAATTTAACCCACTTGCAACTTCCATTTCCCCAGAAAAGATATGCCTGCCCATCATCATCAATAAATACAGTTGGGTCAATATCGTCCCAGCCATATTTCATATCTGTAGTCATTTCATTTATAGTAAGTGCTTTTCCAATAGCATCTTTAAACGGACCAGTTGGCCTGTCGGAAACAGCAACACCAATTGCTGCACCACCACTACTTATGCTGTCTTTTTTATGAAAGGTAGACACGAACCAATAAAATTTTCCGTTTCGTTCTATACATTGTGCAGCATAGGCATCGCCGGTGGCCCAGGAAAATGTGTGTGGAGATAAAACTGCTCCGTAGTCTTTCCAGTTAATCATATCAGTAGATGAAAATACATGCCAGTCCGGCATTTTGTAATTGGTTGCGGTTACTGAAGCAGTATCATGGCCCGTATATAAAAATACGGTATCGTTATAAACAATAGGAGCGGGGTCTGCTGTGAAGATGCCCCTGATAAGCGGGTTCTGTGCATGCGAGTTATAAAATACCAGGGCAGCAATCAATGTGGCAATAATCTTATTTTTCATTTTCTGTATTTTCTTTTATAAAGTGCGAACTCATTTTATTTTTCTATCCGATTATTTTTCCGCCTGCCACATGTTTATAGAGCATCATCTATTTTGTATAAATAGCTTTAATAGTACTTTCTCCACGGGGTGAGGAAGAATTGGTAACAACAGAAAGCAAACCATCTTTTGTAATACTCCAGTTTTCAACAGATTTAATTTCAAAAGAATTTCCGTCTCTTTCTAAAACCATAGTGCTGCTAATTACCAATGTTTTACTATCATCAGACCATTTGGCGGTTGATTTTCTTTTAGCACCACCAAAACCTTCAGATTCAGAAACTTTACCATCGAAGGTTAATGTGAGCGTGCTCGTTACTGGATTGCCCCCGTTAAAACCCGGTGTTACTCTTATTACTGTAATTGCATCATCTTTTTGTTCGGCTTTTAAAGACCGTGCCGCCCTTCCTCCAAATTCGCCCAACTCACTTTTTGATTCATCTAACTTCCAATCGCCATTAAGACTGGCACGTTGTGCAATTACTGCCGAAGAGCTGAGTAAGATTACAGTAAAAGTCATTAGAAAGATCAGTGATTTTTTTAAAAAAATCTTTTTCATAATTGTTGTTTTTATTGATTAAAAAAATATTTACAAATGTTATTAAAGATTTCAAAAGCATTTCTGTTATAACCGGATGCTTTGCTTATTACCTGAATACATCAGCATTTTACCAGTTGCATCTAAAGTATTTCCAGCAACGGTCTTCAAAGGATTAATTACCACAATTCTGAATTTTCTGTTGCTGAGTTTCCCTGCAAAAGAACCTTTCCTGTCGCCTATCGTTAAAGTATTATTTTTTTCATTCCATTTAAAAGGAATGATTGTATAGCTTCCTTTTTCATAATTGTATCCGTCTCCTTCATCTTCATACAAATCAAAAGCAGCATCAGCACCTTTATAAATTCTGATCTCTAAACTGTCTGCAGATTTTTCCCCGGTGTACTGCATCACTTTTCCCATCGGGATAATAGAACCTGCTTTAACGTAAACCGGTATTATATCCTGCGGAGATGCAGTAAGAACAGTTTGACCACCTGTAAAATATTTTCCGGTCCAGAAATTAAACCATCCGGTATTTTTTGGTAGATAAACATTGATATCAGTAACGCCCGGTTCTGTAACCGGAGCAACAAAAAAAGATTTACCAAACATATATTGATACTCCTGTGCTATTGCAGTTGCATCATTTTTAAAATCCATTATCATCGGACGCATCATGGTGGAACCTTTGCTGCTGATCTGCCAGGCTTCAGAATAAATGTAAGGCATCAAACGATAGCGAAGATTCATCATGCTGCGCATGTTATTCATCACGGTATCGCCATACTTCCAGGGTTCGGTTTCTGTTTGGTAACCATGAGTACGAAATATGGTATTGAATGCACCCCATTGAAACCAGCGGGTTAGTAAATCCTGGTATTTTGGATCTGTATATTGGCCTTTTCCAGGTCTGAAAAAACCACCAATATCAGTTGTCCAAAAGGGCATTCCTGTTAAAGAATAATTTGCTCCGGCAACAATTTGTCGTTTGTAAGTATCCCATGTGCCGCCAATATCGCCGCTCCAATTGATGGTCCCAAACCTTTGCTGGCCGGGATATGCAGACCTTGTAAGCGTTACAACTCTTTTATCTGGGTCCGTTGCCCGTTGCCCTTCATACACTGCCTTACTAACAAACAAGGGATAGGTGAGCCGGTAAAAATCTCCCAAACCGAAATAAGTTTGTTTGCCAGCAAGCGCATCATTTTCCGGCTCTGTAGCGTCCATCCACCAGGAATCTACACCGAGGCTGAACAAATTTTTATTCAACGCATTCCAATGTGTTTTTTGAGTTTCAGGATTATAAATATCAATCCATGGGCTGTTGGGGATGTACAAATTTTTATCAATATAATCTTTAGCTACATCAGATTTTTTATCGAGATTTTCCCAAACAGAAATAGAAAATTTTGCATGCAGATCATGTAACTGTTTAATAAATTTTTCCGGTTCAGGATAATGGGTTTCATCAAACTTTGGAACACCCCAGCCATACTTACCCCAATATTGCCAGTCCTGCACAATAACATCTACCGGCAAATTTCTCTTTCTGAATTCTTCAATAGTTTGTACCAAATGTGTACCTGAAGTATAACGTTCACGGCATTGCCAGAAACCATAAGCCCACAAGGGAAGCATAGGTACGTTGCCCGAAAGATTACGATAACTTGATATTACTTCATCCGTATTTTTTCCGTAAAAAACAACATAGTCCAGCGACTTTGCATTGGGCGAACGAAAGGTAGTTTCGCTGCCTGCAATTTTAAAACTTAGTGAAGCGATGTTGGTCGCTTTGCACACCACCTGCACTGTGTGTTCTCCTGCCTTCAGCTTAATAATTTTCCCAACCGCAGGTGGCAACCATAAATTGGATTGATCAATAACGGGCACGCCATCTATCACCAAAAGATGACGACTTTCCATTTCTCCTAAATCCAGCATGAAAGAATAATCACCATCTTTATCAACAGAAAATTTTCCGGCGTATAATGATTGACGTTGTGATACTTTTTGCGTGCCTGCTGTGGTAGTAACTTCTATGTCGCCTTTTTCACCACCCGTTGTATCTTTTTTTACAAGGTTAATTTTATTGTCTGTGGGGTTGAAATGGGTAACCCCATATTGATGCCACAAAATTCCGTAACCCCTGCTTGAATATAAAAACGGAATGGCAATTTGAGAATTTACCTGTATTAATTTTCTTGGTACATTCCTGATGTTGTATTGCCCATCCTGAAACTGGCCAAGGCCAAATAAATATTCATCAGCAGGCGAGTCGAAACTTTGTTCGGCAACAAAACAAGGTTGCCCCATTACGGAGTCGGGAATTAATTTTCTGCTACCAGCTTTTTCGCTTAAGAAAATTTTTCCTGTATTGTCACTGTAATCAATAACACCGGTTTTTTTGTCAAACAAAACGGTCATTAAATTGGTAGCCAATTTTAGTTTTCCGCCTGCTTCAGTAAATTTAAAAGCTGGGACAGGAACCTTATTAACAAGCACAAACTCACGTTCTTCTTTCATGCCTTTTTCCCATTGTATTCTTATAGCATTATTGGATAAGGGGATAATATCCAAAGTTCCTTCAGAAAGCTTAATGGATAGCCTGTCTTTTTGTAATTGATGACTTTGATAGACTTGCGCCAATGCGATAGTTTGGAAAAAAAATGCTGATAAAAAAAGAAGTGTTCCTTTCATAATTGAGTGCTGTTTAATATTTAGTTACGCTGTATTAAAAATTGATCATTGAATAGCAAATGCGAAAAATACTTTTTGTTTCATGGTGCTGGTTCAATGATAAAAATGCTATAATTTTTTATTCGTTTTACAAGCTGTATAAGTTTTTTTGGATACCAGCCGTTGCCCTCCGTGGCATCATCGTTGTGTCACTCACTTGTACCGCATACCTTTTTTCAACTTTAATTATGCAATAGGTAGCCCATTTTACTTAATTCAAAAAACTTCTGTTGCTCATTTTTTAATTATGTTTTTATTATTTCATTTTAGATTTTATTATTTTGGCAACACCTGCACTATTACACGTTTGTATCTTGATAATGCTGGTATCCCTTTATCTGTTACTCTCAAAATAAAATGTATCATTTCCGGCTTATCAACTACAGGAGCAATCACAGAAGTTCTGTATATATTTTCTGCTAATGCAAACTGAACAGGTTGCCTGTAGGTGCCGGCTTCGGGATATTGAAACCATAAATAACTTAAATGGTCACCATCGGGATCAGTAGAGCCGCTTGCATCTAAATAAAAAAGTTCACCCGACTTCACCCTGATTTTATCGGGCTGCCCCAATGCCGGCACCGGCGGATGATTGGCGTCTTTATACGTTTTTGTTGCCCAATCCATGCGTGCTGCAAAATCGTTTTGGAAATCATCTCTCCATCGCCACACACTTACTTTATTACCGGTAAAAACAGCGGTATCGCTTTTAATGGATCTGCCATAAGGATTGTATAAAACAGGACTGTACTGATCTGAAGCGCTCGTCCAGATAGGTCTTGTTTCGGGCTCTACAGGTACACCACCTGTGTAGCCGTTTACATCAAGGTCAGCCAATTTTGGTTGATACAATTCATAGCGTCCGCCCCAGCCGCCCCATTCCGGATGCTCGGTATCACTTAACCCGGTTGGAATGAGTGAAAGCCAGGAAGGAGTATCACCTTCCATACCATAACTAACATCGGGATAGATTGCTCCAAGCGGCCCATGATTTTGTTGAATGTTATCTGCCAGCCATTTGTTGCTGATCTTTTCATTATCAATACCCGGAACAAAAATATGCATACCCGTCCAGGTAGCTTTACCATAACCACCAGGTGTTACGATATAGAAAAGATCCGGAAAATTATTTCTCATCCAGATGCCGCTATCGTCCTGGTCAGAGATGGTGTACACTCGTAGCTTTTTTAAGAGCCTGCTAAATTCAGTGGCAGTTTTTATTTTTTTTAATTTAAATATTGCCTGTGCCAATGTATTGGCGCCGCCCCATGCACATACCCACAATGGGCGCTTGTCATTCTCTTCAAGCATTTTAATAATCCACTTAGAGCCTTCAGAATCTTTTCCATCACCAACACCCTGCATACCATATTCCGCCCTGCCTGATTTTACCAGTTTTAATAAATTTTCTGCGGTGGGATAACCTGCCTCATTTTTAATAAGATTTGGTTGCACTTTGCCATACACTTTTACAAGGCGGTTAATTGATTCCGGATGCACTGTTGTTTTAAGATGGACAGATGTTGTAGCAATCAACCCTTTTATATCCAATTGATTTGAATACAGCAGCAAACGAATCATACTCTCTGTATCATCAGGTTCATTTTCTATATCCGTCAGCATGATCACCCTGTTTTTAGGAGCCTGCGAAAAGCTGAAACTATTGATCAGTAAAAGAATTACAATTAAAAACAGGCTTAATTTTCCATTCATTTTTCGGCAGATTATATTATTTATTTTACAAACCGGACTTTCCAGATTTCAATAAATTTTCTTTATTTTTTCGTAAATAAAAGTGCTCAGTAAAAAAAGTGTTTCCCCAATTCATTTTTATTACTTTTTTGAAACAGGAATAATTACATAACCATAAGAATATTTTTTATCTAATAATCTGTATTCATTGTGCGGCAAAGCACCCCAGCTATCATCGCCGCCAACACCTCTTTGTTTTAAATCGATATGCAGGTTGATGTTGTTTCTTAATCTTATATCAGTTGGATGTTGTTGTTTTTTTGTAAGACCCGGATCAAGATCTTCATCGCTCATATTTAATGCGCTGAAGCAAATAGGTTGCAACCCTTCTATTCTTAATCCATCGCCCTGCTGGTTTTTCAATTCTACCCAACGGGTATCTGTTCTGTAACCAGACTCTTGCGGACGGATATAATTCCAGGTGTACATGCTATCAGCATTGGTAGTATACAAACCAACAAAAGCGGCGGTATTTCTATCGCTATAATTTTCCCAGGGACCACGGCCATAGTAAGTAATATTTTTATACTCGTTGTGTAAAGACATGCGCATTCCAAATCGTGGTAATTCCGGAAGTGTTTTTCCCGTCATATCAATAGAAGCAGTCACTTTAACGGCACCATCCTGTTGCACTGTATAAATAACCTGGTAAGGAATATCAATATCGGTTAGCACATAATGGACCGTGATTTGTAATGAGTCTTTTGATGCATCATTTACGGCTATATCCTTTACAACCCTGTTACCATGTGCATTGCGCCAAACTCCCGACACAGATGGCATTCTGTTGCCAAAATCATTATCAGTAGGGGCACGCCAAAAATACGGTTCCGGGAAACCATCGAAAATTCTTTTGTCAGCATTTGTATAGGAAATAAACTGGCCCCGATGAAGATCAAATTCACCTTTTATACTTCCTGATGTAAATGAAATTTTCCTATCGGTCTTTACAACGTTGAGTGCATTTGTCATATCAATTTTTCTACTGACGAAATAATCAGCAGTACGTTTAAATTGTTCCGACGCAATCGTATGTCCTGCGGCAACCAATCCTGCAGTTTTAGTATAAGCATAAAGGTTTACATAAAACGTTGTGCCTTCCTGCGCTTTCACCAAAGGTATTTGCAGTGTTACATCTTTAGATTGATGGGGTAGTACATCCATTGAAAAATTTCCCCTGGTAAATGGCATTCCATCTTTCATCAGCACCCATTCAAAATTGTACTCATTAAGGTTGGTAAAATCAAACCAGTTGTACACGGTAAAAATCCCTTTGGATAAATCTTTTTCTTTAAATATAATATTCTGATATACTTTTTTTACTTCGTATAAGCCGGGATGTACGGTTCTGTCTGCAGCAACTAAACCATTGGCGCAAAAGTTATCATCGTTTTGCAAATAGTACCCGCCAAGGTCGCCACCATAAGCATAAAACGGTTTGCCGGAAGTAGAAGTGGTCAGCATTCCCTGATCAACCCAATCCCATATAAAACCGCCCTGCATGTGCGGACTCTTCATAATTATATCCCAGTACTCTTGAAAATTTCCACTGCTGTTGCCCATTGCATGTGCATATTCACACATGATGTATGGACGTTTTTTCGTGCTGTCGTGTGCATAGCGCTGCATACTTTGTACCCTTGGATACATCGGGCAAACAATATCTGTGTTCCAGTCTTCGCCTGCCTGTTCAAATTGTACCGGGCGGCTTTTATCACGGTTTTTTATCCATAAATAATCATCATGAAAAACTTTACCATTACCACACTCATTACCCAGCGACCAGATGATGATGGATGCATGATTCTTATCTCTTTCCACCATTCTTTTATGCCGGTCAAAAAAAGCGGGTGCCCATTGTGGTAAGTAAGATGGATGAACCGTTGTATCAAAATATCCCTGTAAAGAAGCGCCCATTCCATGTGTTTCAATATTGGCTTCATCAACAAGATAAATTCCATATTCATCACATAGCTTATACCATAATGGATCATTTGGATAATGCGAACAACGCACGGCATTAATATTAAATTCCTTCATCAACTGGATGTCTTTTAACATCAGTTCTTTTGAAGGTACATGACCATTCACAGCATCATGTTCATGCCTGTCTGTGCCATGTACATTAATTGCTACGCCATTTACCAGCAGCTGTGCATTTTTTATTTCTACTTTTCTAAAGCCGATTTTATTGCTGGTATAAGTTGTTTGGCCATTTACGGTTAATGCTACAATACAATTGTATAAATAAGGATGCTCAGCATTCCATTGTTTTGGTGCTTTTACTTTTCCTTCAATTAAAACAGTTTGAATACTATCTGCAGCATTGCTTATTTTTTTTTGCTGAGAAAAAACAACCCTTCCGTCTTTGTCACTTATTTCTACAGAAACAGTTCCATTTTTTAATGCAGCATTTTCAAATTTTCTGATATCTATTGCTGCGCTGAATATGCCATCTTTATATTTATCATCAAGACTGGATTGTAAAAAGAAATCCCAAATATTTACTGTGGGTACTGCAGTTAAAAAAACGTCTCTTTCAATACCGCTTATGCGCCAGAAATCCTGGTCTTCCAGATAGCTTCCATCATGCCAGCGAAACACTTCTACTGCCAGCAGATTTTTTCCTTTTGTTAGAAACGGCGTAATATTAAACTCTGCAGGTGTTTTGGAAGCTTTCGTCATTCCTGCTTTTTGACCATTTATATATACAACTGCATAGCCGGTGATGGAACCGAAATGCAGAAACACCTGGTTGCCATTCCATTTTTCCGGAACGGTAAAATATTTTCTATAACTACCTGCAGGATTATCATCACCAACAAACGGCGGATTTTTTGGAAAAGGATAAGTAATATTTGTGTAGATAGGAATACCAAAGCCCTTCATTTCCCAATTTGATGGAACAGCCATCGTATCCCAACGGTTATCATTAAACGAAGTTTGGTAAAAATTTACAGGCCGCTCTGCAACTTTTGCCGAGTAGTGAAATTTCCAGGTGCCATTTAGCGATTGGTAAAAATTTGAAGCTGCATCATCATCTTTAATTGCATCAGCTTTGCTGTCGTATAACATAAAGCTTGCTCTCGGCGCTTCTTTGTTCTCATCTACTTTTGAAGGGTTTTCCCAATCGTTGTTAGTTGTTTGTGCAAAACATAATTGTATTGATAAGCAAACTACAACTGTACTTAAAACACTTTTCATTTTATATTTATTGTGCATAGCAATTAAATTATTCGTTATTATTTTTTATTTGCTGAAGCAACATAACAAATCCGCCGCGGCGCAGCATTTTTACATTTAACTGATCAGTATTATCCACCACTAAATATTTTGTTGCAAATGATTTATCATGTTCACCATCTGCAATCAATGTTAATTTATATTTTACTCCTGCAGGTAAAAAATCAAATTTTATTGTTTTGTTTTTCTCTCTCCGCTGTTCTGCATTGATGCTGCCGATATACCAGTCGTCTCCTTTTCTGCGTGCAATGGTAACATCCTTACCAGGGTAGCCATCCAGCAGTTTTGTATCATCCCAGGCATTGGGCACATTTTTTAAAAATGTTTTGGCAGCATCCGGGAGTTGCCTGTAACCTTCCGGCCTGTCGGCAAAGTGTTGTAAACCAGATTCAAAAACCACGCTTAAAGCCAGTTCATGTCCATAAGATGTTACATGCGGAAATTGTGAATTGGTAAAAGTAACAGGTGTATAATCCGTTGGCCCAACTACATTTCTTGTAAATGGTAAAATGGTATTATGCTCAGGCGCCGCCAGCGTAAATTCAGGACCGTTGTTATACCATTCTGCACCCCTGACTGCTTCCATCGTCATTAAGTTTGGATAAGTTCTGCCCCAGCCCCTCGGTACAATACAACCATGGAAGTAAACCATCATTTCATAATCAGCTGCATCCTTTAAAATGTCCAGGTAATACTTTATCATATCCTGTTTTTCACTTTCAAAAAAATCAATCTTAACACCGGCAAAGCCCATTTTTTTTAACCAGGTAAATTCTTTAATTCTGTTTTCATGTGTAAGCATCCTGTCTTTAGGTGTAGAAGGAACCCACGTATGATTGCCGCCGGAATTATACCATATTAAAGGCTTTACGCCTTTTGACAGAATGTATTTTGCAGCATCTTCTACATTGCCGCCATTGGTCATACCATCCCATTCCCAATCCAGTAAAGTATAAGGCCAGTTCATCTCTGCTGCCAGGTCTGCAAAGTCTGTAACAATTTTATAATCTTTTGTACCATGATTACTTGACCAATAATTCCAGGAGGCAACACCCGGCTTTATCCAGGCAGTATTTTTTATTACTGATGTGGGCGATACATCATCTACCAAAGTAGAGGTAACAATATTAGAAAGGCTGCCCATAATTACTACACGCCAAGGCGACTTCCAGGGCAATGTAATCGTTGGCATTGATTGTCCTGTGCCTCTTCCATCATTGGGATCAGGAAAAGTGAGTTTATAGGTATTGCTATCTGCAGTATTGCTGAGTTTGGTGCCACAATAATTGCTGTTTACATCTGCTTCATGAATCAGGTACCAGCAGGTTGAATCTTTCGTATGAAAAAGAGCGGGGTAACACCATTCCTGTTTTTGAATTTTATCATTATTCATCTCTGTATACAGTCCTTCGTTTGCTGCATTCCATTTTTCCATCCAACGGGTTGTTTCATTTGGAATAGTGTAGGAAGTGAACTCATCTTTTATGGTAAACGAACCCTGACTTTCAGGAAATTCGTACCGGAATGTTACGCCATCATTATAAGCTCTTATGATGATATTTAATTTTGCCTTTGATGGGTTTTCGAAAGATATAACTACTTCATTTGCTTCGTTACTGCAAAGCGACTTTTTACCATGTACTACTTCATACTGCTCTTTAATAAGAAGTTGTTTTCCAGCTTTCAAAAATTTTAGATCTTTTGAAAAATCCTGGTCACTTCTCGACAATCCTAAATCAATATGAGGGATTGCTTCTGAATTTTTTCCTGCATCCGTATAAGAAACTTTCAGATACCATGCTCCTGTATTGGTATTTTTATCGGAGAACAATTCAACAGCAATTTTTTGGTTAGGTGATTGCACCGTTAGCTTTTGAGAGAAAACAACAAGCGCATTGCCAACTAACAAAAGAGAGAAAATAAATCGCAATTTCATACCTGAATATTTAATGGTTTATTTATTTGGTGTCAGGCGATATAGTCCTGCACCGTGTTGTGCTATTTTGCTGCTGAAAGTTTTTTCAAAAGTTCCCAGGTCTTTATGACTCCACAAATCTTTAACCTTTACTTTTCCTTTTATACCAATCGCCTCCAGATCAACTTTTACATCGGCATTTTCAGGAAAATCAATTCCTCCTTTGTCAGTTAAAACACCAAAGACAACTGAGCCTTTTTCCTGGGTGACAACAGCAGTAGCTAAAAAAGAATCATACCCTTCCGGCAATTCATAAATGATAATAGATTCTGCATGTGTGCCAATGCCTTCTACGGTTTTATCATTTACAATAAGCGGCCTGTTATCACAAGTTCTGTTTATATGAACTTCACCCCAACCAGCAGTCGCATTTATCCATTTTAAACCGGTTAGTTTTAGATCTCCTTTTGGACCATGAAGCACAGGATCCACCCATGCTACATGATCCCAATCGGAACCATTGCCACCATCTTTTACGAACAGAACAAGTCTTTTTCTATCTTTTATTGGGACGTCAATTTTTTGTGAACTTCCTTTACCTGTAATCACCGGGCTTGCATAGTCCGCCTTATCGAAGTCAATATTTTCTCCTTTACTTTGTGCATTAAAAAATGCCACGTATTTATCTTTACTGTTGGGAACATCAGCTGTCCAAACAATTAGGTTTTTATCACGGGAGACCTGACGATTGTTTGTACTTTGTTGATTTACTTTCAACATCTCCGGATTAGTAAGCATCTCTTTTGTAAAGTCATCCAGTTTGGTCATGTCACCTCCAAAAATTAGGGGAGAACGTCCAATTGCCCAAAGACTCATCAGCGTGTATTGTTCGTTTTTTGTAAAATTGGTAGGGCGTTTGAAATCAATAATACCAATGGGTAACATATCAGCATCGGGAAAATGCCCCGGGCCTCTGAATGGTGTCCAAACATCCATTCGTTCAAACATTGCTTTCAACAATCCCCATCTATCCCAAAAATCATCCGTGATGCGCCACATGTTGGCATGATTCATCACATGTTCTCCTTTGGCAATGGGTGTTGCGCCGGGTGACAAACTCAACAGAATAGGTCGACCTGTTTTGTCAATAGCATTACGTATCGCTTCAATTTCGGCTTTTTGAATATCATTGTAAGGGCGGGATATATCATCCACTTTAATATAATCAACACCCCAGCCGGCATACATTTTTATTATAGAATTATAATAAGCCTGGCCATCTGGTTTAGTAGCATCAACACCATACATATCCGGATTCCATGGACAAGTTGAATTGATTAAAGCAATATCCTGAGCCTTAACATTTGTACCAAATACCGGAGTGTTCTTATTTACTGACTGGCGGGGAATTCCTCTCATAATATGGATACCAAATTTCAATCTTTTGGAATGCACATAATCAGCAAGTGGTTTAAACCCTTTACCATCAGCAGCAGAAGGAAACTTTTTGAGTCCTGGTGTCAGCCGGCCATATTCATCCATTGTAAGAACAGCCTTAGGATCGTAATCATGCCCTTTCGCTTCAGGTTCGTACCATTGAATATCTACGGTAAGATATTTATAGCCACATGGTAAAAGATATTTTGCCATTGCATCGGCTTGCTCTTTTATTTGTTCTTCGGTTACAGTGGTACCAAAGCAATCCCAACTATTCCAACCTAGTGGGGGAGTGTTTGCCCAGCTGTGATATTTTTTGCTTGATTGTGCGACAATGGTTGAAGTTGCAACCGTTATGCAAGCGATAAATAAAGACAATCTTTTTTTAAATCCCATTTTACTCTTTTTAATTCTATTATTTAATTTCAGCGTTGATGATCATCACGGCACCGCATACCTGCTGAATTTACTGTAAGCTTAATGTCTAATTGAAAAACCCCTGATAAACCAGGATTTATTTGATTTGACTTGCCTCGATAACTGCATTGTAGGCTGGCTTAGGGTTCAAGTCTCCATCAAACAAAAGCGCATCCTGCCCCCTACGCCATGAGCGGGTATCGCTTAGGCCCCAAAAGGTTACTCGTTCTATTACTGTTGAATGACGCATGAAAATTTCGAACAACTTTTTATAGACCTCAGCTTGCTTCTGATAGTTCTCTGCGGGGATTTTTCTGTCTCCCTGATTTACACCCATAGCACCACTATTATCACCCGTTGCTGTAACATCCAGTTCGGTAATAGAAACCTTTAGGCCCAGCGACGCATAGTCTTCAATAGCTTTTTCAACGTCAGCGAGGTTAGTGTTCAGGTGCCAATGTCCCTGAATTCCCACACCGGTGATCGGAGCACCTTCCGCAATAAGCCGCTTTAGCAACAACATAGAACTTGCGTGTTTACCTTTATTTTCAACTGCGCCCTGCTCTATGTTGTAATCGTTGTAGTTTAACTCAGCCTTAGGATCAGCTTCATGTGCCCATTTAAAAGCCATGGTCAAAACTTCGGGGCCAACTGCCTTATACCAACTAAAAGTGCGAAGATTTTCTGTTGTGCCGTCACCGCCGTCGGCAATCGATTCATTAAACACATCCCAGCCAGTAATACGGCCTTTGTATCGGCCCACCACTGTCATAATATGTTTTTTCAAACGTTCCAAAACAACTTCTTTACTTGCCAGTGGGCCTGCAATGGCGCCAGGATTGCGACGTCGATCAGTGGAATCCATTGCTGGCGGTGTTACAGGTTTAGTAATCTCCCCAGTGGTGTTTTTCTCCTGGAAGAACCATTGAGGCGTCTGACCATGCCATGCTAATGTATGTCCCCAAACCTTTAAACTATTTTTCTGACACCAATCAACCATTGCATCGGATGTTACGAAGTTGTACGTATCCTCCGAAGGATGAATGGGCTGCGGTTTCATGCAATTTTCCGGCGTAACAATATCGTATTGCGTTCTAATATTTTGCTGGTAGGGCTCAGAATTATTTCTTAAATCATCGGCACATCCTATCAGGAATTTGCCTGCAAATGCTTGTTTTAACGTCTTTGGCGCTGGCGTATTAGTGTTTTCCTGACCGAAAACATTAACGGCGATTATTCCACTCAAGATCAAGCTTGCTATCAATTTTTTGTTAATCATAGATCTCATTTTAGAGTTATAAAATAGTTACAATTTTGCACTTAAAAAATAAAGAGAGTTGCTTTTTAAATTCGTTTTATACAATTATTTAATTTTAGAATTGATTGTTGCCGCAGCACCTGATAAACCTTTAGAGCTTACAGAAAGCTTTATTATACCTGCATTTTTAGTGCTTCGTATTACAACAAGTACACGCCCATGCCAGGCTTTTAGTGACGTGCCAACATAAGGGTCAAGGTCTTTCATACCTGCATTATCTACACCTGCAATTAAAGCAGGACCATCTATTTTTAAATGTAAAAGGTTTTCTGCATTTGGCTGAAGCATTCCATTCTTATCGGTTACCTCAATAGTGACAAACGATAGGTCTTGTCCATCCGCCAGTATTTTTGTGCGATCTGGTTTTAACCGGATGCTGACAGCTTCACCTGTTGTTTGCAACATTGTTGTTTCTACTTCTTTATTATCCACTACGCCAACAGCCTTTAATTCGCCAGTGGCGTACGGCACATTAAATGTTGCTTTAAATTGCTGTTGTTCAGTTGTTGATTGTTCGCCAATGATTTTTTTATTCAGGTAAAGCCTGACAGTTGGATATTTTGAATACACTTCAACGGCTATTTCTTTTCCCTCATAACCCGGCCAAGTCCAGCTTTCCCATGTAGGCCAAACACCCCAGGCGGTTACTTTTATTTTTCCTGAATCGGGATTTGGCTCCCGAACGGCCATATACAATTTTTCATTATCGTTATACAACATGCTTCGATAATGCGAAATAGGTTTTCTCCAGCCGGTAAGGTCAATATCGCCACAATATGCACCATGCCAGGGAAACATTTTGCCCTGATAATGTTCGCCGGGTATATCGCCGGGGTAATACCAACGACCAATTCCCGATTCACCTAAATAATCAAGCGCCGTCCAAACAAAATCTCCCAGTATATAATTATTACTTTGTACCAATTTCCAATTAGCAAAGGCATCTATGGGGAAAGATTCTGTTTGAACAATAATCCTTGAAGGGACTCTGTCATGGTCTTTAGGCGCCCGGTATAACTGATAATTATAGCCACCAATATCATGCACAGCAAAAAGCGGATCGAACACATCCCAGTCTTTATCCCAGGTAGTCATCGCCGAAGTAACAGGACGGGTTGGGTCATTTTTACGGACACAATCTGCCAGCATTTTTGCTGTTCCTACGGCTTCCGGTTTCTTCCGTTCAATTACTTCGTTGCCGGTACTCCACATAATAATGGAAGGATGGTTACGGTCACGCTGCAGCATCGCTTCAATGTCACGTTGCCACCATGCATCAAAATACATGGCGTAATCGTAGTCATTCTTTTTTTCTCTCCAGCCATCAAACGATTCGTCTATAACCAACATGCCCAGTCGATCACAGGCATCTAAAAAAGCTTCTGATGGTGGATTATGCGAAGTACGGATCGCATTGAAACCTGCTGATCTTAAAATCTGGACCCGGCGTTCTTCGGCCCGGTTAAAAGCGGCAGCACCTAAACAGCCATTATCGTGATGCACACAGCCACCATTTAGTTTTATTGTTTTTCCGTTCAATTGAAACCCTTTTTCTGTCGTGAATTTTATGGAACGTATACCAAAACTGGTTTGCGTATTATCAATTATTTTTTTATTTTTTTCAATTTCAACCTGGGCCTTGTAGAGATTCGGTGTTTCGTTAGTCCATAGCAGCGGTTTTGAAACCAGGATTGTTTGTTCAACTTCTTTTTCACTGTTTGCCGAAAGTTCCACATCCAATTGGCCGGTGCCTGCCATTTTTTCATTAGCACCCAATAATTTTGTTTTGAGTGTAATTTTTTGAGGCAAACCAGTCTCATTTTTTAGCTTTGATTTTACCAGCACGGTTGCTTTTTCAGCCGATGCATCGGGGGTTGTTATAGTGACACCCCACTGAGCGATATGTATTGGGTCGGTGACAACCATCCAAACATGCCTGTAAATACCAGAGCCGCTATACCATCTGCAATTTTTTTGCATGGAGTTGTCAACCTTCACTGATATCACATTTTTCTTACCATATAAAAGGTAGGGTGTAATATCGTAGCTAAAGGGAGTATAGCCATAAGGATGGATGCCGAGTGATTTTCCATTGATAAAAACATTGGAATTCATGTAAACACCCTCGAAATAAAGTGATACAAGTTTGCCTTTCTGCAATTCGGGAACGGTGAATGTTTTTCGGTACCAGCCAATGCCAGCCGGGAAATAACCGCCATCATTACCTGTTGGATTGTTTGTATCAACCGTTCCTTCAATACTCCAATCATGTGGCAAATCGAGCATGCGCCAATTATTGTCGTTAAAATTGCCGGCACTTGCAGATGGAGAATCCCCCAAAAAAAATTTCCAATCGTTGTCGAAAAGCCGTTTGCGTTCTGTGTTAACCTGCGCCACGGTATCTATTGCAATGCCTGTTAAAATCAAAATCAGTAAGGAAAATATTTTTAAATATTTCATATGCTTTTAATTAGATGTTCAGGTTATTATCTAAAGCTAAAGTTTCATTTTTTTTAAAAATACTGCAAGCGAAATTTTACTAAAATACTTTATCATAGTTTCTTATAAAGTACGTTTCTATATTCCACTTTGAAAGGAGGACCGGCATGCATCTGAAAGCCAAGCAGTCCTTCCGGTGTAAAGTTTTTAGCATCATCATCCAGTGCAACACTCATCAATTGTCCATTTATAATTAGTATGATTACGTTTCCACGTGCTATAATATGGTAACTATTCCATCCGTTAATATTTATAATACCTCTTAGTAAATCAGGATCTGCAATTTTTGCCACTGTTTTAAATACAGGTCCCGTAGCAACCCGTGTTACCTGGCCACGGGCAGATAAAACAACATGACCTGTGCGTCCCCTTTCTTCATGAACATTTCCGGTATAACCGTTTGTGAAATCAAGATCTGCCTGGTATCCCCGTAATATCCATTTGCCTACTTCCGGCATTTCTGTGCTCCTGAATTGCACGCCGCTATTGGTTCCGTTAATTTTATACTCCACTTTTAATTCAAAGTCTTTGGTTTTACCTGCCCGCCAGATAAGAAAATTATTCACTTTAACTACTTTTTGCGGAGTGGTTTCGCCAACTATGGATCCGTTTTCAACCCGCCAGAATGTGGTATCTCCGTCCCATCCATTCAGTGTCTTTCCATCAAAGATTCTGACAAATCCGAGGGTGTCATCCGGCACGGTAACCGGGTAAATGCCATTTTGTGTTACTGCCGGTTTATTGCTTGTAGAAACTGTTTGAACAGCCGGATTATTTACCTGCGAAAAACAGATAAACGGCATAATAAAAATCAGCACAAAGGAAATAAGCAGAGCCTTTAATTTTAATTCAGATAAATTATTTTTTTCCATAATTTTAATAAATTAGTATTTAAGTTTTTATCTTTTTTTTACATCTCGACCATTGCTTTAATAACACCGTTTGCAGGGTTAAGCCAACAAGCAAACTCATCCGCAACGTTTTCGAAAAGTACCCTGTGCGTAATGTACACCGCAGGATTTATTTCCTTGTTTTTCATGTTCGCAATTACCTGTTCAAAATCTGTTCTTGTTGCATTGCGGCTGCTCATTAATGTACCTTCTCTTTTGTGAAACTCCGGATGGCTAAAAGCTATTTCTCCTTTTTGCAAACCAATTAAAACATAGCGGCCTCCATGTGCCATGTATTCAAATCCTTTATTGATCGCATTCAGGTTTCCTGTTGCATCTATTACCACAGTTGGCATATCTCCGTTTGTTATTATTTTTAATTGTTCTAAAATATCATCAGCCTTTGCATTGATAATATAATCTACGCTTAATTTTTCTTTGCAGAATTGAAGACGCTGTTCATTAATATCCAGTGCAATTACTTTTGCGCCTGCTATTCTGGCAAATTCCATAGTGCCTAAACCAATAGGGCCGGCTCCGATGGTAAGCACAAATTCGCCACTTTTAACACCGGCCCTGCGAATGCCATGGGCACCTATGGCAAGTGGTTCTACCAAGGCGAGCTCATCAAAACTTAATCCCTCACCATGCAGTAATAAAGAAGATGGAACAGATAAATATTCTGCCATGCCACCATCAACATGTACGCCGCACACTTGCATTTGTGTACAGCAATTTGTTTTTCCGTTGCGGCACGCAATGCATTCACCACAATTGAAATATGGAATAAAAGTTACGGCTTCCCCGTTTTGAAAACCTGGTGCATTATCAAATTCCACCAATTCGCCAGCCAATTCGTGGCCAAGTATGCGTGGATAATTGAAATAAGGCTGTGTGCCTTCAAATGCATGTAGATCGGTACCGCAAATGCCAATGCGTTTTATTTTAATAATTGCATTGTCTTTTTGAAGTACAGGTGTTTGCTCCGTCGAATATTCAAATTTCCCTGGTTCTGTACAAATCAATGTTTTCATTTCCATGGTATCATTATAAATCATAAAAATTTATTGCATTTAATCCAAAAAATTGTTGCTGATCTTCTTTAGAAAAAGTAGAAAAATAATTGGTAACGATTCCCAAAGTTTGTTCATACGAACCTGCTACCAGGCACACAGGCCAATCGGAACCAAACATAATGCGCCGGGTGCCAAATGCATTTACGATCACATCAAGATATGGCTCAAAGTCCTGCTGCTTCCACGTCTTCCAATCAGCCTCTGTTGTCATAGCAGAAATTTTACAATATACATTTGGGTATGCTGCAATCTTTTTTATTTCATGCTGCCAGTCCTCTATTTCACCGTTCTTAATATTGGGTTTGGCAATATGGTCAATCACAAATTTTTGTTCGGGAAATGCAGCCACCAGTTCTATGCAAAATTTCAACTGATCAGGCAAAATAAGCAGGTCGTATGTAAAGCCAAAAGGCTGTAAAGCAGCAATGCCTTTTTTAAAAAAAGGCTGCAACATTAAATCACGCTGTAGCTCTCCCTGCAACACATGACGAAAACCTTTTACAATTGGAAACGTTTTGTATTTGGCTAACATTTCCATGATGTCGTCTGCCTGAAAATCAATCCAGCCTACAACAGCTTTTATAAAGTCATATTTTTCAGATAATGAAATTAAAAATGTTGTTTCACTTTCAGACTGGCTGGCCTGAACTGCTACTGTTCCGTTTATCGAATTATTTTTTAAGACAGGCTTTAAATCATCAGGCAAAAAATCTTTTTGAATAACAGACATGTCGTCTGTGATCCAGTTGTCTCTTACGGGATCAAATTGCCAAAAATGCTGATGAGCATCAATTTTATTCACAGATTTTTTTTAAAATAGTAAACCTCTTTTCATCAGCTTCATTTTTTAGAAGCCGCTGAAGAGGCGTTAAAAAAATTTATTTCAATCAATTCTTTCGCAAATAAAGTATCCCAGAATTCTATGGGGATTTTTACAGTTGGCATTGCCAGGTTTTCTTTTACCCGCTTTGCATTGCTGGTATTTAAGGCAATGCTATTTACACCAGGAACATTAAGCGCAAATTGAACACAGGCTTCAGCTGGCTTTACATTGAATTGTTTGCAGCTGTCAAAAAAATCCTGCCGCCATTTAAAAAGCGAATGGTTTTCAGGATCGTCACCTGTTACCAATTTATAATCATAATAGTTTCCGCCAACTAAAAAACCAGCATGAAATACGGCTGAGTTAATTATATACACGCCTTTGTTTTCCATTTCAGCAATGAAATCTAAAAGATCTTTCGGATGACTTTTTATCGTCATACTATTGGCAACCATTATCCAATCCAATGAAACATCTTTTTCGATCCGTTGAATAGTTCTCCAGTTTTTTGCTCCAACGCCAATAGCCTGCACTTTGCCCTGCTTTTTTAAATCGGCCAATGCCTTGTAGGCGTCAAGAATATCCTGGAACAACTTTTCGGCATGATCTTCACTTTTTGCTGTGGCAAGATATTCATCTGCATCATGAACAGAAACCATTTGGGGAACATAACCGTTTAGTAATTTGTTGCCTTCTTCAAAGCATTCGATCATGCCATTGTAACTGATTTTTTGAATCGCATCATTTTTTAGATCTTTCCAAACGCCCGGCTCAAAAGTTGGTTCAGTTGTTTTCAATTCAGTTCTTACCCATGCCAGCTTATTGCTGATGATCACATCATCGGTAGAAACGTTCAATTGATTAAGACAATTTCCCAACGTTTCTAAAGCAAGGCCTGCACCATATTTTCCGGCAGAATCAAAAACGACTTTTCCTTCAGAAAGCTCAACGCATTCCTTTACTATGTCCAGTTTTTCCTGTTTAGGAAGTGCCGCAAACAAATTCCCCAATGCACTCGTACCCAAAATGATTTTTGGTAAATCAATAGTAGGCAACTTTCCTCCATTCATATCTTTTTCTACATCATTCATAAAAAATTCATTTACATGATCAGCACAATTAAATTAAAGTCATCATGAAATTGCGCAGACTATTTTGTCTTCATCAATCACTGCTTTATCAACTACTTTATAACCCCTAAATCCGTAATAGGATATGACGATAAAACAAACCAATGGTACGATATAACCCAACTGTATATTGTTGGTAGAATCGCTGATGTAGCCAAATATTCTTGGCAATATTGCGCCTCCAACAATTGACATGATGATCAAACTACTGCCATATTCTGTATCATTCCCCAGGTTTTTTATTCCCAAAGCAAAAATTGTAGGGAACATGATGGACATGAAAAAACAAATCAATACAACAGTGTAAACTGTAATCATACCGCTGGCCAATATGGCTACTGCACACAACAAAATATTGAAAGCAGCATAAATTGCCAGCAACTTATTTGGTTTTATAAATTTCATGAGGAAAGTGCCAAGAAACCTTCCAATCAAAAAAGCAATTCCGCAAGCACCTAAAAAATCGGCGGCTTTTAATTCAGTGATAGCTGCAGATTTTGTAGCATATAAAATAAATAAACTAAAAACTGAAACCTGGGCGCCCACGTAAAAAAATTGCGCAACCACAGCCCATGTAAGATGCTGATGCCTGAATGCATGGAGAATACTTTTACTTTTTTCCTTCCCTTCTGTGTGCTCAATTTTAGGCAGTTTTGTAAAGCTGAAGATGATGGCGATCAGTACCAATACGGCTCCAAGAATAAAATAGGGGAGCTTAACAGAGGAGGCTTCGGATGCCAAAGCAATTTTCCGGACTTCATTTGACATGGAAGCCAGGTCAGTTTCAGAGTAACCTTTGGTTAAAATTATTCTTGCCCCAATTACGGGAGCAATCGCTGCAGCAAGGCCATTGAATGACTGTGCAAGATTTAACCGCTGTGTGCTTGATTCTGCCGGCCCGAGAACAGCAGCATAAGGGTTGGCAGCCGTTTCTAAAAATGTTAAGCCGCAGGCAATGATGAATAATGCAATTAAGAAGAAATAATAAGATTGTGTGTTGGCCGCTGGTATAAAAAGAAACGAACCTGCAGCAAAAAGTAGTAAACCAGCAATGATACCTATTTTGTATCCATATTTTTTCATAACAAAACCTGCTGGTATTGCCATGAGAAAGTATGCTATAAATACAGCAGAATCAACCAATGTGGCCTCTGTGGTAGTAAGTGTGAAAGATTTTTTTAAATGAGGTATTAAAATGGGGTCGAGGTTATGAGCAAAGCCCCAAAGAAAAAATAAACTTGTAACGAGAATGAAAGCAAATCCTGCATTATTTTTTTTTGAGGCCATTTATTTTATTTTTTAATTATTACAAACAATAGAACACCAGGATAATCAGAAGATCAATTATATTTTTATACGATTCAGAAGTTATGCAGTTGCCAGATGTATCAAGCTTGAATTTATAGTTTCACAACTGTTGAAAGCAAGAGTTATCCAGCTAAACACATTTTCCATACTATTTACATCTGCTACTGCACTACTTATTAAATTGCCACCAATCGAAATTGAAAAGATCTTTGTCTCCTTTGAATACAAAAAACAAATCATGAACGCCACTTATTTTTTTAACCGGCGTTGTAATTGTTTTCCAAATTTCGCCTTCGGCTGAAGTGTTTACATTCACCACTCCCAACAATCGGCCGTTAATCTTATCAATTCGTATTTCAATTTTTCCTCCATACAGAGAAGCAACATTAACGTCCATAGAGGATGCTCCTTTAAAAAAATCAACGCCCTGCACTTTTATATAATCACCATTGTTTATAGATGTTACAATATGCCGCTCGGCTATCATCTTTCCTTTGTTCCAGGAAATATTTCGTTCCCACTCTGTAACTTTCTCTGTTTTTAATCCTTCGCTAAATGCGATAGTTTCTGCTTCTACCTGGCGGTAGGGGTTAAATGTTCCGATTTGTTTTACACCTGCTTTAGTCCAATATGGTAAGGGTTGAATTGTTCCATCTGAATTATAAATAATTTTATCCACGGAAACCGAGCGCCTTTCATAATGCTTAGACATGGTTTGTTTTAAAACATCATAATTAAGCCCGAATACGTAAGATGAACCCTTGTAATCTATGATGCCCGGATGGTTGCCGTTAGACTTTCGGGTTCCTTCCATAATGGCTCCTTTATATACCCACGGACCTGTTGGCGAATTGCTCATTGTGTAACCAATGCCTTCAGGACAACAGGTGGAAGCATACGCCATGTAATAATGACCGTTGCGTTTGTAAGCCCACGGGCCTTCCTGGTAATGAAAAGGATCGGCCTGGCCTTTTATTTTCGCAATGGAAGCATCTTTTACAATGTCACCGGAAAAAGAAATCATATCCTCGTTTAATTTTACATAATACAAATTAGGATTGCCCCAATAGAGATAAGCCTGCCCATCATCATCAATCATTACCGTGGGATCAATATCATCTTTACTGTTTTTAATGAGAGGTTTTCCTATGGGGTCTGTAAATGGGCCATAGGGGCTATCGCCAACCAGTACTCCAATACCCAAACCATTTGGCACAGGGCAATACAAATAAAATTTTCCATTCCGCTGAACACATTGTGCCGCCCAGGCACCGTTGTCCGTATCTACCCATTTAAAATTTTTCAGTGATGCTATTATACCATGATCGGTCCAGTTTACCATATCTGTTGATGTGTAGAGCAGCCAATCATGCATTTCAAAACCAAAAGCATTATCCTCATCATGTGTTGTATAAAGGAATACTGTATCATGATAAACCATCGGTGCCGGATCAGCCGTAAATTTTGTTTGAATAATGGGATTTTGCGCTGCTGCATCACTGATAATAAAAGCAATACAAAAAAAAGTGAACAGTATTTTTATTTTATTTTTTAAAATGAACAGCATGGTTTATTATTTTTTATTGAATCGTTATTGTAGCTGCTGTTAAATCCTTATCTGCAGAACTGTTGCCATACCAAATTTCATATTTACCAGGGGTAACCATCATTTTGTATGCTGCTGCATCATAAAATTCAAATGCGGCAGGCGTTAAGATAATCTCAGCATTTGCAGTTTCGCCTGCTTTTAGATTTAGTTTTTTAAAACCTCTTAATGTTTTTATCGGGCCATCCATATCGCCCACTTTTTTTACATACACCTGTACTACTTCTGCGCCGGTGCGTTTACCGGTATTGGTTACCGGTATATTTAAAATAACGTTTTCATCTTTACCAATACTGCTTTTATTTAACCGGGCTTTGCCCATAGAAAATTTTGTATAACTTAAACCATATCCAAATGGAAACAAGGCATCGTTCATAAAACGATAGGTTCTTCCTTTCATAGAATAATCTTCAAAGTCTCCAAGCTGCCCGCTGTTTTTATAAAAGGTAATGGGTAGTTTTCCTGACGGATTGTAATCGCCAAATAATACATCTGCAACCGCCTGTCCACCAGATTCTCCGCCATACCATCCTTGCAGAATGGCATCGCAACTTTCTGTTTCCGGCGTAAGTGCAATGGCTGAGCCCGAGCAGTTAACAAAAATTACTTTTTTACCGGCAGCTTTTAAAGCTTTTAAACAATCACGCTGAACCTGCGGTAAGTCAATATTGGTGCGGTCTCCGCCTTTAAACCCCGGATAATTTACCGGCATTTCTTCGCCTTCCAATATAGTAGAAAGACCACCAACAAATATTACTTCGTCAATACCCTTTAATTTATTTATCAGGCCTGCAAAATCGATGTCCACTTCTTTACCAAAATCAAATTCAAGATTTGCCTGCCAGTTATTTAACTGGCCGTAATCAATTTCAATGGTATATTTTTTTCCTTTTTCAACATTGAAAGGCACTCTTGAAGGCAATGTACGCCAGTTGTCATATTTTGCAAGTGACTTACCATTTACCAACAATTCGAAATGACCGGTAGCACCGCATTTAAAAACAATTTCTTCTGTTTCGGGTGCGGTAAATTCTGTTTTAAACTTCGCAGAAAAATCAAGCAGTTTTACACCCGATGCAAATTCATGATCGCCCGCTGTTGTGATCTTCATCGGGTTTTCAATGTAGTTCGTTGTTACAATATCGCCTTTCATATCACGGTTGTTCCAGTACGTTGCTTTGAACCCTTTTTTTCCATCTGCCATAAGATTTGAAAAATAACTCACCGTTACTTTATTTTCAACCAGGTCGCAGGCTTTATCATAAAACACCGCATTGGCAGGCAGTTTGGATTTAATTCCATTTAGAATAGAAATGGTATGTACTGGTGTACCGTTATAATTTCCCCACAGCATTGGCTCGTTTGCTGCATTGGGGCCTATAACAGCAACCTTTTTCATTTTATTATTAATCGGAAGAATATTTGCATTGTTTTGTAGAAGTGTCATTGATTGCTGCGCCATATCCAACGCAATTTTTTGATGCGCTGCATTGTTCAAAACTGATTTTGGAATATTAGCCCAGGGCACCAGGCTGTCATCATCAAAATCACCCAGCTCAAAACGGCCTTCCAATACACGCTGCAGATGTTTATTAATTTCTTCTTCTGTGATCAAACCTTTTGCAACAGCCTCGGGCAAAGTTTTATAAGCGTAGCCATCCCAAACACATTCCACATCTGTACCTGCAAGGGTAGCTTTTGCTGCTGCATGTACTGCATCAGAAGAAACTTTGTGACTTGTATAAAAATCAGTAACAGCACCACAATCAGATACCACCAAATATTTAAAGCCCCAATCTTCTCTTAAAATGGTTTGCAGCAAACGGTTATTGCCGCAACATGGCTCATCATCTAACCGCTGATAAGCACACATCACTTCTCTTACATCTGCATCCTGCACCAATGATTTAAATGCGGGTAAATAAGTTTCCCATAAATCTCTTGGCTTTACATTATTCAGATTGAGTACATGACGACTCCATTCAGGTCCCGAGTGCACTGCATAGTGTTTTGCACAGGCGAGTAGTTTTCGGTATTTAGCATCTGCAGGGCCTTGCAAACCTTTTACAACCATTACGCCCATGCGTGAAGTTAGGTATGGGTCTTCACCATAAGTTTCCTGTCCACGTCCCCAACGGGGATCTCTGAAAATATTTACATTAGGTGTCCATACAGACAAACTTAAAAATCTTCTATTCTCTTTTCCGCTTCGCAATGCCGCATGATATTTTGCACGGGTTTCATCAGAAGCTGCATCAAACACCTGGTAAACCAGGTTATCATTAAACGATGCTGCCATACCAACTGGTTCCGGAAAAACAGTAACACTATCATTATTTGCCAGGCCATGCAACGCCTCACTCCACCAGTTAAATTTTCTGATGCCAAGCCTCGGTATTGCAGGTGATTGATCCTGCATCAGCAAAGCTTTTTCTTCCAGGGTTAACCGGGAAATTAAATCTTTAACCCTTTCCTGTGAACTTAGTTTTGCATTTTGAAAAGGCAGGGTTTGTGCAAATATTGTGTTGCATAAAAGCACACTGATAATGATAGCTATCGTTTTCTTCATCGCCATAATTTTTCTATTAAATTGTCGCTGTTTTATTAAGAATGTATTTATGAATTCAATTAAAGTTTTACCGCTAATTTTTTTCCATTGTACATTATTTCCTTTCCGTTATTGTACCTGCTGTCGGCGGCGCCAAGCCCTGGCTTAACTACTACAACATTAAATTTTCGGGTTGTAAGCATTCCGGGAAATGAACCATTTACATTGCCAATAGTTAACTCATTTTTTTTATCGTTCCATTCAAATGCGATGGTTGCATATATTCCTTTTTCATAATTGTAATTATCATTTTCATCTTCATACAAAACAAATTTTCCATTGGCGCCAGGGTAGATTCTTATTTCAAGATCATCCCATTTTTTTTCTGTTGCATATTGTACATCAGGTCCGATAGGAATGATAGCACCTGCTTTTACATACATAGGAATAATATCAAGCGGCGTTTGTTTGTTTACGTTAGTACCAGCTTTGTATTTTTCGCCGGTCCAGAAATCAAACCAATCATTGCCTGCAGGCAAATAAGTTTCTTTAGATTTTACTGTACTGAAATCTTCTGCCTGTATGGTATCCCGGCCACTGACAGCGGGTTTAATATACATCGCATTGGTAACAGGGTGTACCAGTAATGATTTACCAAAAAGATATTCATCATTTATATCGAGCGCATTTTTATCTTTTGGAAAGTCCATCACTAATGCACGCATCATGCTCGACTGGTTGGCTGTTACATCCCACGAAGTGGAATAGATATAAGGTAGCAAACGATAACGCAGGTTGATGTATTTTTCGATGGCATCATAATAACGATTTCCTTTTTCTCCAAACTGGTAAATCTCTCTTGGCGCATCTGCACCATGCGAACGCATCATTGGTGTGAAAGTCCCAAACTCCAGCCAACGCACATAGAGTTCACGATATTCAGGGTCTTCTAATTTTCTGCGAAAACGGGTGAGGAAAAATCCTCCGATATCAGCATTCCAGTAGGGTATAGCTGTAAGCGAAAAATTTAAACCTGCAGAGATCTGGTTGCGTAAAGCATTCCAGGATGATGTTACATCACCTGACCAGGTGTTGGCGCCATAACGCTGTTGACCTGCAAACGCAGAACGGGTTAAAATAAAAACACGCTTACTTGAATCAACTGCACGCTGGTGCGTATACACGCCACCGACAGTTACTAAAGGAAATACATTTCTTACTTTTCTAAATGAGCCGAGATAGGTTCTTTCATCCAGATCTGAAGGCTTAAAATCAAGATGGTCAGGCTCCGATGAATCCATCCACCAGCCATCTATACCGAGTGAATGCATATAACTTAAATGTTTCCAGTAAATATTTCTTGCAGCCGGATTGTAAGGGTCGTATACTCTCACTCCCGATGGATAATCACGCTTTGGCGGCCATAATTCAGAACCTGATTGTGGCCATGTACTAAAACTCATCAGTGCATTAATGCTATCTAACTCACGGTATTGTTTTGTTTTTGGGCCAAAAGAATTCCAGATGGAAATAGTTAAGTGTGCATTTAAATCATGCACATCCTTTACAAATTTTTGAGGATTTGGAAAATCTGCATTTAAAAATTCCATGGAATTCCATAAATAGTTGTTGCCCCAATATTGCCAGTCCTGGATAATGCCATCCAGCGGAACTTTTAACGAACGATATTTTTTTACAACTCCTACAGCTTCATCCTGGCTTTTGTAACGTTCTTTACTTTGAAAAAAACCATACGTCCATAAAGGAAACATTGGTGCCTGCCCGGTTAGATCACGCATGTCTGCAATTACACCATCTGCATTTCCTCCGTACATAAAATAATAATCAATGCAATCGCCAACGTCTGATTTAAACGAAGTACCTGTTTCATTATCAGCAAAAACTGTGGGAGAATAATTATCCCAGAAAACACCATAGCCTTTTGGAGATTGAAATAAAGGAACATAATCGTCGGTATTGCCCTGCACCATGTTGAGTGTAACATTGCGTTGGCTCATCTTTCCTTTTTGCTGTTGGCCAAGGCCATAAATAGTTTCGTCTTTATCTAATTGAAAAGTCTGGTTAACCGTAAATGTGTTATTGCCTGCATCATCAAAGGGAGTAAAAGCTGCGCTGTTTTCTTTTTCATTTAAAAGAGGTGAGCCTGATTTCGTGAAATAAGATAATGAGCCTGTTTTAAGGTTTAAGTTTACTACTACACTTGCGCTTTTAATGTTGAGAATATCGCCCTGTTGCTTTACAGTAAATGAAATTTTTTGTGGTGCTTTTATAACAGACAAACTTTGTTTTGTAAAACTTCTGCCTATCGGTGATTTTACAATCCGGATTATTGATGGGCTGTAGAATTTAATTTCGACAGTTAGGGAATTGGCAGTTGCTTTAATTCCTGTTACAGTTTTTTGATAGGATTGTGCATGACTATTTGCATAAACACATAGAATTAAAAACAAACTAACTGCAATTTTTTTATACATAATATTCTTATTTTATTATTAGGATTACTATTATTATTTAGCCCATGCTTTGCCTTCCGGCGTTCTTCTCCATTCAAAATATCCATCCAGTACTTTTAGCGATTCAGCACTTGGTACAGGCCCAATATGCGGCGTTGGCCCCAGGTACATTACTGATGGATCAGTAATGGTAAATGCCGGCCATGCAGGAACATCTTTACTGTTGGGATTACCATATTTTGCAAAATTGGTCCAATAGGTTGCCATAGATTCAGACAGTGCAATATCTGTTGTTGTTGTTTGCGGATTTTTTAGATCAAGGTTGTTAAAAACATATGCCACTTCCTGTCCGTGAGGTGAACCATATCCTGCCTTTGGTGATCCGGCCGGATAATCGGGATGCTGATCAAAATAATAATAAAAAACTTTTGACTTACCTGTTTTTGCCTGAAGATTTGCCCAACTCCAGGTTTGCCAGCCAAATGATGCATCACGGGCAAGATCACGTGCTGTTTTTGGAACATTATCTGTTCCAACAGGGTAGGCTTTTATCAACTCATCAGCAAATTTGCCATAGCGTGTTTTAGTTCCATTGATATAATCTTCCGGTGTTTTTGGTGGAGAAAAACTTGCGCCTTCATCAGAATTATATCCTACTAAAATCGCTACATCATTGTACTTTCCGGCTTCATATAATTTATGTTGATCGTCAGGGATAACGTAGCCATCTGTAATAGGCCAACCGCCTGCTTTGCCAAATCCTGAGGGTACTTTATCAGCCGGAATTTTGCGAAGATCAGCAATAGATTCAAAACCTGCAGCCTTAACAAAAGCTTTTCCATCATCCTCCGCCTGTTTAAGTGTTTTCATATTTTCACCGGGAAAAGTTGTTGCCCGTGTTGGACCAAATGAACCACCGCTTTCTGAAATGGCTCCTTCAAATAATCCTTTAGCCAATGGGGATGCACACAACATGCTCACTGCAATACCGCCCGCAGACTCGCCGAAGATGGTTACCTTATTTGGATCGCCACCAAAGGCGGCAATATTTTTCTTCACCCATGCAAGTCCGGCAATCATATCAAGCAAGCCATAATTACCCGAAACATGATTTTTATTTTCTGCGCTCAATTCAGGGTGAGCCAAAAAACCCAACTGGCCAACACGATAAGCAATGCTTACCAATATCACTCCTTTTTTAGCTAAATTTTCTCCATTATAAGTTGCTTCAGAAGTAGAACCAAAAGCAAAGCCTCCACCGTAGATCCATACAAGTACCGGAACTTTTTCTTTAGCAGATTTTGCCGGCGACCAGATATTTAAATACAAACAATCTTCGCTTTTTCCGGACGGAGGATTGCCGCCCTGCATTGGTGCAGGAGCAAACTGTGTTGCCTGTTTTATGCCTTGCCATTTTGCAGCAGGTTGTGGCGCACGCCAACGCAAATCGCCTACGGGTGGCGCCGCAAACGGAACACCTTTGTATACTGTCAGTCCATCATGCGATGTGCCTTGCAACATACCTTCATTTACTTTTACCGCTGCCGGTTGCTGTGCAGATGCAGTTATTGCAAATGCTATCGCCACCATTATTAAATTAATTTTCTTCATACATTTTATATTTAAACTACCATGTTATTTTAATGAGTGAAACGCCCTGCCTTGGTAAATCAAAGTCAATTATTGCAAGGCCATCTTTTACCGTTAGCCACTTAGGTGAACCCAGCATTTGCAATTGCCCTGCTTTTTCTAATGCAGTAATTTGTTCTTCGCTTGGCTGTTGAGGTGAACCCATTTTTTTCCAGGCAGTATAAGAATTGCTGTGTTCCTGATCGATACGATAATGGGTTAATAATATTTTTGTTGCAGCTATTCCTTTCACAGAAAGATTAACAGGTGCCGGTGGAACCGACAGATCATTTTTATCATGATAGTTCCATACTATCACCGAGGCTGAATGTTCATTGGCAGTTGCCATAGCATTTATGTCTGATGATTCGCCACGTACACTTGAATCTCTCACAGTACTGTAATCATAAATAGAATTGCTTTCTGCCGGAACAGTATTGCCTTCCAGCATATCAAACATGCGAAACACATTCAGCACCGGTTTATCAACGCCGTTTGTTGCCAAATCTCTAAAGCCCCGGAACCAGGGCTGGTTTTCAAATTCAAAAGCCCAGGTAAGAGCACCCAACAGATTTACCCCACGGCTTTTTGCCATTTCGTATTTGCGTGGAAAAGATGCTGCGGTATAACTTGAATACATCGTACCGTTTCTGTAGGCATTGTTTGGAAAAATATCTTCGGGGCAGGCTGCACATCCTTCAGGGTCTGACTCGCCGATGATGATTGGTAAATTTTTAAGCGTTGGAAAGGATGCAACGATTTGAAATCCTTTATCAATATTCTTTAACTGAACGCCCATATTCATCCACACAGTATCATTGATTGCTTTTGGTTGTCCTTTAGAATGAAAAGTGATAAAATCTAATGGCGTACCTTTTTTGCCGGTGGCATAATTTTTTCCACTTACCACATGTTCTAAAAAAGTTGTCAAAAATTTTCCTGCATTTTCGCTGCCGGGATTGGTTGTTTCCGGCCCGCCAATTCTGATGGTGGGCAGTGCCCGTTTTGCTGCATCAGCAGTGTAGTCGTACAATTTTATGTATTCTTCTGTTGTGCCTTTCCAGTAAGAGATATCCGGCTCATTCCATAATTCCAAATACCAGCTTTCTACTTCTTTTTTTCCATAGCGCTGCACACAATGTTTAACCCATTGGTACACCAGTTCTGCGAATTTTTTATAACTACTTGGCGGTTGATTCCATCCCATGTAGTGATATACTTTTTCTTTTGCAGGCGTAATTTCAAAACTATCTGATTGTGGTTTTATTGACAAGGCTTCCGGCATAAAACCAATTTGTGCAAATGGTTTCATTCCCCGTTGGATGTAGGTATCAAAAATGCTGTCTGTTATTGTCCAGTTGTAAATGGGATTGCCTTGTGCATCCTCGGTATATGCATTTGTAGAGCCAAATTTTAAAGAAGCCTTTCCGGTGCCGGTAGTTAATAAATTATGGCAACGTACATACACAGGCACGGGACTGGATTGTGCTAATTCGGTCAATAATTTTTTACCATCTTTCATGTAGGTGTAATTCGGCTCATCATAGCCAAACCAGTTCCAGATGGGTTTTAGGGTTTCTTTTGTTTTTTTCGCCAGGTCAATATTTATGGATGCAGCATGCTGCTGACCTTCAGCAATTGTAAAGAGCATTGATGCAAATAATAATAAATTTATTTTCCTGATCATGTATAACAATAATTAACCTGTTTTTTTTTCAAAAGTATTCTTGCAACTCATAGAATCTATTCAAAACGTATCCAGTCCGTTTCAATATTCCCAGTATTCTTTAGCACAACAAATAAATTTTGTACTCCCTTTTGAGATTTTATAACTGGTGCCTGTATAACTTTCCAGCCAGCACTTGCAGGAATTTTTATTGCCGAAATTAAAGGACCGGCTACACTACCCGAATGTATTTCCAATGTGCCGCCTTTTTCTGAAACAGCGTTTACCCATACTTTTTTGTATGCCTTTTTTCCAAAATCAACTGTGTTATATTGCACCCAGGCACCGGCTTCGTTCAATGTTGTTTTCCAGCCTTTAAATCTGTCAAGCGTATCAATAAAATCAACCGATGCGCCAGTGTTACTTATTTGAGTGTACCTGTCTATTTGTATATCGCTGGCGGCATTTGTTACCCCAATACCACGCAATGTTGGTATCACTTTTTGGATAGTGCCATCTGCATTGAATGATAAACTATCCGCCCGTACAGATCTTGCTTTATCAAACCGTGGAGAATAGTCTTTATTATGATAAAAGAGGTACCACTGATTTTTAAACTGTATAATGGAATGATGATTTGTCCAGCAACCGCTTTCGGACTCGTCCATAATTACGCCGGTCATTTTAAACGGCCCCATCGGATTATCTGCAATTGCATATTCCAGTCTTTCTGTTTTATTTTCTACATGCGGATAGGTGAGGTAGTAAATACCATTACGTTCAAAAAGATATGGCCCTTCTTTTAATCCTTTGGTAGGAAGTTCTCCTAATGTTTTTGGTTCTGATGCAAGCTCCAGCATATTTTCTTTCAGCTTTGCTGCATAAATATTCCCTGCAGAGTAATATAGATAAGCCTGGCCATCTTTATCAATAAAAACATTTGGGTCAATGCCATGAACGCCCACAATTGGCGTTGATTGCGCTATGTACGGACCTTCTGGTTTATCGGCCACGGCAACACCAATGGCAAAGCCACGGCCATAAGTGGCGGTATCTTTAGGTGAGGTTGGATAATAGAAATAATATTTACCGTTACGCTCGATACAATCGGGTGCCCACATGCTGTAACTGTTTGGCCTTACCCAATCAATTTTATTTTGTGTAACCACCACGCCATTGTCTTTCCAATCAGTAAGATCTGCTGAAGAAAATACATGATAATCTTCCATGCAAAACCAGCCGACACGTCCTTTACCTTCCTGCGCCAGAATATCATGCGAGGGAAAGAGATAAACTTTATCTCCAAAAACCCTGGCAGAAGGATCGGCAGAATATTGATTCCTGATAATTGGATTCTGGGCAATTATTTGTGAAGCGGTAAGAAATAAAATTGCCAGGATGAATGCAGGTTGAAAATATTTTTTCATGTGTTAAAGCAATTGATTGTTTAAAATAATTTTATTGTTACAGAGATTCGTTATAATTTTTTCTGCTCATGTCATTTTTAATAATGTCATCGAGGCTGTGTATCGGCCTTTCAATATCGTACGGTATCGGCATTTTGCTAAACTGTTGAAAGTACAGCAGGCAGGCATCTTTCCATAAAACAGCATTCTTACTTTGACTGCGCAATTTTCTTTGCACTTCATAAAATCTGCTGCTGTCCACATACGGTGCAGCCTCATCCCATACTTTCTGAAACTCCCGAACTTCCTTTACACCTTTGTCATAATGATAACACATTTCGTCCCAAAGGGTCTTACCACTTTTCATTTTAAAATCCCATGGAAGGTGATGAAACCAAAGTAAGAAACCATCGGGACAGGTTTCCGGGTTATTTAATAAAGAAGAAAGTGGTTCATGATATTGTTCTACTGCATCGCTACCGGTTTTTGTACGGTTAAATCCAATGCCTGTACTATCCACCTGGTGATAATAAGGTGGCGTCCAATCGGCACGAACTCTTGGAGGTGCCCACCATGGACCCGGACCGTAATGCCCGTTTGCAGACATGATATGATGAAGGCCGAGTGGCATCATATAATTCACTGCAGCTTCACGACTTTCCAACATCATTTTTTTTACCGGGCCTAAAAATTTTGTAACCCAGGGATTTGAATAATCAAGTGAAATATTTTTTTCAGCAGATGAAGATAACGCATCATAGAAAGTAAGTTTTAGCCATTCATCGGCAATCTGGTCACTTTTTACATTATTGTTCCAGGCCAATCTGCCGAAGGCATACCAATTCGCCTGCGCAAAATCATGACCACACCAATTGGTATCAAGACCGATATTTGATACACCGGCAATGGCAGAATATTTTTGTGATTTGAGTGAACCATCCGTGCATCTTGCAACGGTACTTCCTGCACCAAACTGGTAGGTATCACTTTGTAAACATTCCTGCCACATGGGGGATAAAAACACCAGGTGTGTTGAATGCCCAAGATATTCCTGGGTGATCTGAAACTCGGCCATTACCGGAGTTTTTTTTAAGGCACCAAGCAGTGGACTGAAAGGTTCTCTTGGCATAAAATCTATCGGGCCATTTTTTACCTGGATGATAACATTATCTCTAAACTGTCCGTCAAACGGAACAAACTCATTGTATGCCTGCTTTGCACGGTCTTTATCATTTGGGCTGTACACAAAAGCCCGCCACATAATTACACCACCGAAAGGTTTTACGGCATCAGCCAGCATGTTAGCGCCATCGGCATGTGTGCGGCCAAAATCCTGTGGGCCAGGCTGGCCTTCGCTACTAGCTTTTATTAAAAAGCCACCAAAGTCGGGAATGAGTTTGTAAATTTCTTTTACTTTATCATTCCACCATTTAATTACTTCAGCATTTAAAGGGTCAGAAGTTTTTAACTTACCAACCAAAGCAGGGGAGGAGAATTTTACGGCCAGATAAACTTTAACGCCATAAGGACGCAGTACTTCTGCAATTGCTTTTGTGCGCAATAAATAATCAGCATTAAGGATCAGCGGATTTGAATTTACATTATCCAGAACGGAACCATTAATACCGATAGAAGCGTTTGCCCTTGCATATTCCTGCCACAATTTTTTGTCTGATTCAGTTACTGTAAATGGATCATTTTTTCTCCAGAAAATAGAATTACCTGCGTAGCCTCTTTCAATAGAACCATCAAGATTATCCCAATGATTCAACATTCTGTTTGTATAAGAAGGATTGGAAATTTCTTCTTTAATAATTTCTCCGGTTTGCTGCCGGCGCAACATTTCGTAAACACCGTATAAAACGCCCAGCTCAGTATTGGCCTGTATTCCGGAAGGACTTATTTTAAAACCATCAGTAGTAATGTTTTTATCTTTTTTAATGATCAATGTAATTTTTGCTCCAGCATCGCCTTGCCAACCCTGCTGCAGTTCTTGCTTTGCAATATTTAATGTTGCAGAATTTTTGGCGCAAATTACTGTTACCGGCAACGCTTTTTTATTTCTCAACCAAAGCCCATGTCCATCTTCAGCACTTAACTGCAGCACAGATACCATAACAATAAAAAGGCAACATATTTTTTTTGTAATTTTCATAACTCATATTTTTAATTCAAAAATATCACTTGCATTAAAGTATAATTTAATATAGAAAAATGAAGATGCAGAATCTATCTCTCTTGTAGGTCTATTGTAATTTTTATATTCTTCTATTTAAAAAATTATCCAGCATCTCCACTTAAAATAAATTTATACACTTTACCTTTTTCTGTCGGCAAATCATATAACCAGGTCTTCTTTAAATCAGGTTTTGTTATTTCAGCCTTTGGTGATATTATTGGTGTTGCTATTTTTTCAACCTGGTAAAATGGATTTTTATTTTCACCGATTGCTTCTCTTAATGCAATACCAGTTTTCGATTTCATTTCATTCGGGACCCTGATGCGAAGATTGCCTCCCAGGCTTGACCTTATAGCAAGCTGTATTAATTTTCCATCTTTCCATTGCATATCTACAATTTCAAAACCACCTCTTGCACGCAGGCCTGTAATACTTCCTGTTGCATTCCACACATCAGGCAATGCTGGTAGCAGATTTATATCGCCATCGTCACTTTGCATCAGCATTTCGGTAATGCCGGATGTACAACCAAAGTTTCCATCAATCTGGAATGGGGGATGAGCATCAAACAAATTATTGTAAGTGCCACCACCAGCGTCATACCTTGTGCCGGTTGTAGTTACTGGAGAAAGCTGGCTTTGTATTAATTTATAAGCATGGTTGCCATCGAGCATTCTTGCCCACCAGTTTACTTTCCATCCCATGCTCCAGCCCGTAGATACATCGCCTCTTTGCAACAACGTATTCTTTGCAGCACTATATAACTCCGGCGTTCTGTAAGGAGATATTTGATTAGAGGGGAACAAACCATAGAGATGAGAAATATGCCGGTGATTGTCTTTTGGATCATCTACATCATCTAACCATTCCTGCAATTGACCGTATTGACCAATATGCATCGGCGCCAAACGGCTACGTATTTGTTTTAGTGTATCAATAAAAGCCGCGTCCTTTTTTAAAATTTCTGCTGCCTTAATTGTGGTGCTGAATAGCTCAAAAAGAATTTGGTTGGTCATGGTAACACCTGCATCAAGAGCAGAACTCTGATGTGCTTTTGGTGTATTTTCCGGAGACTCATCCGGATTAACTACCAGCCAATGATATTGTGGATGTTCTACTAAATAATCAATATAAAAAGTTGATGCGCCCTTGAATACCTGATACACAGAAGCTAGAAATTTTTTATCTCCGCTGTATGAATAATGTTCCCAAAGATGTTGGCTCATCCATCCACCTGAGGCATTAAACAATCCCCAATTGGCGCCATCGACAGCACCGGTAGCACGCCATATATCTGTGTTGTGGTGTGCTACCCATCCTCTGGCACCATACATATCTTTTGCGGTTTGCTTCCCTGTTATGGACATATCTTTTACCATTTGAATAAATGGCTCATGCAGTTCAGCAAGATTGGTTTTTTCAGCGGGCCAGTAATTCATTTCTGCATTAATGTTGATAGTGTATTTGCTGTCCCATGGTGGATTGATCTTGTCATTCCATATTCCCTGGAGGTTTGCAGGTTGGCCACCAGGTTGTGAAGAGGATATCAACAGATACCTGCCGAATTGATAATATATGGCGGCAAATTGCGGATCATTAACTGACTTGAAATTTTTTAGCCGCTCATCTGTAGGAAGATTAGCTGCATCCGTACTTCCTAAATCCAATTTTACACGATTAAAATATTTTTGATAAGCCGCCACGTGAGCAGGCAAAATCGTGGCGAATGATTTTGGATAAGCCTTGTTCAGATAATCAACAGCTCTTTTATTTTCATCACCACTAATATCATGATAGTTGTTGAAGTTGGTAGCAATGGAAATATAAATGGTTACAGCGTTGGCATCTTTAATGATGAGAGAAGTATCATTCGCATTTAAACTTCCACCTTCCAGCTTCATACGTACAATGCCCTTATAATTCACCATGCCTTTAACCGTTTCATGATCAGAAGTAACTCCAAAAATGCTGAGTTCCTTTTGAGGCGTTGTTTTGATCGTTGCTCTTTTCTGGGGTGTTGTGAAAAATGCGTTGAAAGAAATACTACCTGGTTTACTTGCAGTTAATCTCATAACAACAACACGATCCGGAAAAGAAGCCAATGCTTCACGTGTATAGGTAACTCCATTAACGGTATAAGAAGTTTTGGAGACGGCTCTTTCGATATCGAGTTCTCTATAATAATTCGTATAATTTTCATGACCGGCAAAGGAAAGTTGCAAACTACCCACCGGTTCAAATTTTTGTCCGTGCGATTTTTTAGTAATGATTGAATTATTTACGACTCTTTCTGCTTCTTTCCTCTTACCATCATATATAAGTTGTCTTATCAAAGCTAAAGAATCCAATGCCAAAGGGTTGTCATTGCGGTTGGGGCTACCACTCCAAACAGTGCTTTCATTTAATTGAATAGTTTCTTTTTCAACATTTCCATAAATCATAGCACCTAATCTTCCGTTACCGATCGGTAATGCGTTTTCCCAGGTGCTGCCGGATGGCTGCTTATACCAAAGTTTTAATTCTGTCTTACTCTGCGAAAACCCCGCAAACGTTATCAACAAAAAGGAAAATGTAAATAGATTTTTCATTATTTATTTTGTGTATTATTTAATAAAAAGTATTTAAAAAATTAAAATCCGTAATTAGTTATTTCGTTTCAATCACTATCTGTTCATTCGTAAAACCTTCTGCTTTTGCTTTTAATATTATTTTTCCAGCCCTGTCTTTTGGACGAACAATTACCAGGCACTTTCCTCTGAAAGTTCTGTGCTCCGGTTTTTGAAAACTTTGCATGTCATTTGGACTTGCACTTGCAGTAGCCGTAATTTCTCCATTACCCTCAACGGAAAATTGTAAAGGAATAATGGCGTCAGGAACAACCCGGCCATTTGCATCCACAATTTCTACTATAACATAGGCGAGGTCGTTGCGGTTGGCTTTAATTTGTGTACGATCGGCTGTCAACCGCAGCTGTACTGGTTTTCCTGCAGTTTGCAATTCTATGGAATCAACCTCTTTACCGTTATTGAGCGCAATTGCTTTTAGGGTGCCGGGCTGATAATTTATTTCAAATGCAGCGGTGAGATTATCTGCTGAAACATTTTTCTGATCTACT
>JBDSIB010000130.1:0-35275 GCA_039918155.1 Ferruginibacter sp.
CTTCATCAAATAATTACTGCCGCATATATAGGGCTTGGTGGCAATCAATCCACCATCTGCAAACTGAGTCATGCCATATACATTAGGTACCATCACCCAATCGTAGGCATCAATAAACATTTCCATAAACCAGCGATACACTTCATCCGGGTCAAACTCGCAGAGCAACATGAAATTTCCCAATACCATCAGCCTTTCTATATGATGGCAATAGCCGGTTTGTAAAACTTTTTTTATGGTGATATCAATGGGTGCAATACCGGTTGTTCCGGTCCAGAAAGATTTAGGAATTTTTCTCTTAAATTTCCAATAATTAGTGGTGCGTTGTTTAATGCCTTCCCGTTCATAAACAATGCGGATAAATTCCCGCCAGCCAATTACCTGGCGGATAAAGCCTTCAACAGAATTTAAAGGCGTATGATGTTTTTTTGCATGCGCTAATACTGCATCTATAATTTGCTGGGGCGTAAGTAAGCCGGTATTCAACATCGGCGTAAGTACAGAGTGATGTAAAATATTTTCCTTAGCAACAATTGCATCTTCATATATACCGAATTTTTCAAACCGGTTCTTCAAAAAATCATTCAGCCAGTCTTCTGCTTCTTTAAAAGAAGCCGCAAAAAAATGCGGCGCATCTATACCTCCATAATTTTCAGGAAAATGTTGTTGCACATATTCAGTTGCTGCTTTTGTGTAACTACTTATTTCGGGAAGATCAATTGCAGGTACCATTTCTTTCTTCGGAAATTTCTTCCGGTTCTCTGCATCAAAGGTCCATTTGCCGCCTGCCGGGCTGCCATTAGCTTGCAGTAATATTTTACGCTGCTTCCTTTGCCAAACATAAAAATCAGTTTGAAAATAGCTCGTCTTTTTATTAAAATAATCATTTACTTCAGCCATAGTATTTAAAAAAGCCGGCGTAGCATAAATGGTTAAACGGATGGAGTGTTTTTTACAGGCAGTGCTGATTCGTTTTGCCAACCAGGCATCTACTACATCTGCAATATGAATATGGGTAATTTTTTGTTCTGCTAAAAATGAGATCAGTTTTATTACCTCATTTCTTTCGTCCGTCGTTTCAATATATTCTACGCTATATTTTTTTTCCTTTAACCAGGCTTCATAAAATTTCAAACCAGAGCGGTGCAATAGTAATTTCTGTTTATGAAAATTATACTGCCGAAAAAAAAGCCATTCTTCTACCAGGTACAGCTGCCTGTTTTTTTGCAGGGCAGGGTGATGTTCAAATAACTGGTGGGGAAATATCAATACAACTTCACTCATAGACAATATAAAACAACCGGCGGTTTATAATGTTTGATAAGTGTATAAATTATTCTGGAGAAATTTTATAAATTTTAGCCAGGGCATTGTAATAAAGGATTTACAAGGGTATTTTATTAAAAAACTTTATTAGTAAAAAGGAAACTAATTACAGCAAAATTTTTTCTCCGAACTGTATTCTAATGTTTCTTAATATCTATGCAAAACCATCGAGTAAAAATTCCTGCGGATTAGTATTATTATAAATTATATAAACACTGCATGGCACTTTTACTTCAGTTTGAGTTATAAAATCACTTGCGGGGCTTCCCGTAATTTCCATTCCATTTTCTGTTGTAAAACTTATTAAAGAATTATTTATATTACCTCCCAGGCGGTAAAAAGAATTAGGCATACTTTCCAAATTCTGTAATAAAACTCCTGTTACCCTGGTGCCGTTTGACCTTATATTATCTGCCTTATCTCTTTTGGCGAAATATAGATAAAGGCCTGCAATGATTGCGATTAAAAAAGGAATATAGATCATTTGATAAAGTTAATACATCCAGATATTATTTCCCATCTGTAAAAAAATGGTAAAAATATACAAGGAAAATTACCCAGATTATGTGTTGCCTTTTTCAACAAAACAAACTTATAAAAAACATTATTAAATTACATTACCTAACAAAACAAACAAAAATCTCTCATGCCTTGGAATCCCCAAAAATACAATCAATTCAAAAGCATCAGGTACAAGCCTTTCTATGATCTGATAGAATTGATCTCTGAAAGTGATTTGCATAAGGCTGTAGATATAGGTTGCGGTACCGGCGAGCAAACTCGTATACTAGCTGAGAAGTTTGCGAAGACAAGTTTTACAGGAATAGACTCTTCAAAAGAGATGCTTGCAGATGCAGAAAGTTTAAAAACTGAAAGGCTGAACTTTGAGCTTTCTACTACTGAAGAATTTGCAGTATCACAATCAAAATGGGATCTCCTTTTTAGTAATGCAGCGTTGCAATGGTCGGATGATCATGAGAAATTATTTCCTGCATTGATAGCACACCTAAATGAAGGCGGACAATTCGCTGTGCAGATGCCCGTACAGAATGAGAACCTGCTGAATAAAATATTATTAGACCTGGTAAAGGAAAAGCCATTTGTTGATCAACTGAATGGCTGGCGCCGGGAATCTCCGGTACTAAGCATTGATGAATATGCAGCAATTATGTTTGAGGCTGGGTTAAAAGAAATTCAGATCATACAGAAAGTATATCCGATAATAGCTGATGATCCTGATAAACTCTTCAATTTTATTTCCGGCTCAGCACTAATACCTTACCTGGAAAAATTATCTGCTGAACAACAAAAGTTGTTTACCGAAGAATATAAGATCAGGATTGAAAAAGCATTGAAAAAATTTCCTGCTATCTATGCATTTAAGCGCTTGCTGCTGTATGGGAGAAAGCAAAAAGTTTAATATAGGTCAGTTAATCGAAAAGTATTAACTGCGCAGATTTAATATCGCTTGTCGCTAAAAATACCCACCAGTACGTATTTCAATAACAGTTTTTAGGAATTAGTTTTACCCTTCAAACTAAAATATGAAAAAATTACTTTTCTTCTTACCCCTACTCGTTTTCCTTTCGTTTGTATGTAATGCACAGGATTTGACAGAGGCAGATGTTCCGGTAGTGAAAGAAATTCAAATAACTATACTGGATTTGTTATTAAAAGCTGCATCAGATTACGAAGCACAGCGGGGAACCGAAATTTTGAAGAAGGAAGATTTTGCTATGTATAGCGCCACACCTGAAAATGGAATGCACGCATCCGAATATTATATTACGCATGTAAATAAAAATAACAAGCAGTATTATATGAGCTGGTATACCGACCCACATGCACAACTTCTAATAACAACAGCAGTGATGACCATGTATGCTTATGGTGGAGAGAAGTGGAAGACCGTACCCGATGAAGTAACAGACTCAATGATACATAATACCTCACTATACTGTGGCGATCAGAAGGTAGGGTTGCTTCGTATTGACCTGGGAGCAAAGGCGATTGCATTTACCGTTGGCTTTTATAATTCGCCCACAGCTGCAGTTGCTCCTGCGCCCACGGCAGCACCTGTGAAGAAAGAAAGTATGTTAGACTATGGCATTTTTGCTCCACGTAAGAGTAGTTCTTCAACTGCGGCTGCACACGACTACAAAGTGTACTGTTTTATTTCTACCTGCTCACAGGGTAGTAAAAATTTTAAAGTGCTTTCAAAAGTAACAGCCGATCTTCGTAAACATACTGTTGATGAAATGAAAGCAGAAGTGTTGCATCGTATCTCTAATAATGGCTGGATGATACAGGGCAATGCAGAATATGCCGGCCTGGAAGCTGACCTGCACATTGGAGGAAAGGCAGGAACTGACTACGCCGTTTCCGAAATACCCTTGTACGATTTTTAACTTATAATTTTTACAACTAAGGCGATATGAAAAAATTCCTTTTTAGTATTGTACTTTTTACATGCTGTAATGCAGCATTTTGCCAGTCACTATCACCGCAGGATGCTGAAGGAACAGCATTATACAAGGCAGGTAAAATAGAGGAGGCTATGACTGCCTTTCAAAAAGCGTTGGTTACGAATCCTGCCGGGCTTTATTCGTTAAATGCTTTAGGAAATATTTATCTCTCACAAAATAAAAATCAGGAAGCTTATGACCTTGCATTGAAAGGAATAAAACTTTCTAATGGCACCGCAAATTTTGTTGTGCTACAGGCGAAAGCTGCCATAAAAATTGGCAAAGCCGCAGAGGCTGTTAAAGTTCTTGATGCATTTCTACAAAAAAATCAACCTGACTTTATGTTACTGTTTGTAAAAGGAAATGCATTGGTAGATTTAAATGAGCAGCAGCAGGCCATCGGCATCTATAGCAAAAGTATTGATGCAAATCCCGATTTCCCCAATGCTTATCTTGAAAGAGCAAAACTTTTTGCCGGGCTGGAAAGATGGCCCCAGGCTTTAGATGACTATAACCATTATATAAGTTTAGTATCGGACGATGCAGATGCCTATAACCTTCGGGGGATCGTCTTTTTTAAAACAAATGTTACGGAAAAAGCGCTGGCTGATTTTAATAGTTCTCTTCAACTAAATCCAAAACAGGAATTTGCATTAGCTAACCGTGGAGTACTGTATAGAAACAGCAATCAAACGGATAAAGCGCTTTCAGATTTTAATGCTGCCATCGCTATTGATCCTGATTACGCTGATCCTTATTTTGAAAAAGCAATATTGTACGATAATCAAAAAGATTACAATAATGCATTGCCACTGATAAATAAAGCAGTAAAGCTACAACCATCCTGGTCACTTTACCGTGGTGAACAAAGCAAGATATTAATAGCCCTGGATAAAAGTGTAGAAGGGATTGCTGCAGCACAGGAAGCGATCAGGCTTGACTCTAAAAATCCGGATGGTTACCTGTTTAAAGCGGTTGCTTTTTACAATCTGGAAAAATTTGATGATGCACTGCAGGCAGCCAACGACGGTATCAGTTCTATACCCGGTAATTATCTTTTTTATTCACTCCGTGCATCTGTATATCGTAAAAAAGGAAATAACACATTAGCGGATGCCGATGATGCGCATGCAAAAGAATTATCTACACACTAAATGAAAATACTCTTTACATATTTAATGACCGGTTTCTTTCTGCTGCAAGCCCAGGGTCAATGCCTTTCTGGAAACTGTGTAAACGGTGAAGGTAAATTTGACTTCGGCTGGTGTGTTTATACCGGGCAGTTTAAAGATGGTAAACCGGAAGGGAAAGGAACAATGAAATATGATAGTTACAGCTATACCGGAAGTTTTAAGAACGGGCTTGAAGACGGCGAAGGAATTATCACAAACAAAGATGGATCAAAAGAAAATGTTCAATATAATAAGGGAATAAAATATACTGCTGCTGTTGTGAAACTGAAAGATGGCGAATATAAAGCCATCCATCCGCAGGATGTAAATTGTATTAGCGGGGATTGTATCAATGGTTTCGGAACTTACCAGTTCCCTTCGGGAAATAAGTATACCGGAAACTTTAAAGAGTACAAACGGGAAGGTGAGGGGACATTTTATTTTCAGAATGGCGACCGTTTCACAGGTACGTGGGCAAATAATACAGAGAGTAAGGGAACTTACAGTTATGCATCAGGCCCACAGTATACCGGTACTTACGATGGCAATGGCCGGGAATTAAACGGTCAAATTGTTTTAGGTAATCGTATTATTCCTTTTGAGAATGGTAAAGCAATTATTCCGCCGCCGCCGGTGATAAACTATGCGGAGAATGGATCAGGTTCTGCACCTGCCAGGAGTGAAAGCACTAGAAAAATATGCCCTATGTGCCAGGGAAGCCGCAGGTCACATGTAACCATTCCAGGGGGGTCCTATAAGTTTGACAGGTATGGGAATAAAGAAACCATTTTTGGAGAATATACAAACTGCATACTTTGCAATGGAACCGGTTACGTAAATTAAATATTATGAAAAAGATTATTGTTTTTATTCCATTTTACATTTCAATGAATGCCTGCCTGGCGCAGAATTATGTATTTGTAAAATGTATTTCCGGTGATTGTGAAAATGGGAAAGGCGTAGCTATTTTTAACGATGAAAAAGACAATGTAGAACCCTATACTTACAGCGGTGAATTTAAAAACGGGAAAATGTGGGGAGAAGGAAGTCTGGTGAACAGTCATAAATATTTTATCGGAAATTTTGAAAAAAATTTTGAAAAAGGATATGGAAGCAGTTTTTATCCTAAAGAAATTGGTGAGAAGATATATCCTGACAGCTCAGGGTATGTAGATATTGGAGAATGGGATGGTGATGGTTGCAAAAGGGTTATTACCGTGCAAAGGGACAATTATAAAGTATATAATAGCAATACTTCAGGAAAAAAATATCATTCCAAATTTAGAAATGATATAAACAAATTAATGGCCGATCCATGGATTGGATCTCATGTGAAGGCCTTGCTGGCATCTCCTTCCAGGGGCGGGGTACCGCAATATGAAGAGAGTATTATAGCACAGAAAAAATTCACCGCTCAAAAAGGAGTTGCGGTTGAAGTAGTAGAATGGGACTGCCTTACGGACAGGCGTTATTATGTAACAGCAAGTGGCTTAAAAAATGGCACCTACATTATGTTGCCTTTTGGAGGCTACGTAAATTACCAGGTAATTGCAGAGGATGGAAGCGTAGTTTTCGAAGCTGCTTCAGATACGTACTGGACACCGGCAAAAGCAGGGAAGTATAAATTCTTGGTGAAGTTTGATCAGTCAGCAACAGCGGGCAATGGAAATACATCGGTCGATGCTGTAACGCTTGCATGTTCATTGCGATCAAAAAGACAAACAAACTAAAATATTGCGACCTCACCTTTAAGGTAGAATAACAGTATAAAACTGATTTGTAATCTTGAAATAGATCTTTTAGATCTTTAAACTCTTTAATATATTACCCTAAATGTTCTTTCTTCAGCTTCTTTGTTAACTCTTTATACATACCCACCCGGTCTTTTTTATAAGCCGGCGCATAAGAGTTGCAGGAGACTGCATTGGGATCATTCTTATTCATCCAGTGCATCATTTCTGTAATAACGGGTAACAGTTCAATTCCTTTTTCAGTAAGATAATACAGGCTGCGCCTGCTATCTGTAACATCTGGTTGTTTACGAATGATGCCATTTTCTTCCAGGCTGGTAAGCCTTGCAGCTAAAATATTGGTAGCTATTTTTTCTTCGGAAGATTGCAATTCACCATAAGTACGTTTATCAGTAAACATAAGATCCCTGATGATCAGTAAAGACCACTTATCGCCGATCGTGTCAAGCGCCATACTTACGGCACAATCAGATCGGCTGGCAAAGTGGATATCTTTTTTAGTCATTATCGCTTGCAATTTGAAAGTAAGTTGTATTTTTGTCTTGCAAAATGCAAGTAAAATTAAGCTATTTTTTCATTAACCCCTGTTTTTACAACAATTAAAAATAATAATTGTATGGATAAACAATAAACCTTTTAAAAACAATCAAATATGACTCAACACAAATTACTTTTTAGCCCATATACGTTGGGAAACATTACACTGGCTAACAGAATGGTAATGGCTCCTATGACCCGTAGCCGGGCCATCGATAACATCCCTAACGAATTAATGGCAGAATATTATGGCCAGCGTGCCGGTGCCGGTCTTATTATTACGGAAGGAACAGCTCCATCAGCCAATGGTTTGGGCTATGCAAGAATACCAGGTATGTATAGTGATGCACAGATAAAAGGCTGGAAGAAAACAACTGATGCAGTGCATGACAAGGGAAGCAGGATCTTTATACAGTTAATGCATACAGGCCGTATTACGCATACGTTAAATTTACCTGCCGGCGCTAAAGTAGTAGCACCATCGGCTATAGCAGCAGCTAATACACAAATGTATACCGATGCAGAAGGTATGCAACCATTACCAATACCGGAAGCAATTGCAGAAGGAGACATTGCAGCAACGATAAAAGAATATGCAGATAGTGCCAAAGCGGCCATAGCAGCCGGTTTTGATGGGGTTGAATTGCATGCTGCCAATGGTTACCTGTTGGAACAGTTTTTAAATGAAACATCTAATCAACGTACAGATAAGTATGGTGGCAGTATTGAGAACCGTAACCGGTTTGTATTGGAAACAGCAGCGGCAGTAGCTGATGCGATTGGTAAAGAAAAAACAGGAATACGCCTTTCTCCGTTTGGTGCTTTTAATGAAATTGTTTGGGGTGATACTACCGAAGAGCAATTTGTAGCCCTGGCCGCAGGGTTAAAGGAAATTGGCATCGTTTATATTCACCTTGTTGATCATAGTTCTATGGGTGCGCCTGGCGTACCACAAACTATAAAAGATGCGATACAAAATACCTTTGGTGGCACTATGATTGTTTCCGGTGGTTTAAATGCAGATACTGCCGAAGCTGCTTTGGAAGCCGGTAAAGGTGAACTGGCAGCATTTGGCCGGGCATTTCTTGCAAACCCTGATCTGACAGAACGTATTGAAGATGGCTATCTGTTGAACGAAGCGGACATGGCTACTTTTTATACTCCCGGTGAAAAAGGCTATACAGATTACCCGGTATATAAGGAGCAGGAAGCAACTGTTTAAAATAAAATTGATCTATAAAAAAAGACACTCATTTTTGGGTGTCCTTTTTATATGTTCAAATCGCATTTTGCTTTTCCTGCAATACTCCTTTCTTCAATAAATTATTGATCATGCCATTGAATATAAAATAATGAAAAGGGAGTACACTATACCAGTACAATCTTCCCCAAAGCCCTTTAGGGCGAAACGTGGCAACCTGTTGTAATTGAAATTTATTATCCGTTTCAGTTATTTTAAATTCCAGCCATGCCTCACCGGGTAATTTCATTTCAGCATAAAGCAACAATCTTTTATTTGTTCTATCGGCAATGAGTACACGCCAAAAGTCCAATGCATCTCCACTACTCAGCGTATTTTTATTGGTGCGTCCCCTGCGGAGTCCGACACCTCCAACAAGCCTGTCCATAATACCACGAATACGCCAGAGAGATGTGCCATAATACCAGCCGTTATCGCCGCCGATGCGCCAGATATTATCCAGGACTATTTGAGGATCGGTTTTTATTTCTCTTGTCTTAATATCTTTAAAACATCCAAACTCCGGTACATTGATGAATTGCATCATTTGTTTTGGTGTGTTGCTGCTAATAAAAGCATCTTTCCAGCTACTATCCACTAAGTTCTGTTCTATTTTATCAAACGCAAGTTTTACTGCAGTTTCATACGTAAGCAATTGAATATCTAATTCTTTATTTAGATTGTTTGGTCTGCAGATGACATCCACTTTCATGCTTTCTACAAGATTACTTGCAAGAGAATAAGTAGTGGAAGTAACAAAGTATAACCAGTAAGAGGAGAGTTTCGGCGTCATAACCGGCACAATAAATATGCTGCGTTTAAGGCCACGAACTTTTGCAAACTGCAGCAGCATTTCTTTATAACTTAATATTTCCGGGCCGCCAATATCAAGCGCTTTGTGGTAAGTATTTTCTTTTAGCAAAATGCCATAGAGGTATTCTATTACATTTCTTATGGCGATCGGTTGACATTTAGTATTGAGCCATTTTGGTGCGATCATTACCGGTAATTTTTCTATTATATCACGGATGATCTCAAAAGAGGCACTACCAGAACCAACAATGATACCGGCACGTAAAACACTGATAGGAATGCGGCTTTTCGCCAATACTTTCTCTACTTCCAACCTGGAAGAAAGATGTTTTGAAAGTTCATCCGCATTGCTGATACCGCTCAGGTAAATGATCTGCTTTGCATTGGTACTATCTATAAGTTTCACAAAATTTTCAGCACAAATTGCTTCCGCATCATCAAAGTTCTTTTTACCACTGCTCATGGAATGAATAAGGTAATATGCGGCGTCTATTTCTTTTGGTAAAATAAAATTTGGGTCAGGCTCTAAAAAATCTCCTTCAACGATGATGATATTTTTATGAGTATGATCTTGCTCAAAACGACTCTGGTTACGTACACAGCAATACAATGTGTGCCCTTGCTCCAACATGATCGGAATAAGCCTTTGCCCAATGTACCCGTTTGCGCCTGTTATTAAAATGTTCAATTGCTCAATTTATAGTGATTAGAGAACCAATAAATGTACCATAACAGTTATTGATTTCTTTGCCATGCATTTGCCTTTTTAAGACAGCTGCATATAATAACATAAAATATAAAATTATGTTCATTGCTTTGCAGTGTGCAACCTGTAATAAAATAAATAAAAATACCATGTCAATAACAAATGAAAAAGAACTAACCGGAATGAAAAATGCAAGCGAAGCTGTTGCCTGCACTTTGAAGGAAATGATAGACTACGCCAAACCCGGAATGACAACAAAAGAATTAGATGAGTATGGCGCAAAAGTATTGTTGAAGTTTGGTGCAAAATCAGCACCGTATCTAACTTACGGTTTTCCTGGTTGGACATGTATTAGTGTAAACAATGAATTTTGTCATGGCATTCCGTCTGATACAAGAATATTGGAAGAAGGCGATCTCATTAACATAGATGTTTCAGCAGAACTTGATGGCTTTTGGTCAGATAACGGAAATTCGTTTGTACTTGGTAACATAAATCGCATAAATAATATTTCATGCAGCTCATACTGGTGGTTCCTGGTGAAATATCTTCGTCATTAGTTCATACAGTTGAGGATGTTTTTCTTTAAAAAGATCTGGCCTTTCAAAAAAATATTCTGATGCCACTGCAAAAAATTCAGCTTGGTTGGTAGCACCATAAACATTTATATCCGACTGGTCTTCCATTATGGCTGCTATATTTTTATTGATCAGTTCCAGCCAGGGAACGGCATATTTCTTTTTCAGCAAAACTTCCGGCATGCCATCCACATCGCCATCTTCTTTATCTAATAAATGAACAAACTCATGTATGCCGGTATTCTCTTTTCCGGTATCATTTGCAAAGCCCTCGTGCAAAGCAGGTTTTGATAAGATCATAAATCCCTGCATTGGTCCGTTGCCTACCATACCCAGTGTTTGTTTATCTTCTGCAGAAGTTAAAAATTTATCTTTATTAAAAGTGTCGGGGTATAAAAGCACTTCTCTTAAATTATAATATTTCCATTCAGGAAAACCAAAGATGGGAATCACGGCACTGGATGCAACCAACAATCTGTCGAGTTCATCAACCTCAGTTCCTACTCCGGTAATGCTTACATAGCCGAGGAATTCTTTTACTTTATTTTCAAAACGGATCTTTTCAGCAGTATTAATATTTCTGTAAAAGGCTACATTATCAATTAATAATTTTTGATAACCGGAGGGCAGTGTAATTTTTTTTGCTGGCTTTTTATATAATATGGCGGCAACTACTATTGTTGCAATAACGAGAAAAATAATCCAGGTAGTCAGCATCTTTTAGAGAAATTTTATGTGTTCAATTTACTAATAATCATTTGGAGAATCACTTTTTCAATATAGATTGTATTTTACTAACTTGCACACAACTTCAACTTCAGCTCATTTAATCAAAATTATTACACTTCGTTAACAATAATTGTATGAGCATAAAAAGAAAGATCTTTTTTACGTTATTTTTTATTGGTTGTATTTCAATCACTAGATCGTTTGCACAATCTTTACCGGACTCTACCATTAAAAAGATAGATGCTATTTTTAAAAAATGGGATAATGCATCAAGCCCTGGTTGCACTATCGGCATTGTAATGAACGATCAACTTGTTTACAGCAAAGGGTATGGCGAAGCAAACCTGGAATATGGAATTGCGAATACGCCGCAAACCATTTTTCACATGGCATCAGTTTCAAAACAGTTCACTGCATATTCTATTATATTATTGGCAGCGCAGGGTAAGCTTTCGCTGGACGATGATATTCACAAATATCTTCCCTGGTTTCCTGATCTGAAAGTGAAAATTACTATCCGCAATTTGTTGAATCATACAAGTGGTATAAGAGATCAGTGGCAACTGCTGGCTATAGCCGGCACCAGGCTTGATGATGTGATAACGCAGGAGCAGATCATAAAAGCGCTAAGCAAGCAACAGGCACTTAATTTTAAACCGGGTGAGCAATTCAGTTACTCAAACAGTGGCTTTACAATGCTGGCAGAGATAGTAAAAAAAGTAAGCGGGTTGTCTCTTAGGAAATTTGCAGATTCCGCTATTTTTAAACCATTGGGAATGACAAGCACGCATTTTCATGATGACTATACTGAGATTGAAAAGAACCGCTCTTATTCTTATGATCGTATTGATAGTGCTCATTTTGCCAATAGTATTTTAAGTTATTCCAATGTAGGCGCTACCAGTCTTTTTACAAATATTCCGGACATGAGTAAATGGCTCATGAATTTTTATGATCATAAAGTGGGTGATCAGAAAACTATTGATCAGCTTACAAAAAATGCTGTATTAAATAACGGAGAAAAAATAAGCTATGCCCAGGGGATTGTTACAGATACGTATAAAGGGTGGAAACAATTTTCACATGGTGGGGCTGATGCAGGGTACAGAACGTATGTTTCCATTTTTCCGGATATTAAGATGGGTTTTATGGTGTTCAGTAATCTTGGTGATATCAGAGCATCTTCAAAAACTTATGATATGGCAGATATGTTTATAAAAGATACAGCTGCAAAGAAAGAAGAAATTGAAAAAGCACCACTGGATAGTATAGCCGCAGTTTTAAAAGATGCCTCAGCATTTGAGAAATTTACGGGAACTTATATTAGTGAGGAGGGAATTGTTTTTAGTTTTGAATTAAAAGGCAGCAGGCTTTTTTACAATGCTGATGGTGAAAGTAACTTTCTCATCAAACAAGTAAAAGATACTTTCTCGATGGCTGCCTCACCGGAAATAAAACTTGTTTTTGGTATAAAAGTAAAAGATACAACCGTTGATATAAAAGTGCCTGATGATAAAGTATACCATTTTACAAAATTCCGTATGAATACATTGCAGAATGATAACCTGCTAAAAGTTTATACAGGTACTTATTACTGCCCGGAGTTAGATTGTAAATACGGGATCGTTTTAAAAGGCCATGCCTTAATGCTTACCAATGCAAAATACAGCGATACAAAACTTACCAGAACCAGTTCGGACGATCTTAGCAGCGATTACTGGTGGATGGATCATTTAAAAATAATACGGGATAATAAAAAGCAAGTGACTGGTTTTGAAGTAAACTCCGGAAGGGTGATGCATTTGAAATTTGTTAAGATGAAATAGTTTAACAACGAAGAGGTAAAGATTTCAATAATATAATATTAAAAATTAAATATTATCACCACTGAAACCTCTACTTTTGATTTCGAAAACTAAAACTTCTTTATGAATAGAATTTGTCCCGAGGCATATACTTTCTTTCAAAATAAGTTCTCCATGTTTATCATTTTGATATTGTGCCTTATTAGTTTTTGTTCTCACGCTCAGAAGATTTATACTTTTCCAAATAATACGCAAACAGGCTGGAGTAGTTTTGAAAATGTAAATGGTATAAAAGGTAAAGGCGGCATGGAAAATAAAGGAGCGAAGGGTCACCCGGTAGATGTGGTACTTCCTTCACAAAGTAAAACGCTGTTGGATATTAAAGGGGGAGGCCTCATTAATCGAATTTGGATGACACTGACAGATATGTCGCCAAAAATGTTACGTTCCCTGGTAATTACGATGTATTGGGATGGCGAAAATAAGCCTGCCGTATCTGTGCCTCTTGGTGATTTTTTTGGGATTGGACTTGGACGCACAACAGCTTTTCAAAATGCTTTATTTTCCAATCCTGAAGGACGTTCCTTCAATTGTAACATCCCGATGCCTTTTCGCAAAGCTGCCAAAATAATTATCACTAACCAGTCAGACAAACCAGTGGCATTTTTTTATGATATAAATTTTCTAAGAGTTGCTAAACAGGATGCAAATGTTTTATATTTTCATGCCTTTTGGAATCAGAATGTTGACGATACGCTTGGCGAAGATTTTACAATTCTTCCAAAGGTCACTGGAAGGGGAAGATTTTTAGGCTGCAACTTGGGTATTATTACAGACACGGTTTATGGTAAAAGTTGGTGGGGAGAAGGTGAAATTAAAATGTATCTTGATGATGATTCAAACTTTCCCTCCTTAGTTGGAACTGGAACAGAAGATTATATAGGAACAGCATTTTTTATTAAAAATGCCTATGCAAATCTTTACCAGGGTTGCCCGATAGCAGATACGCTGAATAACCAATGGGCTTTTTATCGTTACCATATTCCTGACCCAGTTTTTTTTACCAATAGTTGTAAAGTAACCATTCAGCAGATGGGAGCAGATGATCGGGATGAGCTTAGAAAAATTGAGAAAGCGGATGCAAGATTAAAACCTGTAGTTGTACTTTCCAATAAGCAGTATGTGAAGTTGTTAGAGAAAAATACAATTCCTGATTTTTCAGATTCTACTTTTCCGAAGGGGCTAACACTTTTTTACCGGCTTGATAATTATTCAGCTACAGCTTATTTTTATTTGGATAAGCCTGTCAACAATCTCCCATCATTACCAGCATTGGATCGTCGACTTCGTGGGATTGCTAATAAAAATTCGCACTAACACAACTTTGTTAGAGCCTGTCATGGCTTTAGTTTCAATGAATAATTTTTAGTTGTTCGAAAATACAGGCAAGAGAAAATAATCAATTATTTGTCCTTTACAAATGCACATTGTATTTTTTAATCACGCCTTCCAGTTTGTCAAATTCAAAAGTTATATCGTATTGGTCGCCAAGTTTTTTTAAGTCGGCAGCTGTAGGTCTTTTATTTCCTTCAAAAAGTTTCGTTAACCCTTTCATATAAGCTTCGTGTCCACCAGGTGCATATAACTCTATAAATTTAGCAGGAATATCTCCGGTGTTCCAGAAAGTGTGAACGATTCCCCGTGGGCGTAAATGCCAGCCTCCCGCTTTTACTTCAAACACTTCTTCTCCAACCATTATGTGTAATGTGCCTTCCTGTACTATGCAAATCTCATCAAATGTTTTATGATGATGTGGTGGTGCTCCCAGGTTGCCTGGTAGTAAGATCGTTTCGGCACTTCCAAGGTTACCCGAAGTTTGCGATTTATCCAATTTAAAGGTGATATCGTTATCACCTATCTTTCCTTTTTCACCTGCACCAGGTGGTATAAATATAGGTTTTGGACCATCCGCTTTGTGCGGCAGGAATATGCTATTGGATGTAGTGCCTGCTTTTAATTTAGAAAATGCAGTTCCCATCATGGTTAGTGTGAGCAATTGCATTAGCCTGCGCCTGCTTACATGGTTATCGTTCATAATATTTTTTTAAAGTTGATACAAGATAATTTTTTGTAAATAATCTTTGCCAGATTAAAAGTAATATTATTTTCATTGGATATTCCAGCAATGTTTTCTCCCTGGCTTTGTGTGTAAGGTCTATTCTTACAGCATCATTGCTGACAATGCTAATGCCTTTAAAAAAGCATTCTGAAAAAAGTAAAGCAACGCCAATAGTATGATCATTTGCTAAATCAATTTTTTTAAGATAGATTGCATTCCAACTTCAACTTCAGCTCATTTAATCAAAATTATTATCCTTCATTAACAATAATTTTATGAGCATAAAAAGAAAGACCTTTTTTACATTATTTCTTATTGGTTGTATCTCAATCAGTAAATCATTTTCACAGGCATTACCAGACTCTACCATTAAAAAGATAGATGCTATTTTTCAAAAATGGGGTAATGCCTCAAGCCCGGGTTGCACTATCGGTATTGTGATGAACGATCAACTTGTTTATAGTAAAGGCTATGGCCTGGCAAACCTGGAATATGGGATTGCGAATACGCCGCAGACCATTTTTCACATGGCTTCTGTTTCAAAACAGTTTACAGCTTACTCTATTATTTTATTGGCAGCACAGGGTAAGCTTTCGCTGGACGATGATATTCATAAATATCTTTCCTGGTTTCCTGATCTTAAAGAGAAAATCACTATCCGCAATTTGTTGAATCATACCAGCGGTATAAGAGACCAATGGCAACTGCTGTCTATAGCTGGCACCAGGTTGGATGATGTGATCACGCAGGAACAGATCATAAAAGTGCTGAGCAAGCAACAGGCACTTAATTTTAAACCGGGTGAGCAATACAGTTATTCAAACAGCGGTTTTACCATGCTGGCAGAAATAGTAAAAAAAGTAAGTGGAATGTCGCTAAGAAAATTTACAGACTCCGCCATTTTTAAACCATTGGGAATGACGAGCACGCATTTTCATGATGATTATACTGAGATAGAAAAGAACCGCTCTTATTCTTATGACCGTATTGATAGCGCTCATTTTGCCAACAGCATTTTAAGTTATTCGAATGCAGGAGCCACCAGTCTTTTTACAAATATTCCGGACATGAGTAAATGGCTGATGAATTTTTATGATCATAAAGTGGGAACTCAGACAACCATTGACCAACTTACAAAAAACGCTGTACTCAATAACGGAGAAAAAATAAGCTATGCCCAGGGGATTGTTACAGATACATATAAAGGATGGAAACAATTTTCAAATGGCGGCGCTGATGCTGGTTACAGAACTTATGTTTCTGCTTTCCCGGATATTAAAATGGGATTTATGGTGTTCAGTAACCTTGCCGATCTTGGCCCTACCTCGAAAGCACATAAAATGGCAGATCTGTTTATAAAAGACACTGCTGCAGAGAAAGAGGAAATTAAAACGGCACCACGGGATAGTATAGCCGCTGTTTTAAAAGATCCTTCAGCCTTCAAAAAATTTACCGGAACCTATATTAGTGAGGAGGGAATTGTTTTTAGTTTTGAATTAAAAGGCAACAGGCTTTTTTACAATGCGCAAGGAGAAAGTGATTTTCTTATCAAAGAAGTAAAAGATACTTTCTCTATGGCTGCATCACCGGAAATAAAACTTGTTTTTGGTATAAAAACAAAAGATACAACGGTGGATATAAAAGTGCCCGATGATAAGACATATCATTTTACAAAATTCCGCATGGATACATTACAGAATGATAACCTGCTAAAGACTTATACAGGTACTTATTACTGCCCGGAGTTGGATTGCAAATACGGTATTGTTTTAAAAGACCATGCCTTAATGCTTACGAATGTAAAATACAGCGATACAAAACTTACCAGAACCAGTCCTGATGATCTTGCAAGTGATTACTGGTGGATGGATCATTTAAAAATAATACGGGATAATAAAAAGCAGGTGACTGGTTTTGAAGTAAATTCTGGTAGGGTGATGCATTTGAAATTTGTAAAGATGAAATAGTTTTAAACTTCGAAGCCAAAAAAAAATGTTATGAATAGATATTTTCCTGAAAAGCCATAAGTTTTTTCCTTACGTTATCACAAAACAAATTTCTGAATTTTGGAAAGTAGTTAAAAAGCAGACATTTTTTTCTTTTATAACCAACCAAACCTTTCTGTCAGTTTTTCCTTTTTATTTCTTGCAACGGGAATACTTGCATCATTACTCATGATCAAATAATTCCCTTCGCCCCGTACATATTTTTTTATATGATCAAGGTTTACGAGGTATTGACGATGAACTCTTAAAAAATTTCTTTCTTCCAGCACTTCCTGTATATCGCCCAATGTTTTTGACACCATACATTGCTGACCGCCGGCAATCAAAAACCGGGTGTAATTATTTTCTGCTTCGCAATACAATATATTTTTAATTTCAGTGAAGGTTACACCGTTTTGATAGGGCAAAGCAATTTTATCAGGTTGATGTTTTTCGCCGGCATGAAGCTGTTGTTTTAATGAACGGAGCTGTTGCGGATCAGGCCTTTGCTGCATAGCTTTTTCTACTGCTTTTGTCAGTTCTTTTCCATCAATGGGTTTTAATAAATAATCCAGTGCATTAAAGCGAAAAGCTTTTACTGCAAACTGATCGTAGGCAGTTACAAATACCAGGCTGAAATTGATCTGATCCAGTTGCTCCAACAGTTGAAAGCCATTCATCACCGGCATTTCAATATCCATAAATACGATATCGGGCCTTAGCTCTTTTATCTTCAGCAGTCCTTCAGTGCTCGAAATGCAGGCTGCGACTACCTGTACCTGCGGACAATACATTTTTAATTGCAGTGCCAACAGCTTTACACAATCCGGTTCATCATCTATAATAATTGCTTTTAGCATATTTATTTTATAAGGGTATTTCTATGATCACTTTTGTTCCTGATGCAGTGCCGTTAGTATCTTTCAGATCAATGATCTTTACTTCCGTATTGGTTTTATAAATGAGGTTGATGGCTTCCAGTCTTTCGGACGTCATCTTTAACCCAAATGATTTTTGCCTGGTGGCTGATTTACTTTTGTTTTCTTTTGCTATGTCTCTACCTACGCCATCATCCGTTATTTCTGTGTGTAAAATAAATTCTTCCGGCTGAGAAATATCAATTGAAATATTCCCTCCTTCCTCTTTGTGCATTAGTCCATGCCAGATGGCATTTTCTACGTAGGGCTGCAACAGCAATGGCGGTATCTCAATGTATTGCTGATCTATATGCGGTGCTACATTTATTTTGTATTGTACTTTATTTTTAAACCGCATCGCTTCCAGTTCAATGTAAAGGTTTAATGTCTCCAGTTCTTTTTGCAACGTTACTTTTTCTGACCTCGAATTTTCTAAAACAAGCCTTATCAACTGGGAAAATTTGGTGAGGTATTCCGAGGCTGTTTTAGAATCATTTTCTAAAGTGTACAGCTTGATGGAATTAAGACAGTTGAAAATAAAATGCGGGTTCATCTGCGCCCTTAAAGCAGTCATTTCTGTTTCAGCGATCTTCTGTTCTAATTCAGTTTGTACCTGTTTTATTTTTTGTGCCTCTACCAGTTTATTTTTTGTTTCCAGTTCTGAAGTCCTTTTCTGCAAGGCAATTTGTAACTGAAGATTATAGTTTTCCTGTAAGTTGTTTTTTTCTATTAATACCAATTTGCTCCGGTAAGTAAGCGCAAACGAAAAACAGATTGCTTCTATTACCAACCCCAACATTAGAAACACTATCGGAAAATTGATGACCAGGAAGAGTTCAGGCTTCATTTTTTCAGTAGGGGCATACAAATTCATGAGAGGCATACACCAGAATACCATTAAACAAAAGATGCCTGTGAATAAGAACCATTTTACGGGGTCTTTGCTTTTTGCTGTAAGAACTAACAAAACAATATTCAGCAGCACAAGTGGGGCGATGTTTAAAAATATGCCATAATAATTCTTGTTGAATGGGAACCAACCAAACCGCACTTCAATAAACTCTAATAACATTTGCACAATGGATATTAATATCAGCAGTTTTACCAGCATCCACCCTTTTTTAAAATGTACAGGAAGCTGTAGCATGCTCCCAATAAAAAAACTATATAAAACCGGTATCAGGTAAATGAAAATAGAAAAAATAATGTCATGTACCAACGGTGAGAACATAGCCATTCCCAGCCTGATATCCATCCAGTGCAAGGTGGAAAAAAATGCAGCAAAAGTGTAACAGATGTACCACAGAAAAGCCTTATACCTGTACAGGTAATAATTATACGCAGCAAAAATACCAATGAATAAAAAACAGCCTGCCATACACGCCAATACCAAAAATAAATACCTTGCCTCAAACCCGCTTTTTGCTTCTTCTGAAAATGCAACAGCTGTTGTTTTTAAGCCAATAACAGGCGGTATCAACTGATTTTGCCTGTCTTCTGTTCTTAACCAATAAGTTATTGTAGTGTTTGGGGGCAGAATCACCGGCAATTCACCACGGTTATTGGAATACGATCCATCTGCAATATTAAATCCTTTTGTTTCATAGGCACCGCTTCTGGCAATAAGGCCTGTATCGCTGTACAGACGTGTAAAATAATGAACGGTGCCGAGGCGTAAATTAATTGTATCAGTTGCAGATGTATTTTTTACAGTAAACTTTTTCCATTGTACAATAAGCGGCATGTTACTAAATTCCTGCTTGCGAAACTGTTTGGTATACGGTATAAATATTTTCGTTTTTACTTCGTCAAAACGTAAGGCAGTATTAGAAGTCTCTTCATAAAAAAAACAATTATCTGCAATGTCGAGTTCCTGAGTCCAATCTGGCTGGCCATTAAATTTTAATGTATCCTGTGCATTTGTTTGCAAAAAACACAACAATAAAAAGAAAATAAAAAAAGATGTCCGCTGCATAAAACCATAGTATATTTTTAAAATTAACCAAAGCATTCAGCATTCCATAACCCTTTTGGTGAATAGTCATTTTTTTGAGGGAATGGTAAAAACCAAGGACGGATATTGTTAACTATATAAATATTGCTATCCACTCATTAAAAGCGCTGTCTACCATTATGCAATTAATTTAATTACGAAAGAAGCACAATTTTGCCAGACAAAAAATACTTCGTTATGGAAATAAGTAACCGGGCAAAATCACCAGCATATTTAAACAAATTTTAAAAATCAGTAACCAAAGTGGCAACTTATGCAAAAAATTATGAAACACATTTTTATCTCAATGCTTTTTATAAGTATTGCAACATGTACCCAGGCACAAACTACAAGTAAAGATCTGGCAGATGAAGCCTCCGTTCGCAAAATAGAAGAACTGAGCGTTATAGCTATGGACATGCAGGATACTCTTTTCATGTATAAATATGTTTCGCCTGACTATGTGGTAATGAACCCATACAACACTATCCACGGTTTTAGAGGTCTTATTGAATTGTTATCAGCCTGGAAAAAGCAAAACGCAGAAATGAAGACAACACCGCCACACAAAGAGCATGTTATTCAAAAAATAACCATCAACAAAGACATTGCAATTGTAATGGGCAAGGATGTTCCCGATGTGAGTGTGACAATGCCAAATGGAAAGCCTATGGGCACAATGGCATATACTAATATTTATAGACGTTATGAGAAATCCTGGCAATTGATTGCAAGGCAAAACAGTTTAGTTTGCCAATAGACAACAATCAAAACGATGTCGTCAGGTATTGCCGCCTGTGCAGAGAAGTAAACAGATACTTTGTCGAAAATAAATTAAAGGATATTAAAAACTCATAAATATTAAATCAATAAAATGGAGCATTTAGAAACCTTGCAAAACAAATTGCCAAAGAATAATGCCATCACCAACCGCCTTATTTACTTTTTTATTTTTCTGCTACTCATCAGTTTTGCCGGATTTTACAAAACATATCTTGTTAAGTTTCCAAATTTTAATGGGTTTACCTGGGTTCACCATTTTCATGGGGTAGTAATGCTGACCTGGGTTCTGATGCTCATTGCCCAGCCCGTTTTTATCCGTACTAAAAACTTTCGCCTGCACAGGATAGTTGGCAAAGCTTCCTACTTCATATTTCCATTATTGATTTTTTCATTTTTTCTCGGAGCCAGGGCGAGTTATTTTAGAAACATTAAAACCGGTAGTGAAATGGATGCATTGGCAGGTATGGCTAACGGTATCCCGGATATTTTTTATATCAGTATTCTTTATGGCCTTGGTATTTATTACAAAAAGAAAACTTCTTTCCATCTCCGGTTTTTTGCCTGCATAGGGTTGATGATTTTAGGCCCCGGGCTGGGTCGCTTTTTAATTGCAGTTTGTGGTTTGCCATTTTTAGTAATTCCGGTAATGATTGGATTGATTGCTCTTTTTACATTGGGCTGGATGATAGCCGACATTGTAAAGAAAAGATCGGCATTTCCGATGGCAGTTTTTTTAGGAATCATTGCCATCACATTTGTAATTGGGCCCAATGCTCATTCCTCCTGGTGGCAGGCTTTTGCTAAGTGGATTGCCGTTCATCTATTTTAAATGGATCATCAAGGGTTAAAATCTATTAATCTTTTTCCCAGGTATAAAGCGTTATTATAAAAATAATTTTCTTCACACTAAATAAAAAATCATGAAACAAAAAAGCAACTACAAAATGACCACAGTTTTTATCGTCGTCATTTTGCTCTTTACATCAAACATTTTAAAAGCACAAGTGCCACCAGAGGGGAAATACAACACTACCAATTATCCCGAAGACAGGAAAGCAATCGAAGCATTAAGAGACTTAAAGGAAAGTGACGCTCATTTAAATGATGATTACATAGCCGTGGGGCCGGAAGGAAAAGTTTCTTATGGAATTGAACAGTGGCAAAAAGGTTTTACAGATAAAGGTGCCACTTTTAAATCCGTTACCCCACGGCCCGGCACTTATATTTTAAGAGTATACAATGGTGATGCTGCAGTTAAAAACATGATATTGGATGTTGTATTTTCAACTCCCGGCGGTGATATATCTATTACCGTTATTAGAACTGAAACTTACATAAAGCAAAATGGTAAGTGGTATTTTGTTGCAGGGCAAGGAACCAAGCTGGCAACTAAAGAAGAAATGGAGACAATGGGGAAAAAGCAATAAAGCGTAGTTGAAATAATTACTACAGATTCACTTTAAAAGACGTTTACTCGTATTTATGAAGCATACTAAAACGATTGCACTCATTAGCTTATCAGGATGCTTACTATTTTTCGCAATAGTTTGTGGTCTTCATTTTTTACGGGCTGATAAAAATATACTTTCTTCTTTTGTGAGTGAGTATGCCGTGGGCGATTACAGCTGGTTAATGACGATCGCTTTTTACGCCCTTGCATTTGCAGGCATATTGCTGTTAAGCGGATTGATGATTAATATTAAATCATCGAAAATAAGTATAATAACCAAGGGTATATTTTGTGTGGGCATGTTGTTGGTTGCAATGTTCCCTACAGATGTGCCTGTAATTCCACCGACGCTCCGTGGCTTAATACATGGATCCGCTGCATTGATTGCATTGATCTGTCTCAGTATTGCGATGATAGCCTGGGGAGCTGTTTTTAAGAGAAATGAAAACTGGAAAAGCTTTGCAAAAACTTCTTTGATTTTTGGTGTAGTGAGTTTGTTATTGTTCATTGTTTTCTTCGCAAGCCCCATTCCACTCCGTGGCCTTTCGGAAAGAATTTTATTGGTATGGGATATTAGCTGGCTACTTTTGGTGAGTAGAAAGTTTTATTTCAATTCATTGGTAAATGCACCTGCAATCTGACGGGAAAAAACTATTCCTTATCAGTCAATATAAAGAATGCGGATTTTTTACCACCAATGACAGATAAGAATCGTTATTTTAGTTTTATAAATAAGCTTTACTGCTTTTATGATCTATAAAATTATACAGCCGGCCATTCACTTGCAGCATTTTATTAAAAACTACGACCTGGTCTATGTCATGTTGGATAAAAAACATAGCTCGGCGGTAAAGCCTTTTCCGTCTACTACACAACATAGCCTTGTTTTTTATTTAAGAGGATCTATAACTGCATTAAATCCGCTAACCAAAACAGCAGAAAAATTTTCAACGATTGCCATCAACGGCGCACAGGTTTCTAATTTTAATTTTTATTTGCCACAGGAGTTTTTAATGCTGTCTGTAAATTTTCAGCCGGGTGCTTTGTCAAAATTTTTAAGGCTGCCACTAGTTGAATTTTTAGATGAAAGGATTGATGCAGCTTCTATTCTCAACCCGGAAATACAACAGGTATTTGAACAAATGGTCAACGCTCCCATTAATGAGGAACTGATACAAATAATCGAAACCTATTTATGGAAACGCATACAAGGCTAAAAAAATAATTTTCAACCAATTGATGAAGTAAGCCGTATGATGTTTAATAAGCCTTCATCTTATTCTATAAAAACTTTAGCTGGCTACGCCTGTTTATCCCTGAGTCAATTTGAGCGGCGGTTTATTCAGCAAGAAGGCATCTCTCCAAAATTATTCAACAGGATCAATCGTTTCAATAACGCTTTTCTTTTAAAAAATCTGTATCCGCAGCTTGACTGGTTAAGCATTGCAGTGAGAACAGGTTATAATGATTACCAGCATTTGGCGAAAGATTTTAAACAGTTTTCAGGCACTACGCCTAACAGTCTTTTAAAAGCAGAGGCCAACGCTCCCACAAGCGCAATAGAATTGTTAGCAAAAAAAGGCTGATTTTTTACCACTACGCAAGGCTTCTTCAGCACTACTTTTAATTATTATTTTATATCACAGTATTTGTTGTAAAGAATATTGTAATCTGAAGCAACGATTATTTTTATTTGATCAATTAAAAAAAAGTTATGGAGTCAGCGTACAAAAATCTCAGCTTGTTCTTCGTTGTTATTTTAGCATTTGTTGTGTGGGGATTTTTTAGAACTTACTTTGGTTTGTTTCCAAGTTTCACAGGGCTTAATACTGTTCAGCATTTTCATGGTATCATGATGTTGAGTTGGTTTGCAATGCTTATCATTCAACCAATGTTGATCAGGTATAAAAAATTTGAGTGGCATCGGAATCTGGGGAAGCTTTCCTACCTGTTGATACCGCTCATTTTGCTTTCGCTTTTTTTAGTAACTAAGCTGAGTTATATCCGTAGCGTCGCTACAATGCCGAAAGAAGTAGCTATTGGTAGCCTTGCTTTAAATCTTCCTGATCTTTTTGCTTTTGCAATATTTTATATCCTGGCAATAGTAAATGTAAAAAATACCCCGGCACATATGCGTTATATGATTGCCACCTCATTGCTAATGCTGGGCCTTGGCACGGGACGGGCTTTTATAATTTATGGCGGGATGCCTTTTCCGCAGGGGGTGGAATATTCAATGATTTTGACAGAAATAATTGCTCTTGCATTAATTGTATATGATAAAATAAAAGGCAATTCATTAAAACCATACCTGGTAATGATGGGTATTTTAATCGTAATGCATATTATCTGGCAATTTCAACTGTCTTTTTGGTGGCAGGCATTTGGTGGAAAGTTTGCAGAATTATTTTTCTAAGATGCTTTCGTTCAAAACATCATGACTTATGTTCTCAATTAAACAAAGCCCTGAATTCCAACGGCGAAGAATTGGTCTTTGCTTTAAATAATTTACTGAAGGATTGCGAATGTTCAAAGCCGAGTTCGTAAGCAATTTCACTTACCGTTAATTCTGTAGTGGAAAGTTTTTCTTTTGCTTTTTCGATGAGCTTATTGTGGATATGATGCTGGGTTGTTTGCCCGGTCAATACTTTTAGCAATGAACTTAAATAGTTGGGCGATACATTTAGTGTTTCTGAAACAAAATGTACGGATGGCAAACCTTTCGAGATCAGCTCATCGTTATTAAAATAATCGTTCAGAATTTTTTCCAGGCGGCCCAGTATCTGGTGATTGTTTATTTTTCGGGTAATGAACTGGCGCTCATAAAATCTTTCTGAGTAGGTTAGTAATAATTCTAATTGTGCAATAATTACACCCTGGCTGAACTTATCAATATTGGAACGATATTCCTGTTCAATATTCTTAGCAATATTGTTCATTACCAGTTCTTCTTTTTCTGATAAAAATAAAGCCTCATGTACGGAGTAATCAAAGAATTGGTATTGCTTTATATTTTTTGCCAGGCTTGTATTCCAAAAAAAATCAGGATGAACAAGTAACATCCAGCCGGTCTTTTTTTCAGCCTTAGCTTTTGCCTGGTCAATGCCGAAGACCTGGTTAGGCGATATAAAAAACATCGTGCCTTCATCAAAATCATATTCCTGTTGACCATACTTGAATTTGCCTTCACAATATCTTTTTAAAGCAATGCAATAAAAATCATAGATAAAATTAAAAGGCCCATTATCCAGACCGTATTTCAGGTCTTCAACATTTATCACACTTATCAATGGATGTTCAGGTTTAGACAATCCTTTAAAACGATGAAACTCGGTAATTGTTTTTATCCTGTATGGTTTTGTGTCTGACATGATACAAAGTAATTATTATTTAAGAAATTCCATATCGGCTGCACTCAATTTTATTTCGGCAGCCTTTAGATTTTCTTCAAAATGTTTTAAAGAAGAAGTACCCGGTATGGGCAATATCCATGGTGAATGGTGCAAGAGCCATGCTAAATTTATTTGTGCTTCAGTAGCCTTGTATTTTTTTGCAATGGTTCCAATTCTTTCATCTTTTTTTGGCATTGATTGGAACAAAGAAAAGTACGGGATCAATGGTATTTTATTTTCTTCGCAAATGGTCAACACTTCTTCGCCGCCCTTGGTTTCTCCACCGTATACAAGTTGTATGGAACTGCGTTGTGCATGGCCAAACATATTTTCTACCGTGGCAATATTGCCCATTGCAATGGCTGTTTTTAGTTCTTCAGCACTCACATTACTCACCCCGACATGTAATATTTTTCCTTCTTTTTGCATCTCAAACATTGCCTGCAAAGATTCTTCAAAAGGCACATCAGCACCGGCTATTACTCTGAAATGAACAAGCGTAATCTGTTCTGTCTTTAGCGTGCGTAAATTATTTTCTATACTGCTGCGTAAATTTTCCGGACGGTTAAATGGTATCCAGCTTTTATCTGGTTTTCTGGCGCCGCCAACCTTGGTGCATATCACCAGGTCATCTGGGTAGGGGTACAATGCTTCTGCAATCAAACGGTTGGTTACGTCTTCGCCGTAATAATCTGCGGTGTCTATAAAATTGATGCCGGTGCTGATGCATTTTTTTAATATCTGTAATGCTTCGGGGCGGTTGGCAGGTTCTCCCCAAATCCCTTCGCCGGTGAGCCGCATCGTTCCGTATCCAAATCGCTTTACTGTCAATGGGTGATCGCTGTTTCCTGCAATCGTAATTTCTTCTGTATTCATACTATTTTATTTTTCCTTTTGAATTATGATTTAGAATATGCAATAGCAAATTCTTTTACAAAATCAGTCAGCTTTGTCTTGCTTAATGTTGGTTGATGACGATGATAATCTTCATACAATACGCCAGCACGTCTGCCAGCATTCATTTCGGTTAAGCCTTTTGCATTACTCGTGCTAAAGCCTGCTGCTATCAATCCATTTTGAAATGTTTCATCCGGAATAACCCTCCATTGCAGATCGGGTTTACCGACAGCTTCACCTAATATTTTTGCCACTTCATTTGGCGAAACTTCATCACTTGCTATATAGCGTACTTCTCTGCCACTAAATGGTTTTTCCATTTCTTCTGCAATCACAGCTGCAATATCTGATGGGGAAACCCATGGCTCTTTTTCATCACCGCCGTAATTTTGAATGATCGCACTCTGTGTTTTGATTGAATGTATAAACGCAAACATGTTGTAGTAAAAACCAACCGGCCGCATAAATTTGATTGAAACATTTTCCGGTAATTGTTTTAATATATTTTCTACCAGATAATGAGCAGCTAACATGCCGTTGTTTTTATCAGTATGTGCACCGATGCTGCTGAGGTGTACAACCTTTGTTACGCCTGATTGCTGAATAGCTTGCAAATAATTTTGAGCAATGTTTGCCCATTGTGTTTCAACATTTGTCGTATGATCGAGGAAATTGACGGGGGGCTCCATCAGGTAAACGATATCGGCTCCGGTAAATGTTTTTGTAAGAAAAGAAACATCTTCTACTGATCCGATCGCTGCTCTTGCGCCAAGAGCTTCAATATCTTTTTCCTTTTCTGCTTTGCTGCTGATAACAGTAATCGAATGTCCTTTTTGTATTAGTGATTCTGCCAGTGGTTTGCTGATGTGCCCTAAGGAGCCTGTAATTATGATTTTCATTTTCTGTTTTTTGGTAATGCAAAAGTCTGCCCAAACTAAAGAATACATGTATCCAAATCTATGTTTGTTGTAGCCAAAAAAAATATGTTAACGGGTGCAATTAAGCTCTTAATTCAAGTACATTGGCATAATAAGGCATGCTAATTGTAATTATTAATGCGGACAATATTTATTAACATTAAAAATAAGCGATATGAACAACGAAAACTTTTCAGACAAATTAAAGGATGCAGCAAATGATGCAGGAACAGCAATAAAAAATGCAGCGAAAGATGTAAAAACATCAGTAGAGAATGCTGTAAACAAAGGCGATAATGAAATTGATAAAGCCTCTAATAATGCAAAAGCAGAAGAAGGTAATATTTTTGATAAAGCTGGGGCAGCAATAAAAAATACAGTTTCTGATGTAAAAACATCTATGCAAAATTCTGCCAATTCTGCAAAAAATGAGACAGAAAAAGCTGCCAACAATGCAGACAATGAAGTCAGAAAAGCAGCCAATACTTAATAATCGTATAACTTTTTTTAAAAGCCGGGGAGTGCCCCGGTTTTTTTATGTAATAATTTCCTCAATTATTCGTTTTAAAAATAAATTCCAGGCTTACCAAAAGAAAAATTTATGTGATCAGGATAATACTAAAAGATTTTGCTTAATTCTCAACTCCTTAAAAAACATTTAAATTTTGCGATCTATTGCCGGAGATTAAAAACGGCAGCTTTAAATCCTGTTTATGAATAAATCAATTATCTGCCTTCTTTGCCTTGTATTTTGTTTTCCTGTTTTTTCTTCTGCACAACAATTTGCCGGCAGGCAGGTTGAAAAAAAATCGGCAACTTCTTTATCCACCCATTTTTCCAGTTACAATCTTTTTCGCATTAACCCTGCAGAAATAAAACAATACATAAAAAGTAAGTCAGCAACTCCAAATTTTACACTCGACCTTCCCGGCTTTGCAAACTGGACATTTTCCTTACAGGAAAATAATATTCTTACAAAAGATTACAGTGTAACAGTAGCAGGAAAAGATGGTAAAACAATTTTGCAAAGTCCGGGTTGCGTTACTTATAGCGGTACAGTACAAGGCCAGCCCCGTAGCAGTGTAGCACTTACGCTTGCTGATGATTTGATATACGGTATGGTACGGATTGGATCAAAAGAATATTTTATAGAACCCATTCGTTATTTTGCCGGCAAACAAGACAGGCAGTTATATGTATTGTATGAAGCTGCAGATGTAAAACCCGATCCCTCCTTAACATGTGGTGTTACAGAAACCAAAACAAAAGAGCAGGAGTATGCCGGTGTTTCGGGGATAACTGCAGGGCTTAATTGTGTGCAGAGTGAATTGGTTATTGCGTCAGATGCGTCTATGTTTACCCGTTATGGAAGTGCTTCGGATGTTGCTTTGCATAATATCGGGGTAATAAATAATGTGATACAGGATTATGTAAATGATCAGTTTTTGAATAATATAGAACTCGTGATCGTAGCACAATATATTTCTACGGATGTGGCAAATGATCCACTAACACCGGCATATACAGGCACTGCTTCCGGTACGGTGCTTTCCAATTTCAGGGCCTGGGGACAGGCAGGAAATTTTGGCGTAAGTTATGATGATGCAGAGTTGTGGACGACCCGTAACATAGACCAGGATGGCGCTGGAGGGAGTAGTGGAATAGTTGGACTTGCTTACCTGGGTGCAATATGTACCTCAAATAAGTATCATATCCTGGAAGATTATGGCGGCAGTAATCCTACCGGCTCAGCATTGGGTTTAAGAATATTAACCGCTCATGAAATGGGACACAATTTTAATTGTCAGCATGATAATCCTGGTGATCCATACATCATGGCGCCATCAGTTGGTACATCTACTGCATGGAGTCCTGTAAGTGTAGCTGCCTGCAATAGTTATGTTGCTGGTGTAAGTTGCTTGGCACAGTGCAGTACTGCGGGTCCGCCGGTTGCAGATTTTTCTGCGGTCTCTTTTGCAATTTGTACCGGTACTGCGCTTCAGCTTACTGACCTTACACTGCATGGACCTACAACATGGGCCTGGACTTTTCCCGGAGGTTCACCAGCTTCTTCTACCGACAGAAATCCTTCAGTGACTTTTGCTACACCGGGCAATAAAACTATTACACTTAACGTCAGCAGTTCCGCAGGTACAAGCCAGGTTTCTAAACAGGTTACTGTTTCAGCATCACCTGCCGCAGCTGTCTGTATTAATACAGGTGTAAGTACCAGTAACGCAGGTGTTAAGTTTTTTCAATTAGGCAGTATCAATAAATCATCGGGTGGCGCTGATGAAGATGGAAATATTTATGAGGATTTCAGTTGTACAGATAATACCATATTACTACCGGGAACAACATATAACGCATCAGCAAATGTGGGCACATCTTCGCCAACTAATATGTTTAATCTTATACAGCTTTTTATAGATTATAATAATGATGGAGACTTTACAGACCCAGGTGAAAATGTTTACAGTTCTTCCAGTTGTTATATCGGCACCATTAATTTTTCTTTTAGCACCCCGGCAAATCCACCAGTTACCGGGCAAATGCTCCGGGCCAGGTTGATTGCGAAAGATTGTGTAGGCGGTGTGAATTCCTGTTACAATGTTACAAATGGCCAGGTAGAAGATTACGGTGTTCTCTTTACCAATAACATCATCTTGCCCATTACGTTGGTAGATATAAAAGCAACAAATCACAATAATATTAACCTGGTGGAATGGACAACAAGTTCAGAAAGTAACAGCAGTGATTTTGAAATAGAAAGAAGTTTTGATGGGGTTACTTACGGCAAAGCAGGAACAGTAGAAGCGGCGCATTTTTCAAATGTCTCCCGTAGTTACAGTTTTCCGGATGATATTTCACATGCAGGTACACATAGCCGTTACTATTACCGTTTAAAGATGACAGATGCCGATGGCAAATACCGTTACAGTCCTGTATCAGTTGTGGATATAGCGTTTACCCGCAACCTTGAAATTACAGTACAACCTAACCCTGTAGGTAGAGGAAATACATTCCAGGTTTATCTGAATAATATAAAGGCGCAAAAAATTGAATTGGTAAATGCTTTAGGGCAAAAAGTATATCACAAAACCGGTATATTATTTACCGGTATACAAAATATTACCAGCAGCACCGCATGGGCAAGTGGAGAGTATATTGTAATTGTGTACGATGGTAAAAAAACATATCACTATAAAATATTGTTGCAATGATTATAAATAAAAAAAGCTGCCATGGCAGCTTTTTTTATTTATAAAACTTTATATCTAAGGCAAATCCTTAATCGCTTTCTGAAATAAAAGACGAAGCCGGCAGCATTGCACTGTTAAAAAGATCTGCCTGGTCAGAATCATGCCATGCAAACCTGACTGCTGTGGGCTTTTGTACGTCTTTGCTTGTAAGTACCACCGTTTCATTTACAATTTTTGCAGTAGCAGTATGATAGATGCCATCTGCACCCGCAATTTCAAACAGGGTAGAAGGAGCCGCTTTAAAATGCAGGCCTGCAGCATTATCAAAATATACAGTAGCCTTATTGTCTTTTACTTTTATTTCTTTGTACAAAGGGCCATTAACAATGCCTTTATTAATTCCATAAATATTGTTGAGTGCAAGGTTTGCCAACCGATTGCCAACCGGTTTTTTATCTTTTGGATGAATATTGTCAGGCGTACTAATATCACTGATCACCACCATCGCTGTCTTCGAAATTTCATTTAATAGTTTACGTTGTGCATCTCTTATTACTGCTCCGCCTATATTATTTCCACCGTATTTGTAAGGCGCTATCTGCACAAAATAAAATGGAAACTCATCACCCCATGCCTGCCGCCACGAAGTAATTAGTCCGCCCAGCGTTTTATCGTAAACGTTACTGCCTACATTACTTTCTCCCTGGTACCAAAGAGCGCCGGCTATTTTAAAACCTACCAATGGATTTATCATTGCATTCCATGTCCTGCCTGGTTCTGTTGGTCCCCATTGTACCGGTGTAAGTTTTGCTGCTGCTGTTGAAAGCACCGGGTCCTTTGCAATATATGCTGCCGGAAACCAAATCTCTGCCGGTGTGCCACCCCAACTGGAATTGATGATACCGATAGGGACAGCTTTCAGATCTTCCTGTAGATGCTGTGCAAAAAAATAACCCACTGCAGTAAAATATTTCATGCTCTCCGGTGTGCATGTTTGCCATTGGCCGGGTAAATTTATCTGTTCTGATTTTGCACTTATTTTCGGTACAGTAAAAAAACGAATGTTCGGATAGTTTGCTTTTGTAATTTCTGCATCTCCGTTTACAATGCCGGCTGCCGGCGTATATTCCATATTGCTTTGACCACTGCAAAGCCATACTTCTCCCAGCATCACATTGTTAAGTGTTATCTCATTGTATCCTTTAAAATTCAGCGTATATGGTCCACCGGCAGCAGGAGTTTGTATTTCTATATTCCAATTTGCCTGGTTATCTGTTTTTGTTTTGTAAGTTTTGTTATCCCAACCTGTTGTGATCGTTACTTCTTCACCGGAGCTTCCCCAGCCCCATATTTTAACGGTAGTATTTCGTTGCAATACCATATTGTCATTAAAAATATTAGGCAAAACAATATTCGCAAATGTCAGCATCGGCAGGCAAAAAAATAGGATTAAAAAAGGAAATTTCCTGATGCGTTTAGGCAAGTAAACAGACTGTATCATCATACCGGCAATATTTTATTTAATGTGCTGTACAAATGTTCAAAAATATTAATGAATATACAGATACTATTTTAGCAAACAATAGTTGTTTAACGCCAGGTATTAGAGACAGGCAAGTAAATTAATGGACTGAACATCTGATTTTTTGAAAAGACAATTAATTCTTTTATTAGAAAAATAGAAATATTCAAATTCGCTAAAATATAATGTTGCAAACTTACAGTAGGGAATTCTCTTCCTCACCTAAAATATTAGAACGATACTCTGCGTAACTCACTTTGATTTAGAAGTGGGCAAGTTTCGCAAATTTATCAGTACCTGTATAAGGCGCCTCTTTTGGTTTGGTTACGACGCAGTCGGAATTCAAAAAATGCGAAGCATATTTTTTAAAAGAAGCAAAAGCAGCGCTGGTACAGGTACGCAGTCTGTCGGCTGCGGAGGCAAAACCACGATGTGGAAAGAACTCAAATAAATTTAATCATAAATGTACAACTAACGTATGTGGCAACATGAACATCACAAATAAGCAACCCATTTCTTATACAACTCATTACAAACTTCAATTGTATTTCCTTTAGGCTCCCTGTCAAATTTCTGCGTATCCGCATTGCTGTTTGCCCAGTCCCAATCAAACTTCGCACGCTTTAGGTCAAAAGCTTTCATGTCAGGCTCTTCACCGGTATTTATAGTTTTACTCAGGTCATTAAAAAATAGTTCCCATCTTTTTTTATAATAACTCTCAATCAAGCCGGCCCAATCTTTTCCGGCATATTCTGTAAGCTCACTATTTTCGCCACCCCTGGTAGTTATCAATACCCTCGCACTTTTTTCATAATAATTTTTTTCTTCGTCGGTCTTTCCCATATCTCTTGCCTGGCCTATCCAATGGCCTAACAAAAGATCATTTTGTGTACCTGCCAATTTATCTACATCATCGCAGAGCGATAAAAATAAGTTTGTGTATTGCTTAAATGTTTTTTCATCTTTTGCATAATATGCTTTTGCAATTGTATCTCTAAAGGTAGCAGTAAGGTTTACCAATACCTGTTTCTCTACCATCGCCAGGTCTCTTTGAAACTGCTTATTTGCTTTCGATTCATCATCTGCCAAAAGCCAGGTTGGTAATATATTGGCCAGTGCTTTATAATCATAACTGCTCAGCCCGGAGTAACCTTGCCTGCCTTTTAATTTAGGTTTCATCTGCATCATATTGCCCAAGCCTACGCCCGATACCTGCGTATTATAAACCAACGGCAACATTTTTAGCCATGCGGCAGCAGCAATCGGATCGTTATGCCCACTGCGGCTTGCAGCGTATTTTGTGATCCAGTCAGTAGTGTTTGTTGCGTCGATATTCCACGCATAATCAAATATCCAATCAAACATAAAATCATTTACACCAAAGCCTTCCAGCGTAGTGCCAATGCCCGCCAACTGCCGATGGTTCGGATCTTTTTCTGTCTCTGATAATATTTTGCTCACTTTTAATAAGGGCGCAGCCAATTGTGTATTGCCACCAAAGTTGCCAAGGTAACACCAAACGTAAGGCGCTTTAAAAAATGCATCTGTACCACGCCATATTTCAGCAAACTCACCAAAGTAATCCAGTATTATCATTTTGTTTGCAGGCACTGCTTTTATCATCGCTTCCAATCGTGGATTCGTCCAATGCTTGCGATCATAATAAAAGGTCCAACCCATTTGTATCCAGGTTGCCTCTTTATCTATTGCCTTCATTCCAGTATAAATATTTTCTGCAACTTTTGCCAGGTAATTTGGTTCCCAACTTGGCGGATCCATTTCATTAAAAGGGTCAGCACCATACAGATGATCTGTTCCTAAAAGGCTCGTTTGTTCCGCCAGGTATGCTTTCTGGATTTTTATAAAAAGCGGATCCATCGGGTCTAAAAAATATGCATCGTTTGCTGCCCCTGTTTCATAAGATCCCAGGTCAGTTAATTTAATTGCCGGGTATATCTTTTTTAGATCGTAAGGTACATGCCCTGCAAATGCGGGTAGAATAGGTTTCATTCCAAAACCACGTTCCCGTTTTAAAATCTGTTTCTGCAATTCAAATTGTCCATCAATATATGCCTGTGGTAAAGGCCCGAGCCATCTGTCTAAATTTCCCATGCGTTGCCACGGCAAATGCGAAGGGCCGGTAAAAAACCGGCGGGATGCTTCTTCGCTCATCCCTAATTTTTTATAAACTTTTTGCCAGATATATTCCTGCCCGGTTATCGCCAAAGGCATATTGATGCCGTTCAATGCCATCCAGTCTATCAGTCTTTGCCAATCGTTCCATTGCCACCAAAGCATGGTGTAGCCAAAAGTGCAATAGTTTAAAAAAAATCTTTTTTCAAACCTGCACGCCTGTCCCGTTGCCTCTGTTACCGCCGGTAAAGTTTGCGGTATCACTATCGGATCTTTCAAATACCAACTCACCGTAGTGTGACAATAATTATTTAAATAATAGTTGAACCCTTTTGATAAGGCCAATCCATTTGTGCCTTTAATATAAATTTTATTTGCCTGGCTTTCTATAAAAAAACTATCTCTGCCATCAGTACCTGGCATGAGTTCCAGCACAAAATTTTCTGCCTTGCCCGGTGCCACCCGGTTTATCAATGCGGTTACTTCTTCAATTGCAGCGGACGGAATTGTTTTTGCTTGGATGGTATTTACAACTAAGCTTAACAGAAATGCGAAGCAAAGATTCTTGGCAACTTTCATTTCTTTATTTTCTGATTATTATGAAGATAAGATCCCGACAGTTTTATTTACTCTTTCAAAACAAATGTAATGAAATGATGATTGTTGTATCGGATAAAATTATTTTGATACCAGCATTAGTTCATTGGTCATCATCGCCTGCCTGTATTTCTAAGGCTTTCAAAATTTACTTATCCCCATTTAAGCTGCATATTTAATCACATTCACATATGGAGTTCTTCTTTTTGCACAAGCAAATGCTCTTGATATTATTTTATTTCTGA
>JBDSIB010000131.1:0-10826 GCA_039918155.1 Ferruginibacter sp.
TATTCAGCAATTTTGTTGCAACCACACCTGCTTCATAGCCGCTGTTATATCCATCAAAATCAATAGCTCTTTGTGTAAAAACGCTGTTGTTGTAAGTCAGCCTGCCGTAAGCTGCCAATCTGAAATGTGTGTGTACATCATCATCAGAATAAAAACGATACTTACCATAAACGCCACCGCCGGTTGCCTTAAAAGTAGAACTGCTGTTATTAAAATATCCTTCCGCATGCAGCATTAGTTTTTTGCTTGCGCCCCACATTATTTCCGGGTTAAGGTAATAATTATACTTCCCGTTTATATCCTGTCTTTCAAAATTATTATTTAGGCGAAAGCCAACACTTTTTGTAGCCATATTGCTGGCTGGCTCACTGAATACAAACAGTTCCTGGCCGGAAGTTGCTGTGTAAGCCACAAGCATACTGAAAAAAATAAAAACCTTTTTCATTGAAAGAATTTTATAGAAAGTTTACCCGATCATTTAAAATGATCCGGTAAACTTTCGGTTAGCCTAAATAGTTACATGATAAATGCGGCTGCCTGAAGCGACACCATCTTTACTGCAGCAACTGCCGGCTACGCCTGTTTTGTAACAATCCATGCTGGTATATAATTCATTCTTCTTAAAATCTTTTGCAGAAACATAACCTTTATCTACCACCTGTAAAACCTTATCTCCATTGAGTGTCTGGCTTTTTGCATTTAAAAAATGATAGGTCATCCCATTTAAAGTCACATGCTCATCCGGCACAATGGCCTGCTTATCGAAATGAACAGTAGCTGTAAGTTTTGCCACAGAAAAACCAGCATCTTCTACTTTTTTCTTTAGATCATCAAAATTCACTTTTGCGTTAGGCTTAAATGTAATATCGAAAGAAGAGTTTTTAATATTTGCATAAACCTTATCTACATAATCTAAAGATTTAAGCGCTTTATTAATGGCATTGCTGCACATACTGCAGGTAAGTCCGCTGGCCTGTAGGTTTACTTTTGTTACCTGTGCATTTGTACTGATAGAAAAGAAAATAGCTATTGCTAAAAAAATATTTTTCATTGTATAAATTTTTTAAATAAAATAATTCAGTCGCAGCAGTACTGCAACCATTTAAGGATCATTTAAAAAATTCTATATTCTGAAAACACAATTACGGATGTACACTGCACAGCCCGTATCTAAAGGTGGAGAAAGATTACCGGAATAATTGATAGCAACAGGAAGTAATACCGGCTTAGTAAAAACAGCATATTGCGGAACAATAAAAACAACCGGTGCTTTAAACTGCTCATCGTTTACAATAGTCTTGTGAGCATCTGCAAGTTTGTAAAATTTATGCTCATCATTGCAACAACCTTTTTTTGCCTTCATGCCGCAACGGCTGCATTTTTCGGTCTCTGTTTTATAAAAATCTACCCCAGCCATTTTACCCATGCAATAATGTATCTCCATGGCAAAGCCCGAAGACACGCCGAGATACAAAATGGTAATGATGGAAAGGATGAACTTTTTCACAATGCAAAGGTAGGGGAAAGGTTTATAAAGGTTGAAGAAGTTGCAGAAGTTCAAAAAGTTTAAGCCGTTTTTAACTTGTATTTCTGAATATTAGCTCACCGTATGCCTTTAAAATTTACCAAAAGAATATCACCTTCCTCTACTTCTTCCTTAGGTCTACTATGATTCTTATTCGTATTTACTGCGTTACAAGTGCGTTAGCTAACGCACTTGTAACGCACTTAGAGCGAAGAAGATATAAGGAAGACCCGAAGCCCCCCTGGCAGGCAGCAGGATGAGCATATAATTGATTGGAAGTAGCACAAACTATGCTTATGATATGCCTGATGTATGAAGGAGCTAAGAAGCAACTTCCCTATAAGTTCCCTATAACTTCCCTATATGTTCCCTATAAGACCGGGCTTCTTAAATTTAAGACTTCCCTAATTTATAAACCACCATCTAATCCCAAACCGTATCATTTCTTCGTAGCTGCTGTTGTTCGCTTCGTTCTTCCCCGATGATGTGTGTTATAAGGCATGCTGTTTTTACCGAAGGTATTTTTTAAATTACCTACAATTTTAATAATACATTCTATGGTAAAAATTACTTAGATTTATAACACCAAATTTAATCTTACCATTTTAAACTGCCTTTTTATGAAAAATTACCGATTATTAACACTGCTTATTTTACTTTTTACCATTAGCCTAACTACCAGTAAATGTAAAAAAAATAAAACACCTGCTAACCCAGATGAACAACTACCACCTGAAACACAATCCGGCTCAAATACTTTTGGCTGCTTAGTTGATGGTAAAGTTTTTTTGCCTAAACGACCATTCGGAGCTTTAAATCCAGTTCTAACCTGTTACTACGAATATATTTATTACCCAAGTCCGGTTGGATATGTATTTCAAGTTTCCGCTTCTGATAATAGTAGTCCCAGTTTACCTATTAATTTAAATATACTTTTTGATAGTTCAAAAATTATGGTCAATAAATATTTTTTGCAAAATGGAAATAAGGGATATGCTCGAGGAAATTATCGAAAATTTACAAATAATGTTTTGGATGATTATTATACTTTTTCTCAGTCAAGTGGCGAATTGAATATAAAAAAATTTGATGAAATAAATCAAATTATTTCCGGTACATTTTGGTTCAATGCAGTAAACGCTCTCGGAGATACTGTCCATGTGACTGACGGCAGATTTGATATGCAATATACTAAATAGGTTAAACCTATCATTTAAATATTTACCAAGAATCATTATATTTCTTCCCCTTTTTTAAAACTTTAAAATTACCCCTATTATGAAAAAGAAATTTTTACACCTTTTATTTTTTATTTATATTTTGTTTTTTTACAATGCAGTATTTGCACAAACTGAAACAGATACAACTTTCTCGTACCAGATGAATACCATTTTTGGTAATCTGGATAAAACCAAAGTGCCTTTTGGGATACTCCGGGATTATGGGATGGAATTTACAAATATTGAAAATTATAGCGGCACGGCTGCCTTGGCTGACAGTAATTATGCTGACGCTACCACATTTTGGGATGTCTATCAAACTCTTCTTACCTGCCGTTTTAGTACAACTTCCTCTGGCTTTGCTACCGGTGATACAGTTGATAACCGCTGGTACAGTCAGCGGATACAGGGTAAAATAGTGTTGAGCGGTTTGTATTTTAACTATGCCAGGTTTAAAGATAATGCCGCCAATAATTATGTAACTATTACCAATGGAAAATTATACGATAAATATGTAGGTGGGGTTTATCAAAACCCTTACCAGAATGAACAGGCTTTTTTATTAAGCCCTCCGGTAGATTTTTACCAGGGCAAAAGCTTTCAGGTGGTATTACCGGCCAATCTTTGGTTTACTAATAATGCTGCAGGCATTACAAGCCTGCAGATGGATGCCGGCGACGGAGCCGGGTATAGAACCTTAACACAAGGTTTACCTATAACGCTTAACTATGCGGATACCGGGCGAAAAGAGTGGACCTATAAATTAACAATTAGCGGAGGCACTGTTTTGTACAGCCATTCACAAATTACCATACAAACAGATTATACCGGAAGCAACCCATTGGCCCGAACCAATCACACTTAGGGTACCAATGGCATAACAGGAGAAGTTATTCCCCCTTCGCCATTTATCGCTACCAAGACATATCTTGGAGTCGCGGGGCAGGGATATGCAACTATACTGTATGCCAATGCAGACCATATTTTAAGAAAACCATTGATAGTTGCAGAAGGATATGATGCCGGGAAAATTTTAGCACCTGAAGAAAAATTTGGACTTAATACTTTACAGCAATTTATTTTTGATGCAACTAATGATGGAAGTAGCCTCACCAATTTATTATCAGGTTCAATGCAGCAGTATGATATAGTTTATGTTGACTGGAAGAACGGAGTTGATTACTTGCAACGCAATGCTTATTTATTAGAAACAATTATACAATGGGTAAATGCCAATAAGCAACCGCTGAATGGAGTGATGCAGCCCAATGTGGTACTGGGGCAAAGTATGGGTGGTGTTATAGCACGGTATGCATTAAAAGATATGGAGAATACAGCACTTAACCATAATACAAGGTTGTTTATAAGTGATGATGCACCACAGCAGGGTGCCAATGTGCCACAAGGCTACCAACACCTTGCCCGCCATGCCAGGAGTTTGTATATAAGAACAGGGTTTACAGCGGTGGTTGTGGAAATTATTCAATTAATAAGAGGGGGTGTAAGTCCACTTGCAGCATTAAGCCTGGCAGACCAGCCTGCATCAAAAGAAATGCTTATTAATTTTGTAAATGGGAGTAACAGTATTGATAATACTGTACACAACACCTGGCAAACAGAATTAAAAAATATAGGTTATCCGGCAGGCTTTGCAGGTACGCCTTTCAGGTTTGTAGCCGTAAGTAATGGGTCGGAATGTGCCAATCCTCAACCATTTGGCCCGGGGGCAAATTTGCTAACTTATACCGGTAAAGCAAATACAAGAATATTGGGAGATTTAGCAGGTATTGGTGGTTTACCATTAGCCGGTTTTTTATTAGGTCAGCCTCCATTGTTACTGGGAGTTATTCCCGGAAGAAATGATTTTGCTTTTGATTTTGCTGTAAATGCCCAGGCGGATGGAGCAAGCAACCAGGTTTATAAAGGGAAAATAACTTATACCAAAAAAATATTGTATTTATTACCTGTCAGTGTAAATATTACAAACAAAAGTTATAATTCAAGTGCTTCCACGCTTCCTTATGATTATTTTCCCGGTGGATATTATTCTTTAGGTACAATAAACAGTGGTTCAAATCAAACTGTCTTTTATAAATACAATATAACTGTAACCAATCAACCTAGTTTTAATTTTGTACCTACCGTGAGTGCTCTTGATATTGGAAGTAACAATGTAACGCTGACTAAGGCTGATTATTTAACCAGCTATGTTGGAGCAAATCCACCCCCAACTCCTAAAAATACGCCTTTTCAAAATTTTATAACAGCATTTAATGTTAGCAAAATAAATGAACAACATATTTCTATTGAAGCAAGAAACGGGGACTGGATAGCTGCTGAATTAAATTCAGCGTCTCCTTCTGCCAATTGTTCCTATTTATGTGGAAATCAAATAATAAATGGGCCTGCACAATTTTGTGATCTTGCTAATTATTCATTTAATTTACCCTCTGGTAGTTCAATTTCATGGTCTGCTACTCCATTTAATATGGTAAGTTTTACTTCTCCAAATTCAGCTTCAACTAACGTAAATCAAATTGGAAGTGGAAATGTTACATTAATAGCAACAATTTATACGCCTTGTGGAACATTAACTATTCAAAAAACAGTACAGGTTGGTCCTATTCCCCTTTCTTCTTATTCAATAGCAGGAGCAACTACAGTATATGCAAGTGCAGGTTATAATTATGCTTTAACATTTCCGATTCATACTCTCCCAAGTAATGTTTTTTGGAGGGTGCCTACGGGATGGTCTATTTTAAGTGGTCAGGGAACCACCAATATACATATCTGGACAGGCAGCCAGGGAGGCCAGGTACAGTGTGATTTTGATAATACATGCGGTTCACCAACAGGTATATTTATTACTGCTGTAATTGGTAACGGCGGACCCGATCCGGAATCTACAACCCCGGAAACTTCTAAATTAAACACAGGACTTCAACTAACTGCTACGCCTAACCCTGCAAACAATATTGTTAAGGTAACTATTTTCAGCAGTCAGAAAACAGTTCAAAGCTCTGACCCAGTTATTCGGCAAATAAGGATAACGGATAAGACAGGTAGTATAAAAAAGGAGTTAACTTTTAATAACAAAAATGCTTACCAGTCCGTTAATGTTTCCGACTTGCAACCTGATATATATATATTGCAAGTTTACACCGGCAAAGAGTGGCTGAGTAGTAAATTGGTTATTGTAAAATAAAAGATTCCATCCACGAACAGCCTGTTATCATAAAATATACCAGGCTGTTCTTCTTGAACTTTTTGAGGTATTTCCCTAATTTATAAACCACCACCTGATTCCAAACCTTATCATTTCTCCCTGGGTGGGATAATGCGGCGCTGCAAAATTGTTGTGGGTAAAATCGAAGCCGTTAGTAAGGTTTAAGGTGTTGAGATTCTCCACACGGATGTAAGCAGTAAAGCCTTTTATACGAAAGTTAAGATATGCCGTAACATCAGGTCGGTTAGCAATTGTCACAGTATCCTGTGGTACAAATTGTCCCACAAGAGGTGAATAATTATCAGCTTTATACGGCGTGTAATATCTTACTTCCAACCCGGTACTGACATTTAAATTCTTGTAAAAAGTTCCTTCAAATGCCAGCCTGCTTCTTGTAAATAATAGAGGCACTTTTACCGGCGCATTAGGGTCTGTTTGCTGAGCGGCAGCATCTATGTAATAATTAAATCTTTTTGTGAGACGTATCTTTTTGGCAGCGGTTATCTGCAGCAGGTTTATAATTTTACCATACTGATCTGTATGATAATAATCAGTAAAATAAGTATAATTGGTAATGAGATAATTTGTAAAAGCTAACTGAACAAACGGATTGTTGGCAGTAGCACCAAAAGAAGTAATGTTTATCTTTTTATAATTATTATTGTTGCCTAAGTTAAATATAGAACGGTTATCAAAAAGGAAAGATGGCGTACGGTTCACATTGCTGAAGAACAACACCACATCGCCCAGCTTTTTATTGAAATGCCGGCCCAGCGTGGCATAAGCACCATAGTCGCCGCTGTTCAATCCGTTCAGATAAAATTCACCTTTCAGTAAAACATCCCATAGTTTATTCCGGGTTCGGTTTCGGTATTCGCCATGTAATGAAATATTATAAAAAGTATTCCGGCTGCTGTCAGATTCGTATTTAATATTTTGTATGGTAGCGCCTGCCAAAAAAAACTGGCTTGTATTTTTTGTATCCGGAAACTGTAACAATGAAAAATCATTGCTGATGACAGACCACCTTTCTTTTATGGAGAAGGTATCATTGCCGTTCTTTAAATTAATATTATACCAGTTTTGATAAATTGTAGAATCGGGCAAATAATCGTGGTAATTATATTTAAAACTACTGTAAGTAAATGTGTGCTGTACTCTGAGTTTCGGATAAAATAAATATTCTGTAGTAGAATCATTTATTGCAATAGAATCCCGCTTACCTAGATCATAACTTTGCCTTAGAAAAAAAGTAAGATCCGTATTTACATTACCGGTATTTACTTTAACTGAAAAAGGATTTTGATAAAATCCACTATTAAGGGTATTGCCCAAATTTACATTCACTGCTCCCCTATCTTTTTGATTAGGATCGGCGAGTGATGAGTCGTATTTTATGCCCCCATTCTGCGAAGCCCTGATAGTATTTGCTACCAAAACCAACGTACCATTGTATCTTTTTCGCAAACCTTGATAATTGCTGAAGACTCTGATATTATTGTGGCTGTTGTTTTGACTCGCAAACAGGCCCGGTGCTGTAATGAGCCGGTAATCAAAACCAAGATTAATATTTGGCCTCGGACTTTGAGTATGCCCCGCTTTTAGCATTTGCTCTCTGCCACCCGCAAGTTGGTAGCTTAAGGTAGAAAATGGTTTGGTTGTTTTATAAAATTTTGTTTCTTCTAATGTGAAACGATAAATATCAAAGGAGTGAAAACCAGGATCCCAACCGGGTTTGTCAAAGGGCTTAAAAATAAGAGAGGTTGCTGCTGCGCCATTATTACCCAAATACTGGTAAGTGGATGGCACAGAATAATAATTATCAAAATCATTAATAGAAGAATCGTAATTATTGCGGCGGGTAGAATCCAGGTAACGGTAAGTAACAGCAGTAGAATCATCATGACGATGCTCAAAACCTATAGTATCTTTGCGGGCAGCGTCACCCTGCTGTGCACTACGCCCAATATTTTGCACACTACCGGGTATGAGTGTACGCTGTGCCCAGGCATTCATTATTAAAAAGCAGCCTATTAATAAAAAAAATAATTTTTTCATTGAGGATTATAACTGTGCTACCAGTTCTTTAAATATATGTGTGAGCTTTGGCTCAGCTTCTTTTGCAGCCTGTAATACTTCTTCGTGGGTTATTACATTTTCTTCATCCCGTATGCCAAGATCAGTGATAACGCTTACAGCAAAAACGGGCAAGCCCATGTGTACCGCAGTAATTACTTCCTGTACGGTGCTCATACCAACGGCATCTGCGCCGAGGATGCTAACCATTTTATATTCTGCCTTGGTTTCAAAAGTAGGACCGGTCACCGATATGTAAACACCTTGCTTTACATCGTAGCCTGCTTTAGATGCAATGGCTTTTGCTTTTTTTATAAGCTCTTTATTATATGGTTCGGTCATATCCGGAAAACGGGTGCCGAGTTCTTTTTCATTTTTACCGATCAATGGGTTGGGTGTAAGAAAACTGATATGATCTGTAATAAACATGAGGTCTCCGACCTTAAAAGAAGCATTGGTACCGCCGGCAGCATTGCTGAGCAGTAAGGTTTTAATGCCGAGGTATTTCATTACACGAATAGGGAAAACAACATCCTGCGGCGCATAGCCTTCATAGTAATGAAAGCGACCGGCCATGGCAAGAATTTTTTTACCTCCAAGTTCGCCATATATTAATTTTCCGCTATGGCCTTCTACGGTACTTACCGGAAAATGTGGAATATTGCCGTAAGGAATTTCATGTTCTATTTTTATTTCTTTGGTAAAACTACCGAGGCCGCTGCCTAATACGATACCTGCCTGTGGCTCAGCGCCAATAATGTTTTTAATGTATGCAGTAGCTTCTGCAATTTTTTTCATCATGCGTTCATTGTTTTTTAGACTTACAAATGTACGGGAGGAGATGGGAAATATGCGTTAAAATAGAAGGTTGTTGTTGGTTACGTCATTGAGAGGGTTGCGAAGAATAAAGCAAAGCAATCTTTTTTGTTGGTTGAATGGTTTATTAGTTGAATTGTTTATTTAAGTAAGTATTTTTAAACCAAACCATTTTTTTCATTTATTTCAATTCTTTAGGCTCAGTTGGCAATTTTATTTACAATTTAATAATCCACTTTTATGCTGCAGATTACTTATATTTATAAAACCATATAAAATATGTTTTTAATTTTATAATAAAACATATTTTTTAAACCTCATTTTATTATGAAAACTAATCTGTACCTGATTGCTCCTTCTCTATTATTAATTCTTATTACTTCTTGCACAAAAACAAGAGAATGTGAATTGCCATTAAATATTAGTCAATCTTCAATTCAAACTATTTTTAAAGATGGTATAACAGGTAAATATTTATACGCCGAATCTAATCCTCTTTATAACAAAGACAGCTTAAAAATATTTGATCAGAATAATAATGAACTTTTTTTACTTTATTCAACAAATTTAATTCCTGGTACTTCAAGTGCATATTATGAAATTAATTTTGGTCCTCTTTACATTGAGACAAGTGATGAGAATTCTTTTAATTCAGAAATTTGCAAATCTTTTTATGTTCAATATAACAGCAAAGAAAAAGATACAATTATTACCTGTTTTAAATCAAAAAAAACAAAATGTGGTTCTGTGTTCGAAACTTTAAAAGTTTATAATAAGCAGCAGTTATTGAGTAATGAAATTAATACAACTACATCAATCATCACTATCACAAAAAAATAAGAAACTAAAAATTACTTTTTATGAAAAAAATCCTACTCTTAATTTTAGCATTTATTTGTTTTAAACAAACTTTACAAGCGCAAACAGATACGCTTATCTGCGATTATCCAGACAGAGATACTACTCAATTTGAACAATTACCTTGGTTTGGCAACAACGCATATTTAGAAACTTTCGCCCCTGTCGGTCTTCGCTTCAATCTTCTCTCCCATCTTCGCCATCGTTTGGTGTTTTTCACCAACGATGAATAGCTAAATTAATAAAGTTTTATGTAAGCATTTTGAATCCGATAACTATCAGGGTTTGTTCTATTGGCCACACAGATACGCTACTGCACAAAATCCTGCTGCATATCTGCGCTAGCGGGGAGGTTGTTGATTGGTTGAACCGTTGATTAGTTGAATTGTAAGATTGTTATATTGTTGAATAGCTTAATTGTTTTAAAAACTTGTAATTATGTTGAACAATGCTATTCTGCTGAAAAGCGGCCCCGAAATAATCGGGGTAAACGGGATAGCAGCGGCAGACCGAGGAACGAGGACTATAGCGGATAGCCCGGACAAATGCTTAATTATTGTATGGAGCTGACCGCCATAAATTGTTATTGAGTTATTATTTATCTTCGCAAAAAATTACGACAATATGAATCTTCATGAATACCAGGCCAAAGAGCTGTTGAAAAAATATAAAGTGCCCGTGCAGGAAGGCATTGCATGTAATACACCCGGCGAAGCTGAAGAGGCTTACCGCTTTATAAATACGCAATACGGAAGCAAGTTTGCGGTAGTAAAAGCGCAGATACATGCGGGCGGCCGTGGTAAGGGACCGATTGTGGGAAAAGATCAGCGTGGCGTAGTGGTAGCGAAAAGTGCGGAGGATGTAGTGAACATTGCAAAAAATTTAATTGGCGGCACATTGGTAACTATACAAACGGGGCCGGCTGGTAAACTGGTGAATAAAATATTAGTAGCACAGGATGTATATTATGACGGGCCAAACCCGGTGAAAGAATTTTATTTATCCATATTAATGGACAGGGCAAAGGGCGAAAATGTAATAATGTACAGTACTGAAGGCGGCGTGAATATTGAAGATGTGGCGCATAGTACACCTGAAAAAATAT
>JBDSIB010000132.1:0-5020 GCA_039918155.1 Ferruginibacter sp.
CAGTATTTACATCTAATATAAGAGCACTTTTAAAGCTCTTTGTTATGAAAAATAGATCTACAACACAGGAAATATTGCTGATGACAAACACAAAATTTTCAGCAAGAGAATACAGCGAAAAGAACGGACAGTCGGCAAAGCCGGAGCCATCTCAAAAACAAAAATTAGCAGAAGCCTGCTGGAATGGATTGCTCACAGAAATGCTGCCGGAAATATGCATGACCAAAAATAAAAAGCCACTCACTTTGTGGGAGCTTGGCCAGGGACGTAATATGCTTTACCTGCAGTTGGGTGACGTAGATACTATACCCGATGTAAGCTTTACATTGAACCCGTATGCATTGGCAGAAACAATGTGTGGCAACTAAGCTTTCTAAATATTCTTCAATAGAAACCGGATGCTTTGTTACATAAGATATTCTCTTCGTGAAAATATCTTATGTATACTCAGCTTGCAATTTGATTATTTTTTCTTCGCTGCTTTCTTCACAACCTTCTTTGCAGGTGCAACCTTTTTTGCAGGTGCTGCTTTTTTAACAACGGCTTTCACAGCCTTCTTTACTGGTGCAGCTTTCTTTACAACTTTTGTAGCTACTTTCTTAACAGCTTTTTTCACCACTGCTGCTTTTTTAGCCACCGGCTTTACAACTTTCTTTTCTACATTTTTCTTTACAGCAGTTGCTACTTTTTTAGGCGCTGCTTTTTTTACTGCTTTCTTCACCGCTTTTTTTACTGTCTTTTCTTTTGATGCGGTAAAGTCGTGGATCTTTTCTTTTACAACTTCAACTGCATGTGATGCCATCTCTGCCAGTTGATCTTTTTTTACTGAAATCTCACCAGCTACGTGGCCAATGGTTTCAGCAATCTTAACCATTGTAGATTTTTCTTTTTTTGGTGCTGCTTTTTTTGAGCTGCTTTTTTTCGTTGCCATTTTTTAATTGGGTTTTGTAAAAGTAAATATAGGGAAACTAATTACTACTTAATAAATCATGCACTTCCTTTTTTCGGCAGCAATTCCAATATTTTATTTTGTAGCTTGTGTAAAGGGAACCAACCGGTTTCTATGATCAAATTAAGTGCTGGCAATGCCTAAACATGCTGTCTATATTTCCCTCTTTTTTCTTTTCGGTACTTTGGTAAGTAATGCCCAATCTCTCAATACAGTTGATTCTTTTAGAATAGACGGTGATATAAAAATTACCATTGATAAACCCGTTGATTTTAAACCCGGCAATAAAACCATCCTTTGTTTTTTTGCACTACCCAATGGCAACACAACAGATCAAACGATCGGCAAATTATTAATGCCCGGAGATGACTGGCATTTTGATATACAGCATATAGGAGCACAAACTGCTTTTATAAGACAGCGGTTAAAAAAGAAGAACTTTGTTGTTATTTACCTGGAGAATAATTCTAAAAGTTGGCCTGCCTGGAAACAGAAGCATCCTTCATACAAAGAATTTATTCCACACCTGGTTGATTCACTTTCTTCTCTTATTGCCGGACGAAAAAAAGAGATCTATTTAAACGGTCATAGCGGCGGCGGTAGTTTTATATTTGGTTACCTGGAGGGTGTTACAGAAATACCTGCTGCCATAAAACGCATTAGTTTTTTAGATAGTGATTATGGATACGACAGCAGCTACTATAAAAAGATACAGCACTGGCTTACCAAAGTAAAAGCTGCATCCCTAAATGTATTTGCCTATAATGATAGTATTGCTCTTTATAATGGGAAGCCCTTTGTATCTGCTACCGGCGGTACCTGGTACCGCAGCCATCTAATGTTGCAGCATTTACAGAATGATCATCTTTTTTCTGAAACACACAGAGACAGTCTTATTATTTACAAAAGCAACAATAAACATATCCAATTCTTCTTTAAGAAAAATGTAAACCATGGCATTTACCATACTCAGCAAGTGGAGATGAATGGCTTTATCCATTCCGTTTTATGTGGCACAAAAGAGGATGAGGTTGGATATGAATATTATGGAAAAAGAGCGTACGGGAAGCTTATAAAATAGTTGGCCTGGCTGCATAGAAGCTTTACTACAAACTATATAATGGTAAAATAAATATATCTTCTTTTGATTTCTAACACAATAAAAAGCAAGTATAAACGCTTAATATGTCAGCTTATAATTCTGAAAATAACACCAACAAAACCGAGACACTGAAACCATTTTATTTACCACATTATTTATTATTTCTTTTATAGTTTTTTTCTACTATTCAAAATATGCAGCAATACATCTAAAGTGCAAGGTTGTATTGTGTAAAGTTTATAACGATTTTTTGTTAGGCACTACAGGACAACGAAGGGCCCCGATATTGGACGGGGCCTCTTCATTTTTACAGGATAACCAAAGAGGCAATGATCTGTGAAAGGAGACCAACAAAAAGCCCCGTGTAAATATCTTTTAATGAATGATCGCTGATGATGAGACGGGCTGTACAAACAAGCCCTGCAATAAGTAGTGCGCTTGCCATAGGCCATGTCATCAACATGGTATTGGTACCAAAGACGATTAAAAAGATACCCACTAGTCCGCCAACACCAATGGCATGCATGCTTATTTTAAAATAAATATTTGCGATCAATGCGGCACTCGACGCCAGGAATATTCCGAAAATAAAAGAGGCAATAATAGAAGGATACAATTCCTGTTCTTTAAAAATAGTATACCCCCAGAAAAAGAAAATACCACAGGCCATATATGGAATGATCCTGTCTTTCTGTGTTCTTAAAAAAACAGATTGTATAAAGCCTACAGCTTTTAATAAAAATACAGAGAGCAATGGAAAAAAGACAAGGTTTAAAATGATGATGAGCATCACTTGTTTTTTACCGGCAGCAGAAAACCCTGAGAAAAAAGAAGGATGTACATACACTAAAAACCAGATAACATATACCGGTATAAAGATGGGATGAAAAATATAGGAAATAAAAGAAGCCGGCCATTTTAAAAATCCAGGAGCGCTCGTTTGCTTTTCATTTATTACTAAAGCATCATTCATAATACAACAAAGTTTACAATATTTTTCTAAGGCGGGCCACAGGAATATTTAATTGCTCCCTGTATTTGGCAACAGTACGGCGGGCAATATTATATCCTTTTTCCTGCAGCATTTCTGTAAGCTTCTCATCACTGTAGGGATGTTTCTTGCTTTCCTCTTCAATAATGTCTGTAAGTATCTTTTTTACTTCCCTTGTGCTTACTTCTTCACCGCTGTCTGTCTGCAGGCTTTCGCTGAAAAAGAATTTAAGACGATACGTACCAAATTCTGTTTGTACAAATTTACTATTGGCTACACGGCTTACGGTAGATATATCAAGGTTGGTGCGTTCTGCAATATCTTTTAATATCATAGGACGCAGGTCTGTTTCATCACCGGTAAGAAAAAATTCATGCTGGTAATTCATGATCGCTTCCATGGTATTCAACAAAGTATTCTGACGCTGCTTGATGGCATCTATAAACCACTTGGCAGAATCAATTTTTTGCTTGATGAACAATACAGCCTCTTTCTGACGCTTATCTTTTTTCGTTCCCCTGTCATAGTCCTTCAGCATATCCCGGTATCCTTCACTGATGCGGAGGTCAGGCGCATTCTTACTGTTAAGTGTAAGCTCCAGCTTGCCAATATTATTTACAATAAAAAAATCGGGGATTATATAATTAGCGCCCTTACCACTTTCGCTGGCTATGCCACCGGGCTTCGGGTTCAATTTTATGATCTGTCCTATAATAGCTCTTAAATGCTCATCATCCAGGTTGAGTGCCCGCTGAATTTTTTCGTAATGTTTTTTTGTAAACTCATCAAAATACTTATCAAGTACTTTAATGGCAAGCTCTACTGATTTCTCCTGCTGGGTACTTTTTCTTTCTAGTTGCAGTAAAAGACATTCCTGCAAATTTCTTGCCCCTACTCCCGGAGGATCCAGTTGTTGGATCTGCAAAAGCAATTCTCCTATTTCTTCTTCAGTAGTTTCTATATTCTGCCTAAAGGCAAGGTCATCAATAAGTGCACTGATATCACGACGCAGGTATCCATCATCGTCCAGGCTTCCTACCAGTTGCTCCGCTATTTTTCTTTGATGATCTGATAGTTTCAACATTCCCAATTGCTGCAGCATCAACTCCATAAAACTCACTTCTACTTTATGCGGCATTACCCTGCTCTCATCCTGCTCAGGATAATTATCGTCCCGTAATTTATAATCGCCCACATCATCATCCCCCTCATGTACATAATCGCTTATATCAATATTATCATATTCATCTGCGCTGCCGTCTGTCTCAAATTCTTCCTCCTTGTTTTCCGCAAATTCATCATTCTCATATTCATCATCATGTCCATCTTCCCCTGCTTCCAATGCCGGGTTCTCTTCCATTTCTTCTTTAATACGTTCATCCAATATCGCCGTAGGTACCTGCAACAGCTTCATCAACTGTATCTGCTGGGGCGAAAGCTTTTGTAGTAATTTTTGCTGTAAACTCTGATGTAAAGCCATTGGTTCTAAATTAGTTCAGTAGTTATATGTAATTAACACCGGTTTTATTGGTCTGTAAAACTATGCATTGAATTTGGTCGTAAATTTACAACCATAAACGGTTAAAGGTGAAAGGTAAAAGGATTTTTCTAATTTTCTGCATGATTTTTGATGTTATTTGTGTCTACGCACAGAATGATAGTGCTAAATCCAATACCAGCAAGGCTTTCAGCTATTCTTTTATCAATAACTCTTATAGTAAACTTTCCAATAATATTCCCAATTCGGGTATCCCGTCAAACTTTTATAGCTGTAATCTTGGTTTTTTTTGTAAGGAAGAAATAAAACTGGAAAAAGCAGTAAAAATACCTGTAAAGTTCCGGCTTGGTTCCATTCAATATGTAGACTGGATGGAAGGGAAAAAGGGCACTTCTCTCATAAAACCCGGGAATTAAGTTTTTCAGATAAGGTTATTATGCGCTCCTCCCTGAATTTTATTCAACAGTATTTTCAACACTG
>JBDSIB010000133.1:0-3202 GCA_039918155.1 Ferruginibacter sp.
CAATATGAAATAGAAAGAAGCACTAACGGAATCAATTTTAATAAAATAGGAGAAGTTGCAGGAAGAAACCTGGCAAATTATTCATTTAACGATGTAAGTCTTCCAAACAGTTCTTTTGCGTATTACCGGCTTAAGATGATTGATATTGATGGCAAGTACACTTACAGCAAAACTGTTGCTGTTAAGTTGAATAACAATTTATCAAATGCAATCGTTTATCCCAACCCTGCTACAACAAGTTTAAATATAAAATTACTGCAGGTGTTATCCGCCAACAGTAATTTACAGGTTGCAGATGTGGCAGGCCGCATCCTTAAACATCAAATGGTTTCTGCTGGTACTATTAATTTCTCATTAGATGTAAGAGCATTACCGTCTGGAAGATATTTTATCAAAATAGCAAACAATAATCAATTGATCACTCAATCATTTGTTGTGATCAAATAAAAAATAATTATATTTTTACAAAGCCTTCCAATTATCAGGAAGGCTTTTTTTATGCAATTTTAAAATATTAAAAATGAAGTTTTTATTATTTCTGGCTTTTCTCCTTACAAATAATCTTGCTTTCTCACAGCAAACCCGTTTTGAAAAATCAAAGGGAACAGAAACAGCAACCTATTCTGAAATTATAAAATGGTATGAGGATTTAAGCAAAACATCTGCTGAAATATCAGTAAAAGAAATGGGGCCAACAGATGCTGGCTATCCTTTGCATCTTGTAATGATAAGCTCTGATAAAAGTTTCGATCCGGTAAAATGGCATAAAGAAAATAAAGTAGTCATCATGGTAAACAATGGCATACATCCCGGAGAGCCGGATGGAATAGATGCAAGCATGATGCTGGTAAGAGATATTTTAAAAAATAGAATACAGCTACCCCAAAATGTAATGCTGGCATTTATACCTGTTTATAATATTGGCGGATGTTTAGACCGCAATTCTTACACACGTGCCAATCAAAATGGTCCGGTAGAATATGGTTTTAGAGGCAATGCACAAAACCTGGATCTAAACCGGGATTTCACAAAAGAAGATTCTAAAAATGCAGCCTCCTTTGCTCAAATATTCCATTACCTTAATCCTGAGATTCTAATTGACAATCATGTAAGCGATGGTGCCGACTATCAACATACCATGACATTGATAAGCACACAATATGAAAAGCTTGGACCAGTAATTGGCAAATGGTTAAAAGAAATTTTTGAGCCTGCTATTTATAAGAACATGGCTGAAAAAAAATGGGAATTAATTCCTTATGTAGATTTTGAGATGACTGATTTTGATAAAGGCATGCAGATGTTTTATGATCCACCAAGATATTCTTCAGGCTATGCAGCATTATTCAATACACTTTCATTTATGCCGGAAACTCATATGCTAAAGCCCTATAAACAAAGGGTTACATCTACATATAATTTAATGGTGAGTTTTATACAAGCCTCATCTGAAAATGCAAACACAATTATAAAACAAAAAAGAGATGCAGACCAAGCCGATGTATCGAAGCCATATTTTCCTTTAAAGTGGATCAATGACACTACAAAATCAAGAGAAATAATTTTTAAAGGTTATGAAAGAGATTCTGCAAAAAGTGAAGCAACTGATCTACAAAAAATGTTTTATAATCATGATAAGCCATTCACAAAAAGTATAAAGTATTACGATGTATTTAATGAAGCTGATATTGTAAAAAAGCCTAAGGCTTACATTATTCCACAAGGATGGTGGCAGGTTATTGACCGGTTAAAATTGAATGCTGTGAAAATTAGTCAATTAAGAAATGATACTTCCATTTCTGTGAAAGAATATCATATAGATAGTTATAAATCTACACCGGTAGCTTATGAAAAACATCATCCAAATTTCAATGTAAAGGTTTCTTCATCTACCAAAACAGAAAAATTTTCAAAAGGCGATTATATCATTTATCTCAATCAACCGGTAAATAGATATATTATTGAAATGCTGGAACCTACCGGAGATGACAGTTATTTTGCCTGGAATTTTTTTGATGCTATTCTGCAGGAAAAAGAAGGTTATAGTGATTACCGTTGGGAAGATATTGCGGCGGAGGTTCTAAATAATGATCCACTGTTAAAGCAAAAATTGGAAAACAAAAAAGCTAACGATTCAGCTTTTGCAGGTAATTCAAAAGCAATCCTGAATTTTATTTATAAAAATTCACTTTATTTTGAAAGCGCATTTCTAAAATACCCTGTATATACAATTGAAAATAAATAAGTTATATAATTTAATGAGCCTACAACAGACAGGTTAAATTAGCAGGTACTGAATCCACAATTATTCATTTATTTACATACCTTTGCAGCCCGTTAAAATTATGACGGATAAATAATTTTTTTTAAACAAAAAACAGGTAAAATGAGCAACTACGAATTGATGGTGATTTTTACCCCGGTGCTTTCTGAAGAGGAATATAAAGCCGCTCAGAGTAAATACCAGGCCCTCGTTAAAGATAACGGCGGTGAGGTAGCGCACTCAAAACCATGGGGACTAAAATCACTGGCCTATCCGGTAGCCAAAAAGACCACTGGTCTTTATTGGGTTATGGAGTATTCTGCGCCAACCAGCTTCAATGAAAAGTTGAAAATTCAACTTTTGCGTGACGAATCAGCTATGCGTCACATGTTCACTGTACTCGATAAATACGCCGTCGAGTATAATGTAAAAAAGAGAAGTGGTGTACATTCAGCAAACGAAAAAGTGGAGGCATAAATCATGGCAAAAGCAAATGAGATAAAATATCTTACCGCAATTAAGGCTGAAAAACGCCCAAAGAAATATTGCCGTTTTAAAAAGATGGGCATCCGCTACATCGATTATAAAGACGGAGATTTCTTAAAAAAGTTTCTGAATGAGCAAGGTAAATTATTGCCACGCCGCATTACCGGAAACTCTTTAAAGTTTCAGCGTAAAGTAAGCGAAGCTGTAAAAAAAGCCCGTCAAATGGCTATTCTACCTTACGTTACAGATTTAATGAAATAAATTTTTAACCACCCTAACCTTTAAATAGAGAAAGCTCGCAATGACGAGTTGGGTAAAAATGCAAACAAAATGCAGGTAATATTAATACAGGATGTAAATAACCTTGGCGGAGTCAATGAGTTAGTTACGGTAAAAAATGGTTACGGGCGCAATTATTTAATTCCTTCAAAATTAGCCATAGAGGCAAGTCCC
>JBDSIB010000134.1:0-21197 GCA_039918155.1 Ferruginibacter sp.
ATTTCATGAAACTCCCTTTTGGGATTTTCTTTCCCATTTATATCATTTTGCTGCCATACCTGCCTGCCGGCAGGCAAGCCAATTGAATATGATTTGGCATTATTACAAAGCCATAAATTGTAATTAGTTTTTTATCGCTGAGTGTTTTTAGCGATTCAATAATAGTTTGCTTTTGAAGATCATTCTGTAACAAGGGTTGGCATTCATTTATAGTGGCATTCCGGAAATATATTTTATTAAATGCAACATGGAATTTTCTTTCGATCTTTTCCATTTAGCAAAGCAATGAAAAACAATTATCCTGGCGGAACTCTCGTGGACACAGGCGTGGGGGGAGAATAAAAAACGTACTTAAGCTTTGCATTCTTTACAAAACAATTATTGAAAATATTTTAAGTGCGGGTAGGATGATATGGGAGCGGCACAAGATAAAAAAGCGACGACAGCGTTGGCGAAGAGATCATCAAAGCGAAAGCTTAGTGGGAAACGAGGTTGGGGCACATTTTATTTGAAAATTGTAGTATAAGGCCTGCAGCTTCCGTTTATTACCAATAAACTAATTGTAAACAGGCTTCTTCAGCAGGTATATGAGCCAAATATTAAATAGAGCCAATATTAATTTATAATCCTACCTTAACATTACTTTATAACCTTTCATGCCATTGATGCTTCCATATAGGCCGCCAGACAACTCCTATATCAAAATAGAAATGGCTTGATTTTGTTATTTAGTTTACCACGTATCATTTATTTTAATATAATTTAAAAACAATCTCTTTGGCAGCATTACGCTAAAAAGATTGCAAGTTAAAATTAGTATGAAGTAAAAATGAAAACTACTTTAAATATATTACAACTTCAGTATCCGGCTACGGAAGTAGACTTGATAGGTGATATATTAATTAAAGATAACCTCCATTTTGAAATTGTATTTGTTGATACAAAAGAGAAATATATCCAGGCTTTAATCAGCACTGAATTTGATGTGATACTTTATAATGATCCCCTGCCATTGTTAACGGCAGGCGAAGCATTGGATATTTTAAAGAAAAAAAATATAAAAGTTCCTTTTATATTGGTGTCTTCTCCACAGACTGATTTATTTGCTGCAGCCATATTTAAAGCAGGCGCAGCTGATTATATTTTAAAAGATGAATTATATAAAATAACGGCAGCTATAAAGGGTGCCATAGAAAATTTTACGGTTCATAAAGAGCTGGAAAATTGCACCCAGGATTTAAAAGCAGAATCCGCCAGGTATCTTGCGCTTACAACATCCAGTTCAGAAGCGGTTATTATTTTGTCTGCAGAAGGAAAACCAAGTTACGTATCGGCCAATGTAAAAAATATTTTGGGCTATACCCCGCAGGAAGTACTGGAGATGGACCTGCTGAAACTGGCTCACCCGGATGACCTGTTGCCTTTAGGAAAAGTATTAGAGAAAGCCCTTGCCAACCCCGGAATTCCGGTGAAAGGCCATACAGGCCGCATGTTACACAAAGATAAAACCTGGCGCTGGATAGAAGCAACCGTAACCAACATGCTGCATGACCCGGCGGTAAATGGCATTGTTGATAATTGTAGGGATGTGACAGACCAGAAAAATGCTGATGAAAAAATAGTTCATCTAAACAGGATGTATGCATTCATCAGCCAGGTAAACCAGGCTATTTCACATTCAAAAAATAAGAAGCAAGCTTTAAAAAAAATCTGCAAAATTGCAGTTAACACCGGGAAATTTAAAGCTGCCTGGATTGGCTTTTTTGATTACGAAAAAAAGAAAATAAACCTGGTAGAAAGTGTAGGAATAATAACTGAAGACCTTTCAAAATTCAGAAATGTTTTGTATAATAATAATGGGCCGCAAGAAATGGTTTTGCGAACGAAGCGTTATTATGTGTGCAATAATATTCAGCATGATTTTCCTTTACAGGATTGGAAAGATCTGATGGCAAAAAGAGGATATGAAGCATTAATTGTTTTACCCATTTTGAAATCGGGCGCTGTAATAGCAACCTTTAATTTATACGCATCGGAAATTGATTTTTTTACAGAAGCCGAAATTGCGTTACTGGTAGAAGCAACAGGAGATATTTCATTTGCGCTTGACCTGTTTGAAAAGCAACAACAAAAACTAGCCGCAGATGAGTTAGTAAAAAACAAAGAGCTGCATTTGAGCCAGGCACAGGCGATTGCCCATCTGGGAAGTTGGGAACTTGATTTTGCGACCGGCATTGCAGAATGGTCTGATGAATTGCTCAGAATTTATGGTATACCTGCTACAGAAAATAAACAGACCCGGGAAACCTGGATTCCCTATGTTCATCCGGAGGATCGGGAAAAAGTGCGCTTATTAGTTGATGCTTCCAGGGCTACGAAAAGCAATGCAGATTTCTATCACCGTATCATCCGGAAGGATGGGGTGATCAGATATATACATACCCTCACTCATATTGAATTAGATGCTGATAATAATCCTACAGGACTGCATGGTGTAGGCTACGATGTTACAGAAATGAAGCAAACCGAAGAAGCTTTACGAGAATCTGAAGCTGATCTAAGGGCCATTTTTGAAAATACTTCTGACGGTTTTATTCTTTGCGACATCAATGGAATTATCAAATCTTTTAATAGTAAGGCAAGAGACAGGATCCTTTTAAATATAGAGCAGGAAGTAACTACCGGCAAAAGTATTTTTAATTTTCTTCCTGGCTCAAGAAAAAAAGAGTATAAGAACAATATTTTAAAAGTACGGTCAGGAGAAGTATTACGATACGATTACCCTTATACGAGGAAAAACGGAGAAACAAAGTGGTTCAATTTTACCGTCAACCCGGTTTATCATGCCGGACAGGTTGAGGGAATTTCTATTACATCAACAGATATTACTGAGAGAAAAAAAGCGGAAGAACAATTAAAAGAAAGTGAACTGTTTAACAAAGACATCCTGGGATCATTAAGTTCGCACATTGCAGTAATAGATCGTAAAGGAACTATTATAGCGGTAAACAAAGCATGGGATGATTTTGCAAGAGAAAACGGTGTTACAACTTTAGAACGTGTTTCACCAGGTAGTAACTATTTCGAAGTTTGCAAAACAGCAATCACAGCCGGTGATATAATTGCTGGCCAGGCACTGAAAGGTATCAAATCAGTGTTTAAGAAAGAAAACCAAAGTTTTGAATTCGAATATCCCTGTCATTCTCCAATAGAGAACCGTTGGTTTACGCTGTATGTATCGAAGTTTGGAAATGATGATTCCAAATTAGTGGTTTCTCATAATAATATAACTGAACGAAAAAAAGCAGAGAATAAACTTAATGCTACTTCACTTGAATTAGAAAGCGCAATTACTGATCTCAACAAAATATTGGATTCTTCTTTAGATGTTATCTGTACAATTAACGGCAATGGCGAGTTCGAAAAGATAAGTACTGCATCACAACAGGTTTGGGGTTACACACCTGAAGAATTGATTGGTACAAAAATTATAAATCTTGTGTATCATGAAGATGTGGAGATTACTATCAAAGCAGCTGAGAAACTCGCAAACAATATTCAGGTTCCCATATTTGAGAACAGGTACGTGCATAAAAACGGAAAGATTGTGCCCATGCTATGGTCAATTAAATGGGATGATGAACTACAGCTAACGTTTTGCATAGCGAAAGATGTAACCGAGAAAAAAAGACTGGAGAAAGCCGTAGAAATTGAAAGGGATCAGTTCTTTGAGATGTTTTCAAAAGCGCCGTCTGCTATCGCTGTGTTGAAGGGGCCTGATCATGTGCTTGAAATGGTTAATGAGCCTTATTTACAGCTCATCGGAAGAAAAGATGTTATAGGGAAAACGGTGGTGGAAATCGTTCCCGAAGTAATTGAGCAGGGGTTTGTTGATTTATTAGACAAAGTTTATTCAACCGGTGAATCTTATACTGGTTCAGAAATATTGGTAAAGCTCGACAAAGAAGGAAACGGTGTACTGACAGATGCTTATTTAAATTTTATTTACCAGGCTTACAGAAATAATGAAGGACATATTAAAGGGGTTTTCTTTTTTGCAAATGACATCACTGAACAAATAGTATCGAGAAAAGAAATAGAAAAAAGCGAAAAGTTTTTTAAAGGCGTGATAGAGAACAGCGATGATATGCTAACCATAACGGACGCTAAAGGTAAAACACTTTACGCAAGTCCTGCGGTATCAAAAAAATTGGGATACACGAATGCGGAATGTTTAAAAATAACTATATGGGATATTATTCACCCGGATGACACTTTGAAAATGCAGGAGTTTATAATGAATTTAAAGATGCATCCCGGTGTTCCTATGGAATGGCCATTGTTACGTGAAAGGAAAAAAGATGGAAGTTATATTTGGATAGAAGGGACCTTGACTAATTTTCTTGAAACGGAAGGTATTAATGCCATCGTTGCAAATTTCAGGGATGTTACGGAACGAAAAATAGCTCATGAATTACTTGTGAGATCAGAAGCAAATTTAAATGCCATTATTGAAAACACTGAGGCGAGTATTTATTCACTGGACCGGGATCTGCGATTCATTATTTTTAATAATATTCTTTACAGCTCCCTGAAACAAGTGTTTGGGTTGGATATAAAACCCGGCGATTCCGCTTATGATTTTCTTGAAAAATTAAGCCCCGGGGAAGCTATTGAATGGAAAGAAGTTTATGCCAAAGCATTTAACGGTGAAACAGTAAAATTTGAAAAGGAATTCAGTATTAATGATTATCACAGTTATGTCGACTTTTCTATTCACCCTATCTGGGAAAATAAAAATGTGATTGGCCTTTCCTGCTTTGCAAGTGATATTACCAAACAAAAGAAAGCCGATGAAAAGGAAAGATTTAAAGCCAATCTGTTAAACACCATCGGGCAGGCAGCGGTTGCTACAGATATAAATGGCGTTATCAATTATTGGAATAAAGCAGCAGAAAATATGTATGGATGGACAAAAGAAGAAGCCATCGGTAAAAATATAATTGACCTTGTACCGTCGGAAGCTACCATTGAACAAGCTACGCAAATAATGGAAGAGCTAAAAAAGGGGCATACATGGTCGGGGGAATTTATATCACAGAAAAAAGACAAAACAAATTTTCCGGTATTTGTTACGGATTCTCCTATTTATGATCAGGAGGGTAAACAAGTAGGCATCATTGGTATTTCGTCTGATATTACTGAAAAGAAAAAATTAGAAAACCTGTTGGATAAATCTAACAGGCTGGCACGTATAGGAAGCTGGGAAATTGACGTAGTTAACAATGATCTTTTTTGGTCTGACATTACAAAAGAGATTCGTGAAGTGCCACCCGATTTTGTACCTGAGTTAAATGATGGTATCAGTTATTTTAAAGAAGGTGGCCACAAAGAAACAATTAGCCAAAGGGTAAAGGAATGCATTGAAAATGGTACTCCATGGGATGAAGAATTGCAGATAATCACTTATAAAGGGAATTACAAATGGGTGCGTACCATTGGTGAAGGAGAATTCCAAAATGGGAAATGCATCAGGGTGTATGGAAGTTTCCAGGATATTGATGAAAGAAAGAAAGCCGAAACATCCATTCTAAAAGCGTATGAAGAAAAGAATAGTATTTTGGAAAGTATTGGCGATGCGTTTTTTGCGGTAGATAAAAATTCTATTATTACTTACTGGAATAATAAGGCGGAAATAGTTATGAGCAAAAACCGGGATGAAGTAATAGGAAAAAATATCTGGGAAGTATTTAATGGTCTACTGGACACGGTTACCTATAAACATTACCAGGCTGCGGTCAATGAATATAAGGAGCAGCATTATGAAACTTTTTCTGAAAAACTAGGTAAATGGTTAGAAGTAAGTGCCTACCCTTCCAGTAATGGGTTAACAGGATACTTTAGAGATATAACAGATCGTAAATTATCGGATCTACAGCTATCTACCTTAAACTTAAAACTTAACGAACATGTAAAGGACCTGGCAACTTCAAACAAAGAACTGGAGCAGTTTGCTTATGTAGCGTCACATGATCTGCAGGAACCGTTAAGAATGGTTACCAGCTTTCTTACGCAGATAGAAAAGAAATATACCGGGCTTATAGATGCGAAAGGAAAAAAATATATCCATTTTGCCATGGATGGCGCAAAACGTATGAGGCAGATCATTTTAGATCTGCTGGAATTCTCAAGAGTGGGTCAAACAGATGACAAGATTGAAAGCGTTAACCTCAATGAACTGGTGAAGGAGACACTATTACTGCTGCGTAGGCAGGTAGAGGAAAAGAATGCAGTGATAAAAGTTAAAAAACTGCCGGTGGTAAAAACCCTTAAGTCTCCTCTTCGGCAGGTTTTTCAAAATCTTATCAGTAACAGCCTCCTATATAACGATGGCATAAAGCCCGAAATTACTATCGGGGTTATTGAAACGGACCATTTCTGGCAGCTATCTGTTACGGACAATGGAATAGGAATAGATGCAGAATATTTTGACAAGATATTCACCATTTTTCAGCGGCTGCACAATAAAGATGATTATTCAGGCACGGGCATAGGGCTGGCCATATCCAAAAAAATAATAGAAGGTATGGGTGGTAAGATATGGGTAGAATCAAAAGAAGGAAAAGGCAGTACTTTTTATTTTACGCTTCCAAAATAATCGTATAATGAAGATCTGGATAAACTATACAAACCGCATTAAGCGAAACTGTTGCCACCTGGATAACGAAGTGCCGGACTTAGATTACTGGCGCAACAGGCTGTTTGCAGGCACCATCATTTACCTCCTGCCCTTTTGCCTCATTGGCCTCGTACCAAGTCTCTACTGGATAATGATCACCGGGCAATATGTTTTGGCAACAATAGATATGCTTGCGCTAATAAGTATGTTGTCAATTGCATTCGTTCCGGTCATCGCTATTAATACCCGTAAGTTTATCTTTATAGCCTGCGTATATACTTTTAGTTGCTGTATGTTATATTATATCGGGCTGGGCGGACCAGGGCTGATTTTCCTGTTGACAGCCTGCGTACTCTGCACCCTCATTTTTTCTTCAGTATATGCATGGTGGTCGGCTTTTTTCAATACTTTTATCTGTATCCTTTTTATAGTTGGTATTCATTTCCACGTATTACCTTTGCAATATAACGCTGAAAATGTTGTGGGCGAATGGATAGCTGTTACATCCAACCTTGTTTTTTTAAGCTTTCTTTGTGCTGCGCTTATACCACGCCTGTTTATGGGATTAGAGCAAACGATCCTGCAGGAAAAAAAATTACGGGTTCAATTGAATCGGGAACAGAATTTATTAAAGGATGCAATGGCCATGCTGGAGCATAAGAATAGTGAACTTGAACAATTTGCATATTCAGCTTCCCATGATTTACAAGAGCCCTTAAGAATGATAACCGGTTTTTTGGCCTTACTGGAAAAAAAATACGAGTCTGTTATTGATGACAATGGGAAAAAATATATTCATTTTGCAGTAGATGGGGCACAAAGGATGCGGCAGATTATTTCAGACCTGCTTGAGTTATCCAGAGCAGGTCGTACAGATGATCAGCTTGAAGATGTCGACGTGAACGATATCGTGCATGAAATTAAAATACTATATCGAAAACAGGTGCAGGAAAAAAAGGCAACTATTCAAAGCCCGCCACTTCCCGTAATTAAGGTGTACAAATCTCAGCTGAAACAGGTTTTTCAAAACCTCATCAGCAATGCTTTAAAATATAGTAACGAACAGTCTCCTGTCCATATTAATATTGATGTGACAGAAACAGCAACGCACTGGCAGTTTGCTATTACTGATAATGGAATAGGCATAGCCGAAGAATATTTTGACAAGATCTTTGTAGTTTTTCAACGCCTGCATAGTAACGAAAAATATTCAGGCTCTGGTATGGGATTGGCCATTTGTAAAAAAATTATTGAAAGTATGGATGGAAAAATATGGGTAGAATCAAAGATAGGAAAAGGCACCGTATTTTATTTTACTATTATTAAACACAATAATCTAACCCTATGAAACCGATACACATTCTATTGGTAGAAGACAACGAAGGTGATATAATGCTTACTACCGAAGCATTGGAAGAAAGTAATATCTCTCACAAAATAAGCATTGCAAAAGATGGAAAAATTGCTATTGATTTTTTAAATAAGAAGGAAAAATATCAAAGCGCAGAATCTCCCGATCTGATTTTATTAGACATTAACCTGCCTAAGAAAAATGGGCACGAAGTGCTTCAATATATTAAAAGCTCCGAACAGCTGAAGCAGATTCCGGTGATCATGTTAACTACGTCTTCTTCTAAAACGGATATTGTAGAGTGTTATAAGCATCATGGTAATGGCTACCTTACCAAGCCTTTTCACGTAAGCGAATTAATAGAGGCTGTTGCAAAGATTGAAAACTTTGGTCCCAATATTGTGAATTTTAATTTACCAGAATAGTTATATGATGAAAGATAAAAATAAATATAAAATACTGGTGGTGGAAGATAACCCGGGCGATTACATGCTTATTGAAGACTATCTTAATGAACAGATCGAAGTCCCGGGAATTACACATGTTAAGAATTTCGAATCGGCGAGGAAGATACTTGAAAAAGATAAAGACGAATTTCAAGTCATTCTGTTAGACCTTACTCTTCCTGATAAAAGTGGGAAGGAGTTGATCACTGAAATTAATTTACTTTCCCCTGCATGTCCGGTAATTATCCTAACCGGATATTCAGATGTTGCTTTCAGCATCCAGTCGCTTTCGCTGGGTATTGCTGATTATTTATTAAAAGATGATATCAGCGCCAGTTCTATTTACAAAAGTATAATCTATAATATTGAGCGTAGAAAGACGAATCTAAAGCTAATAGAATCGGAACAAAGATACAGCAACCTCTTTCACCTAAGTCCACAACCCATGTGCCTGTACGACCCTGCAACATTTAAATTTATACAGGTTAATGAGGCCGCTATATCACTCTATGGTTATAGTGAAAAAGAGTTTCTTGCAATGACAATTTTAGATATAAGGCCGGAAGAGGATCGTCATAAGACAAATAAACCAAATCAAAATAATATCAACACAAATGATAAAGTGTATAAGGGGAGATTCCGGCATTTAAAAAAATCTGGTGAAATACTGGAGATGGATATATACAGAAATCCAATTACCCTGAATGATAAGTTATATAGCTTTATAATCGCCATTGACGTTACTGAGAAAACCCTCTTTGATCACAAGATAACCAAGGCAATCATTAAAACACAGGAAGATGAGCGCTATGAAATTGGTGGCGAGCTGCATGATAATGTTTGCCAGTTATTAGCAACAAGCCTGATGAGCCTGGGCATGATGAAAAATAGTTTGCCGGCTTCGGCAATAACCTGGTATGACCGAAGCAGGGAATATATAATGCTTGCCACGGAAGAAATAAGAAATCTTTCTCACCAGCTTGCGCCTGCTTTTTTTGAAGGTGTGACACTGGAAGATTCATTTAAGATGCTGTTGAAAAGCTTTAATATAGATCAAAAATTTAAAATTCAATTATTCTTTAACAATGCGGCCAAAGAATATATTATACCAACAGATCTTCATCTAAATCTTTACAGAATATTGCAGGAGCAACTACGAAATATTTTTAAATATGCAAAAGCTTCTGATATTACCGTGGATGTAATTGTTGTTGGAGATAATCTTAAAATGAAAATAGCAGATAATGGGGTAGGCTTTGATACATCTGTAAGAAAAGAAGGAATTGGTTTAGCAAATATGAAGAGACGATCTGAATTATTTTTCGGGAATCTTGAAATAATCTCATCGCCGGGAAACGGCTGCGAAATAATCATTGAGGTTCCTATTCAGCTATCGGATAAAAATATCGTGAATAACTAAAACCTTACTCCGTTAACCATTTAAATAATATCAATGATAAATTTCCTTGTGATCGATGACCATCAAATAGTGAGGGCTGGCATAAAAAATATGTTGCTTGAATTGTATGATCCCTGTACCGTTGACGATGCAGAGGATGAAGCAGCGGCCAGGATACTGCTAGATAAAAATAATTACCACCTGATTATTTTGGATATTCATATGCAAAACACTGATTCGCTCGGTTTAACCCAATATGTTGTATCCCGTTTTCCTTTAAGCCCTATCTTAATTTTTTCGATGAATCCCGAAGCTCTTTATGCCAAAAGGTTTATTAGTGCAGGTGCAAGTGGCTTTGTATCTAAGAATGCAGAAACGGAAGAATTGAAAAACGCAATTTCGTTATGTATGAATAAAAGGCGTTATTTAAGTGAAGGACTTACAGAATTAATGGTCGATGAAATAGGAGACAAGAATGCAGGAAATCCTTTTGGCAAATTAAGTTCACGGGAATTTGAGATTGCAAATCTTATTATCAAGGGAGAAACTAACACGTCTATTTCATTACTGCTTTCACTGGGTATGTCTACCATTGGTACTTATAAAATGAGGATATTTAAAAAATTAGGAGTAAAAAATATTTTGGAACTAAGTGAATTAAAGAAGGTATATATGACTGATGAATAATCCAACTTCCTTTAAAGGCTGCAGGCTCCCATAATTTAAACCTGCAACAGTTAAAAAAAACGTATCTCAGCCCGGGCTCCATCAAACACACTATACAAGTTATTTAAAAAGCCGAACCTGATAGCTATCGGCTCATCAATCCCATATTCACAAAAATGCTGCTGAAGAATAAAAATAAGATACATCATCTTTAGCCAAAGAACATTTACCGGAAACGGTATTTCTCAGTTCAGGCATAGCAAAACATAAAGTATCAAGGAGTGTCTTGCCCCAGGTAAGTAAATAATTTTATAAGATCATTGCCGGAGTTATAATTCACAGTATTTGCATTTAAATATGCATCAATGAGCCCTTTTTTTTGTGGGTAGACTTTATAAATATTTTTCCTGTTTGCGGGCAAAAGCAAATTATTATCATTGCCAAAATAATAATTTGTTCTTAATGACAACGTGATATTCTCTCTAATTTTGAGGTTGATCTCCGGAACACCATATGTAGGACTAAATGTTTCATAAGAATCAATAGCTGTGGTAGCTGAAGGCTGGTTATACGCTCCTATTTTCTCACGTCTAATAACTTTAAACCGCTGGCTTTGCAATAATTTGCAAGGCTGGTTTTGAGTTACAAGTTCAACATACTGATGTAAGTACAAGAACGTATCGGAGCCTATGATCACCGTCTTTAAATTTGACATTTGATTTTTGGCAATTGCCAACGTATCGCTTTTTGGAGAGATAAACATTATTTCACCCAACAGGTAATTATAATTTAAAGGAGCATTCGTTGTACTACCATCTTTAAAAAAAATATTACCCTCTATAAAATGCGGGTATTTAAATATTTTCTGAAAGGTCAACATTTCAGAAGGAGCTTGCCCGGCTGCAATAAAAATGGTAGTAGAGTCCTGGGCAACCGCAAATTTTGTGAGAACAAAAAATATTGAAATTATACTTACTCTCATAGTATTCAAATATACTAAACTTAAGTAACTCCATTTTGCTTTTGCAGGTCATAGGGGCATTACAGAAATATTTCTTATTAATTACTTTATGATAGATGCCTTGGTTCATTTCGTGGGGCACTCAGGCTCCCGGATAAAATGCATACCATTTCTGATATTTCACCTAAAAAAAATAGCCGAAAAATTTTATTTGGATATGTAAAAAAATATTTCTTACCTTGTTCAAAGTTTTCATAGGGTACGGATTAAAAAACGGCTGGAGTTTATACTCCGGCTTCTTTTTTTTAAGGCGGTGAAAACTTTTTGTTTCCTGCAAAGTCCTTGTCTGTTCTTTCCATCTTTTTCCATTTAGTAAGCAATTAAAAAAAAATATATTGGCGAAAGTGTTTTGGCACAACAGCCTGAACATCGATTATTTCTACAACAATGGAATAGGCTATTGTATTCAATTAACGGCAGAATACCCATAGAACATTTGCAGTCCTAATTCCAGTCGCAGACTGGCTGATAAAAAAGGCACAAGTGATCCTGCGGAAGACTTACTCCGGATTGCCAATGGATCGCAATTTTAAAATGCGCTCTATCTTATCGTTAATTCTTGTTCTTTTTACCTGGATGTGCCTCAATCAAAATTAGTACTTGCATTTAATCAAAGTAAACTTTATATTGTAAATAAAATTAATGCATCTTAATCTATAAACTTTTACACAATGAAACTTAAATCCTTTCTTGTTATTACTTTTTTAATAGCTGCTTTTGCAGGTATTAGTCAAAAAATAGCACCGCTGGTTGGAACCTGGAAGCTGATTTCGGGCACTATGACTTATTCGGATACTACAGCTACTGATGACATGACCAAAAGTGAGTCTATAAAAATCGTCACTCCCACACATTTTGCAGTATTCTCCAAAGATATAACTACAGGTGATGTAGGACATGCGGGAGCCGGGACAATAAAAGTGGAAGGGAATACTTATTCAGAAATAATTATGTATGCTACTGGTACAGGAAATAAATATCCAATGATCGCTAAGTTCACTTACGAAATAAGCGGAGACAAATGGCATATAAAAGGCGGATATGATAATTATGTTTTTGACGAAATTTGGCAAAAAATAAAATAGCTGGTCAAGGAATAGTTTCCATCTGCCAACCCAGGCCAGGATTTCCACAACAGCTTCTCCACCATTAACTCCTCAGCCTAAAAATAATTTTATAAAAAAAATACAACTTCTAATGCCTGTCCCATCAACGCTCTGCTGATGACGGGCTGCTCCGCTTAGGCGGATATCTTTTTTTAATGAGCCCGGGCATCGAAAAAGCACAATTAACCCTGCGGAACACTTGCCCAGGACTGCGAACGGAGCGAATGCAAAAGATAGATGCCTGAGGTAATGTATATTTAAGCTTGAAATAAAATACTTTTCATGATATCCGGCTTCGCCAGTCAAAAATTTAAGTTTTGGTTGTTTGTTTCAATGGTACTGGTAGTATTTGTGCATAGCTACAATTTGCACGAACGGTATTTACAGCCCTGGACAATTGTAAATGAACCACTTACCTTCACAAGTTTTACAGAATACTTTCTTACGAACGGAATTTTTCGGTTTATTATTCCTTTATTATTTCTCATGTCTGGTTATTTATATGCAATTAAAGATTACAAACCTTATAAAGCCCGTACCCGTAAACGTTTGGTTACCTTACTTATTCCATATCTTATATGGAGTGCTGCCGGTTTATTATTAATTTATTTGATGGAATTTTTACCTGCAAGCCGGGCAATGGTAGCGTCTTCAGGGCTTGCACAGATAGACAACAGCCGGATGTTGATCCATAATTATTATTGGTATGAACTAGCAGCAAGGTGGCTTTTTTTTCCGGTGAGTTACCAGTTATGGTTTATTTCGGCCTTGCTGGTTTATAATATTATCTATCCTTTATTAAGACGGTGTGTTACGGATAAAATTATAAAATGGATATTTTTTCCTATTGCAATATTGTTATGGTTAGGCACATTTAGTTTTGTATTGATAGAAGGCGAAGGTTTATTATTTTTCTCCTTAGGCATCTGGATACAGAAAACAAGTTTTGATATTGACAAACCAAATCGTTTGCTCAACCCATTACCCTGGGGAATTTTATTTATAATTTTTGCCGTTATAAAGACCTGGCTGGCTTTTAACGGCGAAACAATTTTAGGCAATGCAATATATCCAACGTTGACGTTGCTGCATAAGTTGACAGAATTAAGTGGCGTAATAGCGGTTTGGTTTGGCCTGGACAGATTTGTAAGATATTTTATGAACCGCAAATGGTTTGTATGGGCTACTGCTTTTTCTTTTATCATTTATGTTTTACATGCACCATTTGTAGCCCTGGTAATAGACAAAGTATTTACTTATGAAAACCACTTTACCAATTACAGGATATTTACATTTATTTTCTTAGCCCCTTTAATTATACTCTTTTGTATGGGCATTGGTTTAATCATAAGAAAAATATGGCCTGCAGGGTATGCTCTTTTAACCGGTGGCCGAGGATTGGGATGACACTGCTAATGATCGTTCAATCAAAGCTCTACTGCTGACGGGATGCGCTGCTTAGGCGGATATCCTTTTTGTATCAGGGCGTTTTTTGCGGGCGGCTTACAAAAAGACCTGCATAACGGCAGGCAAGTAGTAGCCGGGCGGCGGACAAATGCTGATTATTGTATGGGGGTGAAAGCGCCTGAATTTGATTTACTATTTATAACAGTAAGCTAAAAATATTTCCTGGGCACCAGCCATGACGAAAAGGATATCCTAATTTAAAGCTCCCTAAAAACTAAAATTAAAGGCTGCATTAAGCCCGGCGCTTTGTGGCACATAGCGGCATATACCACCAACACAAACGAGCCCCCCACGCTGCCTTCCGTAATTAAGCTGCACCCTTAATGCATTTTTTTTAAATGCCGCACCAAAGTTATAAAAATGAAGCTGATCATTTTCGTCCTGGTTGCCGTAATTATATAGATCAATTGCAAAAAAGGACCACTGCTGGCCTAAATTAAATTCCAGTTGCGATGCTGCCCAGTTTTTAAATTCACCATTTGCCCACTGATGTTGCAACTCCCACCTTACAGAATTGCGCTTGCCTAACCGTAGTGTATTTTCTATAACTGCTGTGTTTGCATTTACTTTACCGGTGGTTTCTTCCACAAACTTTGCATTATAATATTGATTAAGAAAAGTAAATACTGAAAGTAATTTTTTACTCCATTTTTTTCTGATCTCCAGGCTTACATCACGATAATATTTTTCTCCAAAAGCAAATTTATCTGCCTTGTATCTCCGGCTGTCTGCATCATACAATCCTCTAAGGCCGTGCCATTGGGAAAAGTTTACAGAAACATTAGTTCCGTATTTTCCGCCAAGCGTTGTCTCTTTTTTAAATTGATAAATAATATCTACCTGGCCGCCGATCTCGCCTGCTTTATTTCTGCCGTTCTCAAAACTGAGACCTGGCTGTGCCTGGTACACATATATATTGGTAAGGCTATAATCGTATTGTTTGGTAAGTGCCGGTATATAATTTTCAACGCCTTGATTGTATACATTTCCTGCAAGATCTCTTTGCGAATAGAGATCAAAATTTTCCAAACGCCTCATAGTTACATTTATTCCCAATCCTTTTTTTGAATAGCCTGCATTTAAAAGATATGCATCTCCATCAAACTGTAACTCAGGCTTTACATTTCCAAATTCTACCAATGCATCTTTTGATTTAAAAGCATATTCTGCTTCTGCACTAAATGCAGCTTTTTGTATTTTGCTCCTTACCGATGTGAGATATGTTGAAGCTGAAAGTTTGTTATTGTCTGACTTCTCAAAACGGTTCACATAACTGAGACCAATATTGTAATTTATTTTCCTGGCTTTTAAAATTGTTGAAAGATCCAACTCCCCGTTGAGGCCTAAAGTGCTGCCTTCAGTAAAATCAAACCCAAGGCCATTGCGTTGCTTTCCATAAAGCGCTGTTAGCTGCAGGGTTTTTATGGGTGCATATTTTACTCTTGCTCCTGCAATTGAATTAGCAATTCCTAACTGCCGGTCTTCCCAGGATCTAAACACTAAGCCGCTGCCAAACTGATCATAAAAATGGCCAAGCGTAACCTGTAAACGGGCACTGTCGTTTTTATAATCTACATAATAAGTACCCAGGTTGGTTCCTTTAAAATTGGGAGAATAATTTAGTAAGGCTCTGGGCTCGTAAGATTCTGCCTGCAACCCCGCTGTAAAATTTTTATACCTGTAATCTAAACGCAGATAAGTATTTGTCCTTTTCCTGTTTTCAGCTTCTATTTGCTCCAGTTTTATTTTTTTGTCATCAATATACCAGGATGAATTTGATTCAATTCCGCCACTCAACTGTGCACTGCTATTAAAGGTAACCGTTGCCAAACAACCAATAATAAATATTTTTTTAAAATACCTCTCTTACTGATTATCCTTTATAATTTTTAATAACTCATCTTCATCTCCAAAAACAAAACCGGAATGGCGGTAAATTATTTTACCTTCTTTTACAATAATGGTATAAGGAACATTCATTACGTTGAGCTGTCTTTTTAATTCCTGGTTCTTATCTAACAAAACAGCGAAGTCCCAATTTTTGCCATTTACCAAAGGCTTTACCCGGCTGATTGTTCTGCTGTCATCTACCGATACGGCGTAAAAATCAAATTGATGTTTCTTTTTCCAGTCAGGCAAATTATCATTGATGGCAGATAGTTCATTAATGCAGGGAATGCACCAGGTAGCCCAGAATGATAGTAAGGTTACTTTTGAAATTTGATTGTTTAAAATAGCAAGGTTAATAGTGGTACCATCCAGGTTATCAAGTTTAAGATCAGGTATTTGCTGTGCAGCAGCAGTAAGGCTATATATGAAAAAGCATAAGGCAATAATTGATTTTCTTTTCATTGTCTGCTTTTAGAATATTACATTTTATAAACACAGGCTTTGCAAAAGCACATGTATATTGACTGTGGTATATTATAGTTTTTCCAGGCTTTTTATAGTGCCCACTTTAGCTTCCTGGGCATTTATAACTATGCCCGTACTATTTGTTATAAAAGCAACTAACCTTAAGTTGCCAATATCTGTTATGTTATTTGGAAGTGAAACTGAATAATTTTTTTGTACTGCTGTACCAGTGTTTGCAACAGCATCACCTGCCAGGGTGGAAACAATTGCTCTTATTACTCCATTATATTCAAAGTTTGGAATAGAGGCCTGGCCGGCGTATAATGTAGATGAATAATTTCTTTGTGTGTAAATCAATTTATCTTCTACAAGATAAAGGGTAAGCTTTGCATCTCCGCTTAATGTTTGTGCGTATGAAACCGTTATGGATGCATTTAAATTGCTACCGCTAAGCGTAGAGCTTATGCCCAGCCCTAATGTTTCTGAAGCCTTGATCTGATCAGTTACCTGGTTCACATGTTGATATTGCAATCCATCCCAATTAACAGTACGGTTTATTTTTCCGGCAGGCACTCCGGTAACGCCCAGGTTTGCTGCGAGTGTATTTCCCTGTGAAGTAATATATGGATCATCATTAAACAGATGTACACTTACCACTATTGATTTATCTGTTTGCTGTTTCAACAAATCAACGCCATACAGAATAGCAGGGCAGTTACCGCACCAGGTTCCCGAAAACTCTTCAACCAATACCCTGTTAACAAACCTTGTTGCAGAAGATGTAGCCGGAGTAACTTTTATAGAAATAATATTTGAATTTAAAGTGCCTTTGGATGCATTTACTAAGTAATTACCTTCTGAAGTAAAAGTATAAGTATTGCCGGCTATTAAAGTTCCATTTACATACAAACTGCTTTGGCCTGTAACAATTGCGTTATTATTGAGGGAAGACGTTACTGTAAAAGTTATGGAATTTCCTGCGATCACTTCTGTGGCGTCAGCTTTAATAGTGATGGATTCGGGTACAGCCAGGGTAAAATCAGATTCTGTTTTTGTACAGGAATTAAAGAGGAAAGCAGCAGCAAGAAACGATATGCAGGTAAGAATTTTTTTCATAAAAGCCAGTTTTATATAAAAGCAAAAATTCCAGTTGTGTAGTTAAATAAATATTTCACTTCAGATACACATCGGTAAAAATTATTAATCTTCACAAAATGAATAAAATAAAAGTAGTTTACTTAAAACCAAAAAATATCACGAAAGTGTAGCTTTCCTATAACAATTCTCGTTTGTACTTATTATGATACGGCTGCTAAATGCAAAAGAGCTCACTACTATCAACCCCACCCTAAAATAATTTCACAAAAAAACATCACTTCTGATGCTAGTCCAATCAAAGCTCTCCTACTGACGGGCTGCGCCGCTTAGGCGGATATCCTTTTTGTGTCAGGGCTTTTTGAGGGCGGCTTACAAAAAGACCTGCCTAACGGCAGGCAAGTATTAGCCGGGCGGCGGACAAATGCTGATCATTGTATGCGGGTGCAAGCGACTGACCTAAATTGAAAATGGTTTATCACCCTGGCAAAAGTGAAATATTTGATAAGTCTTAAACCATTGCTTCTTTTTTTGAATATCTTTGCGCCTATGAAAACCCTTTTACGTTTCTCTCCCATTGTTGCGATACTGTTTACATATTTTTTAACTACCGGCTGTAACGGAGTACATTCTGAAAAAGAAAAAGTTACTGCAGGAACAGATGCTGTAAATAAAGACGGTGCGGCGCTAAAACCAATTGATACCGTTGAGTATAATAGGTTATTGATGGTTTTAAGCAATGGCGATACTACTTTTAAGTGGCCGGTTAAAGCACCCTACCCCCTGGCTGGCGCCATTTTACCCTATAGCAGGATTGTTGCTTTTTATGGTAATCTTTATTCAAAACGCATGGGCATTTTGGGTGAGATACCAAAAGACTCGATGTTTAAAAAATTATTTTATGAAATAAGCAGGTGGAAAGCTGCCGATACTACGTTGCCCGTTATTCCTGCTCTTCATTACATTGCCATTACCGCACAGGGCAGCCCTGGTGCCGATGGCATGCACAGGATGAGAATGCCGTTTCACCAGATAGATACCATTATGGATTGGGCAAAACAAATTAAGGCGCTTGTTTTTGTAGATGTACAGGTTGGCTTTAGCACAGTAAAAAAAGAAGTGCCGACGCTGGAAAAATATTTACAACTTCCCAATGTTCATTTAGGAATTGACCCGGAGTTCTCGATGAAGTTTGGCAACGTTCCCGGCACAAGGATCGGCACCATGGATGCATCTGATATTAACGACGCCATTGATTACCTGGCGGGGCTTGTGAAAAAATATAATCTTCCTCCAAAAATTTTAATAGTACACCGCTTTACACAAGGCATGGTGACTAATTATCAAAACATAAAAAAAGTACCGGAAGTGCAGATAGTGATGGACATGGATGGATGGGGCGACCGTATATTAAAACGCTCCACATACCTGCGCTACATTTATAAGGAGCCTGTGGGATTTACAGGTTTTAAATTATTTTACAAAAATGATATTAAAAAAGATATCATGTACACCCCGGAAGAATTGGCAAAATTCATTCCCAAGCCTATCTATATCCAATATCAATAATCAAAAAATAAATTACATTTTTAAAATGAAGTTTAAAGCCTTTCTATTTATAGCTGCAACATTTTTAATAGCTTCCTGCTCTACCCCTGCTAAAAAAGAAACTGGTAAAGCCGATGGCAAAAATGACAGCAGCGAACCTGCTAAACAAAGTCCTATGGTAGATGTTGAAACTATTCTTTCAAGAAAAGAAGTGCCGGTTCTATGTTATCATCATATACGCCCTGCAAAAAATGAAAGTGAAACAATGAAAAGTTATTCCGTATCGCCGGAACAATTTGCAGCTCAAATGAAAGCGCTTAAGGATAGTGGTTATGAAACAATTTTACCTGATCAACTTTATGAATACCTGGTATATGGTAAACCACTGCCTGCAAAGCCGGTAATGTTAACTTTTGATGATACCGACCTGGAACAATTTACAGTTGGCGCAACTGAAATGAATAAATATAATTTTAAGGGCGTTTATTTTATAATGAGTATTTCCATCAACCGTCCACGATACATGAGTGAAAGCCAAATAAAAGAATTATCAGATAGTGGGCATCAAATTGAAGAACATACCTGGGACCATCATATGGTTACAAAATATACCGGCGATGATTGGGACATACAATTAGTAAAACCAAGAATAAGGCTGGAAAAAATAACCGGTAAACCCGTAAAATATTTTGCTTATCCTTTCGGTTTGTGGAACCAGGCTGCCATACCTGAATTAAAAAAGAGGGATTATAAAATGGCATTTATTCTTTCTACCAAAAGAGATTCTACCGAACCGCTCTACACCATCCGCCGCATGATAGTACCTGGCCAATGGTCAACCCCGGGAATGCTAAAAGCAATGAGACAAACATTTCATTTAAATTAGTAAAATAATTTTGTAGTTGGCGGGGAAGTATCAACATCGTTGTGTGTGCCACGCCTTAACCTCTACCTGTCTTCTATATTTATAAAAAATAGCCGCCACGCCTGTTTTAAACTAACGGGATAACGAACTTCAACCAGTTTGTTTTAAATTTAGGCAACCGTAAATGCTAATGGTAAACTAGAAATTTATTTTTTCTACAACCGTTACAATGGCATTGATAAAAAGATCAGTGAAATGGGTTGTGGCAGAAAAAGCTAAAAAATAAAAAATGGCAATTAAAATTTCCGATGGTATTCTGCATGAAGTGCCGGATGATATGCAAAAAGCATTGGTATCTGATGCCGATATTATTGTAAAATGGAATAACCTTACGCCTATTCAACGCAATGAATGGATCTGCTGGGTTACCATCGTTAAAAAAAGTGAAACGAGAGTAGAACATGTTGAACGGATGATAGAAGATCTGAAAGAAGGAAAACGGCAACCCTGTTGCTGGCCCGGATGTCCGCACCGGAGACCGAATGCAAAAAAATGGTTTAAGAAAATGGAGATTTGAAAGTGACGCATCCTTCGGTTTAGGGTCGGGTGGACACGAGCCTTTTACTACAATTATGCTCTAACCATAAAATAATTTTACTAAAAGTATTTATACTTCTGACGGTCCGCCGAGTTTTGGAATACTATATCATATATTTTTTACGCCCGGAAGTAGGATTGTCCGTCATTGATTTCTATAACAAAACCTTTTTCCGCCGTAGGTGAGGTGTTTCCGCCATTCCGGCTTGTGCCAAAGGCATATCAGAGTGATTAAAGTGTTCTCCAAAAAACTTAGCGCCATAATTAAAATAAGTAAGTTCGTTTAGCAACAGGCATTGAGGGTTTCACCGCTGGTCAAAGCCAAGGCCATGGCAAAAATACCCTTCTATGGGTATCAACCTACGTGGCAACCGCCCTATCTTTATTAAAAGTTCTAATGAAACAGCTATCTTTTTTTCTTTTGCTTATCTATAGTGTAAATAGTTTTGCACAGAATTCCTTTAAAGACAGGCGAAGAGTTGTGATAGTCTTTGCACAACATATGGTAGTGGGGAACCTTAAGGAATACCGGGACACAGCGGATATACGGGCCATTAAAAACCAGGTTGGAAAAAATGTCAGCAATGACATTTTAAAAAACA
>JBDSIB010000135.1:0-9314 GCA_039918155.1 Ferruginibacter sp.
CAGGCGAAGGATTAAAAAAGTTTGCAGCGTTTCAAAGTGAATTGTACAAGCAAAGTGCTGGTGATAATTTCACGCAGAAGAAATATGAAAAACTTCAACGGACACCTTTGCTTGCTTCACATATTATTTCTTTAGGAATGAGAAGAACAACTACAAAACGCATTCCTGAAATAGAAGACGTAGAAGCCGTGGCCTGTGCTGCAGAAAATATTTACCTCTCCCTTGCAGCTTATAACCTTGGCGGCTACTGGACTTCAGGCGGCATTACTTATCTGCCGGAGGCAAAATATTTTTTTGAATTAGGCGAGGATGATAAACTGCTTGGTTTTTTTTACATAGGTTATGTCGCAACGCCATCTGCGCCGGCAAAAAGAAAATCTTTGGAAGAAAAAGTAAAATGGATAGATGGATAGAAATCAGAGATATCGGGCCGGGTTTCTTCTTGCATTAAAAATATATCGTTTCACATTCATCCAGAAAGCAATAAAGAAATAAATGATAATGGGTGAGCCCATTGTAATAAAAGAAATGTAAATAAAATATTTACGGATGGAGAAAGTAGATATGCCCATTTTTTCGCCGATGGCGGAGCATACCCCAAACACATGCCATTCAATAAAACGTTTAAAACGATTCATAATACAAAAATATTAAAGCGTGTTTAAAAATACTCTTTTTTTTAATCACATCCTTGCGGCAATTTCGTTAATTTTGCATTCTCAAAAGTTCATGGCAATAGTTCATGGTTCATAGCCCTTATTTCCCTTGATTTTGAACTTAAATATTCCATAGAACCGCATTATTCATATTAAACAGCATCTCATGGCCTTCGACATTGAAATGATCAAGAAACTTTATGCAGATTTTGGAAATCGCATTGAAGCAGCCCGTAAAGTAGTTGGTAAGCCTTTAACACTGACTGAAAAAATATTATATGCTCACCTTTGGCAGGGCCCGGCTACCACTTTTTATGAAAGAGGAAAATCCTATGTGGATTTTGCACCGGATAGAGTGGCCATGCAGGATGCAACAGCGCAGATGGCTTTGCTGCAATTTATGCAATCAGGCAGAACTAAAGTCGCTGTTCCTTCTACCGTACATTGCGATCATTTAATTGAAGCAAAAGTAAGTAGCTCAATAGATCTGGACAGAGCAGTACATGAAAGCAGTGAGGTATATGACTTTTTAGCTTCTGTAAGTAATAAATATGGCATTGGTTTCTGGAAACCGGGTGCAGGTATTATTCACCAGGTAGTTTTAGAAAATTATGCATTCCCCGGTGGAATGATGATTGGAACAGATAGTCATACGGTAAACGCCGGCGGCTTAGGAATGATTGCGATAGGGGTTGGTGGTGCAGATGCGTGTGATGTAATGGCAGGACTTGCATGGGAATTGAAAATGCCAAAGCTGATTGGTATAAAACTAACGGGAAAGCTTAGCGGCTGGCTGGCTCCTAAAGATGTAATATTAAAAGTAGCCGGTATACTTACTGTAAAAGGCGGTACGGGTGCAGTGGTTGAATATTTTGGCGAAGGCGCAACCAGTATGAGTTGTACAGGTAAAGGTACAATTTGTAACATGGGTGCAGAAATAGGTGCTACTACATCAACTTTCGGGTATGATGAAAGTATGAGCCGCTATTTAACTGCAACAGGCAGGGAAGATATTGCTGCAGAAGCTGATAAAATAAAAGAACATTTAACTGGTGATGCAGAGGTATACGCAAACCCAGAAGCATATTTTGACCAGGTAATTGAATTAGACCTTAGCACACTGGAACCACATTTGAACGGCCCGTTCACTCCCGATTTGGCAACGCCAATTTCTAAAATGAAAGAAGCTGCAGCAGCTAACGGATGGCCTACAAAAATTGAAGTTGGATTGATAGGAAGTTGTACAAATTCTTCTTATGAAGATATAAGCCGTGCAGTAAGCTTAGCCCGCCAGGTAAAAGAAAAAGGTCTCAAATTAAATTCTGAATTTACGATTACCCCTGGTAGTGAGCAGGTACGTTTTACCATAGAAAGAGATGGTTTTTTAGATGTGTTTAATAATATCGGTGCTACAGTTTTTGCAAATGCTTGTGGTCCTTGTATAGGTATGTGGGCGAGGGTTGGTGCAGAAAAAGCTGAAAAGAATACGATCGTTCATTCTTTCAACCGAAATTTTGCAAAGCGTGCAGATGGTAATCCAAACACTTTTGCATTTGTCGGTAGTCCCGAAATTGTTACAGCTATGGCCATCGCGGGTTCGCTGGATTTTAATCCGCTTACTGATACTTTGATAAATGATAAAGGCGAAAGCGTGAAGCTTGATCCCCCAACAGGCTTTGAATTACCTCCAAGAGGGTTTGCAGTAGATGATCCGGGTTTTCAAAAGCCGGCAGAAGATGGAAGTGACGTACAGGTAATGGTCTCTCCTACAAGCAAACGCTTACAACTTCTTGATCCGTTCGCAGCCTGGGAAGGCACCGATCTTAAGGGATTAAGACTTCTTATAAAAGCTAAAGGGAAATGTACTACAGATCATATCAGTATGGCGGGTCCATGGTTGAAATTCCGAGGGCATCTTGATAATATCAGTAATAACATGCTGATAGGTGCTGTTAACTATTTTAATGAAAAAACGGATTCTGTAAAAAATCAATTGACCGGTGAATATGGAACTGTACCTAATACGCAGAGAGCTTACAAAGCCGCAGGGGTAGGCACGATAGTGGTCGGTGATGAAAATTACGGTGAAGGTTCCTCAAGAGAGCATGCGGCGATGGAGCCAAGGCATTTGGGAGTAAGAGCAGTCTTGGTAAAATCGTTTGCACGTATACACGAAACCAATTTAAAAAAGCAAGGCATGCTGGGTCTTACTTTTGTAAATAAAGAAGATTATGATAAGATCTGTGAAGATGATACAATTGACATCATTGGACTGACAGAATTTGCTCCGAATAAATCTTTAGGCATCTTTCTTCATCATGCTGATGGCACATCAGATGTGATACAGGTAAATCATACTTATAATGAACAGCAGATAGAATGGTTTAAAGCTGGTGGCGCATTGAATATTATAAGAAAAGAATTTGAGGATAACAGTAAATAGTGTTTAAAATTATAGAGGAAGGCTGTCTGAAAGGGCAGCCTTTTTTATCTGCTTTATTTTACAAAACATCGAACCATACTTTAGCCTCATCATTCCAATCACCATTGTAATTTATAGTAAGCTCCTCTCCTTCTTTTATTAGCCGAACCGTTTTTACAAAAATGGATTCTTCTTCAAAATCCATAAAATATTCACAGTTGCTTTTATAAGAATGATTGTAAATTGGAATAAAGCCCAGCGCCATACAGCATTGATTTTTTTTAAGACCCCATTCAAAAATATAATCATGTAAAAGTGTTTTATCAAGGTGGGAGCGATCAGTTTTCTCCATTACTATTACTGGGCTTATTTCTACCACGGTACCGGCAGCAATTTTTTTATTTGTAAAAATACCTCTCCCCTTTTTTTCAGTTTTAGTAACATATAAAGAATGCATTATCATAACAAGTAATTAAAATTAAAAAAGCTAAATTGCGGTTCTTTAAAACGAAAATAATACATTGCCCTGATGTCTTTGGAAATAGAAGAAATACCATTACAGCAGCAGTTTGAGGAAGCGATGGCTTTCCAGGATAAAACCAGCATCCGGGAGTTTTTAAACAACCTGAATATTAGCGATGTAGCTAATCTTATTTATGAAAATCCTGATGCTGAAACACAGATCATCAGTCTTTTAGAAATTCACAGGGCTGCAAGTGTATTTAAGATCCTTGATTTGGGAGAGCAGAAAACAATCATTAAAAATCTTCCCCCTTATAAATCCGCAGAGTTACTGAATGAATTACCACCAGATGACAGGGTGGATTTTTTTGAAGAATTACCTACTGGTACAGTAAGAGAATTAATTAAAACCCTGAACCCGGAAGAAAGAAAGATCACATTAGAATTACTAGGTTACCCCGAGAATAGTGTGGGCAGACTGATGACACCTGACTATGTATATGTATATGAATACAATACTGTAAATGAAGTATTGCAAACTATCAGGCATTTTGGTACCAATTCAGAAACCATTGATGTAATTTATATAATTAACGACCAGGGCGAACTGATAGATGATATACGAATAAAAGATTTTATACTTGCTGCACCAGATGTAAAGGTTAGTGATATGATGGATAGCCGTTACATTTCATTAAACGTACACGACGACCAGGAAATAGCAAGTGATATTTTTAAAATGAATAATCGGGTAGCCTTACCCGTTACTGATGATAATAATATCCTGTTGGGCATCATCACTATTGATGATATCCTTTGGGTAGCGCAGGAAGAGTTTAGTGAAGATATGCAGAAGATGGGTGGTACAGAAGCATTGGATGAACCTTACCTGGATACTCCTATTTTTCAACTACTAAAAAAACGTGCCGGCTGGTTGATCGTTTTATTTTTGGGAGAATTTCTTACTGCTTCTGCTTTGGCATATTTTAATGATGAAATTGCCAAAGCAACTGTATTGGTAATGTTCATGCCGTTGATAGCTTCAAGTGGCGGTAACAGTGGCTCGCAGGCATCCACCCTTATTATCCAGGCAATGGCAGTTGGAGAAGTTACACTGGCAGATTGGTGGCGGGTAATGCGCCGTGAAATATTCAGTGGTTTTTCATTGGGATGCATTTTAGGGATAATAGGATTTCTTCGTATTTGCCTTTGGCATTATTTAATGACTCATGGTATTATGCAGGATCTGTATGGCGTTCACTGGATGCTGATTGCAATGAGCGTAGGTATATCTTTAATAGGTGTGGTACTTTGGGGTTCTGTTACCGGTTCTATGCTGCCATTGGTTTTAAAAAAGCTCGGTGCTGATCCTGCTGTAAGTTCTGCACCTTTTGTTGCAACATTGGTAGATGTCACAGGACTTATTATTTATTTCTCTGTTGCTTTTTTCTTTTTGAAAGGGATATTATTGTAAAGGATTCATTTTGTTTTGCTGCGTCATATTAACTTGCTTTGCGCCATACTTTTCTACCTTTAAAATAGCCTTATTTTTTTTGTACCTAATTATAAATAGATAATCATATTCATCATCCTGTATATCATTCACACTAATATTCTTTACCCCCAATCTCTTAATTGTTGGTAGTATAGTATTACTATGACCGATGATCAGGATATTTTTACCTGTTTCATTTTCGTTTTCTATTTTCTGAACAAGCCCTTCGCCAGTTGTATCAGCAGGGTATATCAGCATTTTCACCTGTTGGTAAATTTTAAGTGAATCACCAGTCATTTGTGTTCGCTTATATTTTGTTGCATAAATGATGTCAATATTCTTATTTTTTAAAGTTCTGTATAAGTCACCAGCCCTGATTTTACCTGGGGCTGATAATGAAGGATCGCTACCGGTATCCTTCTCTGCATGCCGTACAATATAAAAAGTTTGTTTGCATTTTTGTGAATAAGATACAAACGTTGTAAAAACCAGGGTCAGTGCAATAAAAAATCTTTTAAAAACAAGCATATCAAAGGGATTTAATTATCAGGCTTTCTTTTGCTAATATAATGTTTAAAGCAGCCAAAGTTCGCTTTCAGCCAATATTTTCGATAATATTGCAAATAAATTTTAATAAATAAATCACTATAATATATGTGTGGAATAGTAGGATATACAGGGCCAAGACAGGCATACCCGGTAATTATAAAAGGTTTAAAAAGATTAGAATACCGTGGATACGATAGTAGTGGCGTGGCATTGTTACACAGTGGTAAACTGAATGTTTATAAAAAAAAGGGCAAAGTTGCCGAGCTGGAGGAATATGTTATTGGTAAAGATCTTGCATCAAACATCGGTATAGGGCATACCCGCTGGGCTACGCATGGCGAGCCAAGTGACCGGAATGCTCATCCGCATACATCTGCCAATGGCAGGTTTTCAATGATACACAATGGAATTATAGAAAATTATGCTCAGCTAAAAACAGAACTGGAAAAGAAAGGGTATCATTTTACCAGTGATACTGACACGGAAGTTTTATTAAATTTTGTAGAGGATATTCAGAGCAATAACGACTGCACGCTTGAAGAAGCTTTACGCATTGCTTTAAAAAGAGTTTCTGGTGCTTATTGTATTTTATTAATGGATAGCAGTGATCCTGAAACAATTATTGCAGCAAGAAAAGGCAGCCCGTTGGTGATCGGTATTGGCAAAGGCGAACATTTTTTAGCAAGTGATGCTTCACCAATAATAGAATACACAAAAGAAGTGGTGTATGTAAATGATTATGAGCTTGCCATTGTAAGGCCTGATGAACTTATTTTAAAAAATCTCGGTAACGAAAAGATCACTCCATACATTACCAAGCTTGATATGGAACTGGCGGCGATTGAAAAAGGCGGCTACGAACATTTCATGTTGAAAGAAATTTTTGAACAGCCCAGTACTATTTATGATTGCTTACGTGGCAGGTTAGACGCAGAAGCCGGCACTATAACCATGGGCGGTATTGATCAGCATATTGATCAGTTAATAAATGCTAACCGCATCATGATAATTGCCTGCGGAACCAGTTGGCATGCAGGTTTGGTGGCAGAATATATTATAGAAGAACTTTGCCGCATACCGGTAGAAGTTGAATATGCTTCCGAATTTCGTTATAGAAACCCAATAGTGAACCAAGGGGATGTCATCATTGCCATATCACAAAGTGGTGAAACTGCAGATACCCTTGTTGCCTTGGAAAAAGCAAAAGAAAACGGCGCCTTTATTTTTGGTGTTGTAAATGCTGTTGGCTCTTCCATTGCACGCATTTCACATGCGGGTGCTTATACGCATGCCGGTCCCGAAATTGGCGTAGCGTCTACCAAAGCATTTACAGGGCAACTTGCCGTATTAATGCTGATGGCATTAAAAATGGCAATTGTAAAAGGTACAATTACACCGGAAAGATATAAGGCATTATTAATTGAACTGGAAGATGTGCCGGAAAAAGTAGATGCCATTTTAAAAAATGCAGATGAAATAAAAAAGATCGCAGCTATTTATAAAAACGCCACCGATTTTTTATTCCTCGGCAGAGGATATAATTTCCCCATTGCTTTGGAAGGCGCATTAAAACTAAAAGAAATTTCATACATACATGCCGAAGGTTATCCGGCTGCAGAAATGAAACATGGCCCGATTGCTTTGGTAGATGAAAATTTACCCGTGGTATTTATTGCTACAAAAGATTTTTATCACGAGAAAATCATTAGCAACATGCAGGAAATTAAAGCCCGGAAAGGAAAAATAATCTCAATCATTACCGAAGGAGATACTATTAGCCCTACCCTAAGTAATCATGTATTTAGTATCCCGCCGGCAGATGAATTGATTGCGCCAATATTAAGTGTTGTGCCACTTCAATTGTTGTCTTATTATGTCGGCATTTCAAAAGGTATTGATGTAGATAAGCCACGTAATCTTGCAAAAAGTGTGACGGTAGAATAATAGAAGCCCCTCCGCCCCTAAAGGGGAACTGGGGGATTTCTAGATAATTTAATAGCTATTTTTTATGCAGGCTTATAAAATTTAATCTTGCAAATTTTTAATTAATTATAAATTAAAGTTAGGGGTCAGGGGTATGAATATTATTCAAACACATCCGGTAAAAGAATTAGGATATAATTTTATTGAAGACAAATACATTCCTAAAAACGAGGATGAATATTACCTGCGCAATTTTCAAAATAAATCCGGCATTACTTACCGGGCACTTACTGCTGCGGAGTTAGAGACACTTGTGCTCAACAGAAATACATCTGACAACTGGAACAATATTTTAGTATCAAATAATTTTGATGCAGGCCTTGTAAAAAATTGTAAGTTCTTTGGACTTGTACGCATCGGCAAGCTGGAAGGATTATATAAAGAATTTCATAACCTCCGCATGCCGGTTGGTTTATATAACAGCACTATTATCAGTTGCGACCTTGGAAATAATATCTGCATAGACAATGTAAATTATTTAAGTCATTATATAATTGAGGATGAAGTAATGATTGCCAATGTAAATGAAGTGGCAACAACCAGTCATTCAAAATTTGGTAACGGCATTTTAAAAGAGGGTGAAGATGAAAGCCTCCGTACCTGGGTAGAAGTGTGTAACGAAAATGGCGGCAGAAGTATTTTACCATTTAACGGCATGCTTCCCGGCGATGCTTATATGTGGAGCAAGTATAGAGAGGATGTTGCATTGATGGAAAAATTTAAAATTTTTACAGAAAAGAAATTTGATAAGAGAAGAGGATATTACGGACACATCGGCGAAAGAACCGTTATAAAAAACTGTGGCATTTTAAAAGATGCCTGGATAGGATCAGACGCATATATAAAAGGAGCAAATAAAATAAAAAATGTTACGATCAATAGTGATGCTGCCCGCAAATCGCAAGTAGGTGAAGGTTGCGAATTGGTGAATGGTATTGTTGGTTTTGGTTGCAGAATATTTTACGGAGTAAAGGCAGTAAGGTTTGTGATGTCTTCGCATTCTCAATTAAAATATGGTGCCCGCCTTATCAACTCATTTTTAGGAAACAACTCTACTATTTCCTGTTGCGAAGTTTTAAACACACTTATTTTTCCATCGCATGAGCAGCATCATAATAATTCATTTTTATGTGCAGCGTTGGTAATGGGGCAAAGCAATATTGCCGCAGGGGCTACCATAGGGAGCAATCACAATAGCCGTAGCCCGGATGGTGAGATCATTGCTGGCCGTGGCTTTTGGCCGGGCCTGTGTGTGAGTTTAAAGCACAATTCAAAGTTTGCTTCCTTCACTATTCTTGCAAAAGGTGATTATCCTGCAGAACTCAATATCACTATCCCGTTTAGTCTGGTAAGTAATGATGTAGCCAATGATAAATTGTTACTGATGCCCGGCTATTGGTTTATGTATAATATGTATGCACTGGAACGCAATGCATGGAAATATGTAGATAGGGACAAAAGAATGGATAAGGTACAGCATATAGAATATGAATACCTGGCGCCGGATACTGTGAATGAATTGTTTGATGGGTTGAAAATATTAGAAGCACTGCAGACTGATGAAAACGGTAATGCACACATTAACGGAATTGAAAATTCTGGCCGCATTACAGAAGTAGTAAAAGTATCACAGGCAATTGAACTGTTTAAAGAAATGATCCGCTACTATGGAATCACGGAGATCACTAAGCAGATTCAGCGTATTAAACCCGATAGCTTTGAAACATTAAAGAAATCATTGTCAGCA
>JBDSIB010000136.1:0-36854 GCA_039918155.1 Ferruginibacter sp.
AGTGCCCTCGTTTTTACGAAGCCTCTTTTTTTACCAGTAATTCTAAAACTTATGCCTGATTCGGCTAAGTATTAAATAAATTGTTTTGAGATCCGCCCGTAGGGTGAAGCTTACCAAGATGCTTATATGCTTTTTCAGTCACCTCCCGGCCACGTGCTGTCCGCATAATAAATCCTTCTTTTATTAAGAAAGGTTCGTACACTTCTTCCAGTGTTCCAGGCTCTTCACCTACTGCTGTTGCAATTGTAGTAATACCTACTGGGCCACCTTTAAATTTATCTATAATAGTTGTGAGAATACGGTTGTCCATTTCATCAAGGCCGTAAGCATCTACATTTAGTGCTTTAAGCGCATGTTCTGTAATGCGCATATCAATAACGCCATTGCCAATTACCTGTGCAAAATCTCTTACCCTTCGCAATAATCCATTTGCAATACGGGGCGTACCACGGCTTCTTCCTGCAATTTCTGCAGCGGCATCACTGGTGAGTTTTGTATTTAAAATTTCTGCACTGCGTAGTAAAATATTTTTCAGCGTTTCTGCATCATAATATTCCAGCCGGCTTTTTATGCCGAACCTACTAAGCAAAGGTGCTGTAAGCAAGCCGCTCCTGGTAGTTGCACCAACTAATGTAAAGGGGTTTAAAGTTAATTGTACTGTTCTGGCATTTGGGCCGCTGTCAATCATTATATCGATTCGGTAATCTTCCATGGCAGCGTAGAGGTATTCTTCTACCACTGTACTCAGGCGATGTATCTCATCAATAAATAAAATATCATTCGGTTCCAGGTTGGTAAGTAGTCCTGCAAGATCGCCCGGTTTTTCAATAACAGGGCCGCTGGTTTCTTTTATGTTTACGCCCATTTCATTTGCCACTATTCTGCTCAGCGTTGTCTTCCCCAAACCCGGCGGGCCATGAAATAAAATATGATCCAACGCCTCACCCCTCATCTTTGAAGCTTTTATAAAAATTCCCAGGTTTTCTATTATTTGTTGCTGCCCCGAAAACTGCGCTATTACTGCCGGCCGGATATTATTTTCAAACTCCTTATCAGCGGAGCTTAATTTATCAGCGGCTGTATTTAAATTCGGATTCTGCATGTTGTAAAAATAGCAAATGTTTTAAAGAAGAATTTTAAAATGTGGAGCTTGTTGACTAATGGTATACTGAAGTCCCGATTCAAATGTAATATCGGGATGCCGACAAGGTCGGCAAGTGACACAACAATGCTGCCATGAAAAACAAATGCCGGTATCCAAAAAAATAAAACCGCCCAGGCAAAAACCCGGGCGGCAGTTAAAAATTTATAATGAAAATTATTTTGCTTTTACATTTACAGAAACCCTGCGGTTTTGTGCCTTGCCTTCTGTAGTAGCATTATCACCTATCGGGAACTGAGAACCGTAGCCATCAGAACCAGTAATGCTACCGGAAGCACCAAGAGACTTGATTTTTTCTGCAACTACACCTGCCCTTGTTTTAGATAAACGCAGGTTGGTGTCTTCGCTGCCGGTATTATCAGTATAGCCACCAATTTTAAATTTGGCTTCAGGAAAAGCTTTTGCGATCAAAACCATATTTTTCAATTGTCCCATAGACTCTTCTGTAATAGTAGAGCTACCGGTGTTGAAACGAACATTTGTAAACTCAAACCAATTGCCTTTTGCGCTGTCTATCATTGCATTTTTATCCATCAGAAAATGAACAAGTTTTGCTTCTGTACTATTTTCTCCAACTTCTAATTTACCGGCACCGTTTGGCAGATCTATACTAACCATATTGCCCAGATTATAAACGTAGTTGCCCATGCTGTCTACAGAACCGGCAGTTGTAGTTACTACAGGGTTGGTTTCAGTATTAGAAGTATCTGTTACTTCTGTAGTGGCATGCTCATTACTTGGAGTAGTATTATTACAACCTTTATAAAAATAAAGAGCTGCCGCCGCAAGCAATACAAAAAGTAAGATTGGGAATAACCACCTGATTCCACTGCTCATAGAAGAAGATTCTACAAAAGCTGTATCAGCCTCTGTATGGCCTGGATGATCCGTAGTTTTTGGGGTACCAATAATGCTCTGCAACTGTAAACCTGCGGGAGTAGCGGCTTCAACATGTTGTTGCTGGTCTGTAACTAAAGCAGCAAGTCCGCCGGCATTCATATTATTTGCTGCTGCATGCTTACCTAAAAAAGATAATATTAATGGAGAAACCATGGCAAAAAGGGAAGATGAAGATGCTCCCTTAAGACCAGAAAATTCTGAAATTAACGAGGTTACTGTATCGGATTTATTGCCAAATAAATTTTGAATAAATTTAGAAGCATTGTTCATGATACCACCGCCATCATTGCCAAATAATGCACTTATGTTATCCTGTATACCGCTGTGGTTTTGCTCTTGCGCCATTTGAGCTACTGTATTGGCGCCCTCGTGGGTAGATACTTTATTAATGAGACCTGTAAAAATTGCAGGTACAATGCCGCTGATAGCTTTTGATACGCCTGATTCATTTTCGCCAAGATAATTGCCGGCTTTGTTTATAAGGTCAGGAGTAAGGAGAGATTTGACTGCTTCGACCAGATTTATTGACATGAAGGTAGTTTTTGGTTAAAAATAATATTACTGTTTTTTACAAATTATATTTAAAAGTAACATTCCATTTTTACATGGCAAAGCGTTTAACCGATTCTTTACAATACCTCTTAAACCCTTATTTAGCCATTAATAAAAACATCTCTTTTATTAAGTATATTGCTTATTAGATTTGTAGTTGATTATGCTAAAAGATATTTCAAGATATTGGTGGTGCCAGATAATAGGCTGGTCTGTAAATATTGCCATCAGCGTTTTTTTTGTAACAACTTTTGGTAAGACTCCACATCTTTTTTATACAAGTTTATTACTGGGTTGCCTGGCAGGCCTTATAATTACGCATATAATGAGGCTTAATATTCATAGTCTTAGAGTACTTGATAAACCTATAAAGACGCAGGTATATTATTTTGTGATTCTTACATTGGTATTTGCTGTTTTGTTTGGTGTTGTTACGGAGGGAATAGATTTTCTTTTGGGATATAATCCTGAGCGACTTCAGAAATATTCAAAATCGGAAAGAATTTTTCTCAGTAGTTTTAATGCACTCTGGCTGGTGTTGATATGGAACCTCACTTATTACATTTATCATTATGTAGAAAGAAACCGTACACAAGAACTTGATAAGTTAAGGCTGGAAGCCACCGTGAAATCATTGGAATTAAAAACTATCAAGTCTCATATAAATCCGCATTTTATTTTTAATGCCTTGAATAGTATACGTGCCTTAGTGGATGAAAACCCAAGTAGGGCAAGAACGGCTATAACCGAATTGAGTAATATTTTGCGAAGCAGTATGCGTGCAGAGCAATTAGAAACAGTACCGCTGCAGCAAGAGTTGGATATAGTAAAAGATTACCTGGCATTGGAGCACATGCGTTTTGAAGAAAGGCTTCAAATAGAAATGAAAATTGATCCTGATACTTTAAACCAGCCAATACCGCCAATGATGTTGCAGACTTTGGTGGAGAATGCGATAAAGCATGGTATCAGCAAAAAAATTGATGGTGGATTTATTCGTGTTACTTCTTTATTTGACGATCACCACCATGTATTAACGGTACAAAATTCGGGAACACTGAATGGTCAGAATATAAGTAAGGATGGTTTTGGATTGAAGAGCACACAGGATAGGCTTAACCTGCTTTATCAGGGAAAAGCACAGTTTGAAATAAAAGATACCGAAGGCAATGTGGTAGAATCAAAAATAATTATGCCTGTAGCCAATCTTTTATAGTTTTGTAAAAAAATAAATATTTAAACAGCAATGCAGAAAGCGATTATTATAGATGATGAAAGGCTTGCAAGAAATGAATTAAAAAAATTGCTGGCCGATTTTCCGGAAGTAGAAATTATTGGCGAAGCAGCCAATGCCCAGGAAGGAATTGAGAAGATAGAACAACTGATGCCGGACCTTATTTTTCTGGATATACAAATGCCTGGTAAAACTGGTTTTGATATGTTGCTGGAACTGGAGAGAGCGCCGCATGTAATTTTTACAACCGCTTACGATGAATTTGCTTTGAAAGCCTTTGAAGTAAATGCCCTGGATTACCTGATGAAGCCGGTAGAACCGAAGCGTCTGGCTGATGCACTCCACAAAGTACAACAGGCAGAAGAGAAAGAAATTGCCGCAGCAATTGCCGGTGTAAACAGGGGGATGTTAACTGAGAATGATCAGGTTTTTGTGAAAGATGGAGAACGCTGCTGGTTTGTAAAACTTTCAGAAGTGCGTTTATTCGAAAGCGTTGGTAACTATGCTAAAGTATTTTTCAGTACTAATAAACCACTCATTTTAAAATCGCTGAATGCACTGGAAGAAAGACTGGATGAAAAAACATTTTTCCGGGCCAACAGGAAGCATATTGTAAACCTGCGGATGATAGATAAAGTAGAGCCATACTTTAATGGTGGTTTGTTGCTGGATCTAAAAGGGGGTGAAAAAATAGAAGTGAGCCGCAGGCAGGCGGTGAAATTTAAAGAAATGATGAGTTTATAAATTTTTATAAAAGACTAAATGATAATGAAAAAAATATTTTTTGTACAGGTGCTGTTTTTTTGCAGCACTTTTTCTTTTGCCCAGAATATTGATAAAATCATAAATGCTAAAGAAGTAGAACGAATAGAGAAAGTTTTATCTGCTGATGATATGCATGGCCGCAAAACATTTTCATCGGATATTGACCGGGCTGCAGATTTTATTGCCGGCGAATTTGGAAAAAGCAAATTGGCGTATTTTAATGGCAGCAATTCTTATCTGCAGGAATTTAGCATGATAAAATCAAAACCTTCTTTAGTTGAAGGTACAATTGATGATGAGGCGTTGAATGAAAGTAATGTTGCAGCAAATACTACTACCGCAGAAATAAATATTACTGACCTAAAAGATTATGAAATTATTGCGGTAAAGCCCGGTGATGATTTTTCAAGAATTGTTTTCCCGGTTTTCGATCTGAATAAAAATGTAATAGTATTGGTAGATACTTCTTTTGCAAAAAGATTTAAAGGCATGCAACGCTTTACAGGCAATGCAAAATTTCAATCGAACCTGTCGCAGATATTTATTTTAACGGAGAATACAAGCCCATCAAAAATAAGCCTTCATATAAAAAATGATCTTATTGAGCAGCATTTAAAAAATGTTGTCGGCGTATTGCCTGGAAAAAGTAAGAAAGATGAATATGTAATTTTCTCCGGGCATTACGATCACCTTGGTATTGGGAAGCCAGATGCTAAAAGCGATTCAATTTACAATGGTGCAAACGACGATGCAGCAGGTACAACAGCCGTAATGATGCTGGCAAATTATTTCAGTAAACTACATAACAATGAACGCACATTGATCTTTGTAGCATTTACCGCAGAAGAGATCGGCGGCTTTGGGTCACGTTATTTTTCCAAGCAGATTGATCCGGAAAAAGCTGTGGCAATGTTCAATATAGAAATGATCGGTACAGAAAGCAAATGGGGAACCAACAGCGCCTACATTACCGGTTACGAAAAATCTGATTTTGGAAAAATATTGCAGAGCAATTTAGTTGGCAGCAATTTTCATTTTGAGCCAGATCCATACCCTAAAGAGAATTTATTTTATCGCTCAGACAATGCAACCCTTGCAGAGCTTGGCGTACCGGCACATACCATCAGCACTTCTAAAATGGACAATGAGCAAAACTACCACAAGCAAAGTGATGAGATAGGAACACTGGATATGAAAAATATGGCGGAAATAATTAAAGCAATTGCCATAAGCAGTAAAACAATTGTAGCAGGGAAAGAAACACCGAGTAGGGTGGAGAAATCAGAGTAATTTTCTAAAATTTAAGACCGAATATTTTCTTTAATAATGAATAACTATTTTAATTCATCATTGCTGCATCATTCTCTGTAAAAGCATTTGGTAATTTTCTCCTCCCGCCCCAACTTGATGTCGCATTTTGCGACTTCAAGTTGTCAAACTCTTTTTGAGTAAGTGCAAACATAAAGTCTTTAGGGAACCGTTTTATATTGCGTTTTACCTGTTCATTTAACCGCCTGGTTTCTACGCTATACATTTCCGCTAAATCTTCATCTATCATTATCTTTTGACCTCTGACAACGTAAATCCTATTCAGTATTTTTTGTTCTGCTACTAACGCCAATAATTCCTTCTTTGCCATAACTATTCTTTTGCGCTGTAAATATAAAATTGTTCTTTAAATACTAAGGTCACTAATTATGCCTCCAAATCTAAAAAGGATGATACTTTGTAAAAACTCCGAGCAGAAAGCATGATGCCATATGCTCTGCCGCACAAGTGAGTGACACAACGATGATGACCATTGCTCCAATGCCCGCCAACAAAAAAATTATACGCTAACTTTTACGCCATGCACTGCGGCGGCAATTTCTTTTATGAGAGAAGGATCTTTCTCAATGGCATTACCCACAACAATAACATCAGCGCCAGCCTTGCAATTCAGATAAGCTTTTTCTGCCGTGGTTATTCCGCCGCCAATAATTAAGGGTACATCAATACAGCCGGAAACTTTTTGTATCATGCTTTCTGAAATGGCTTTACGGGCACCGCTACCGGCATCCATATAAATTAATTTCATGCCGAGCATTTCGCCTGCCATTGCCGTACACATTGCTATTTCATTTTTATCGGAAGGTAACGGTGCTGCATTGCTAATATAAGAAACCGTGGTTGGTGCACCACCATCAATTACCATGTAACCGGTTGGCATTATTTCAAGACCACTTTGTTTTACAACGGGCGCACTTACTACATGCTGGCCAATCAGCAATTCCGGGTTACGGCCGCTGATAAGAGAAAGGTATAAAAGCGCATCTGCATATTTACTCACCTGGCTTGGGCTGCCGGGAAAAAGAATAACGGGAATATTGCAGCGCTGTTTTATAAGCTGCACACACTCATCTAAATAATTGGAGATAACCAAACTGCCACCCACCAAAAAATAATCAACCTTGGCTTCCAGAGCAAGCTCTATCAACTGCTCCATATTATCATCATTCACTTTATCAGGATCTATTAATACAGCAAAAGATTTTTTGCCGTGTTGCTTACGATCTGCCAGTGATTGATAAATGCCTTTCAAAATAGCCGGGTGTTTTGTTTGATGCAAAAATGTGTATTTTTTCGTTCTTACGGAAATATTAACGGTACTAAACCATTCATTTACTGCAATTTCGTACGTTTTATTGGTAAATTTGAGTACATGCCTGATATAACTTACGAAATTAAATTTAAAACAGCCCGAAGCGGGGGCAAAGGTGGCCAGAACGTAAACAAAGTGGAAACGATGGTTGAAGGCTATTGGCATGTGGATAGCTCTGCACTTTTTACCCCGGAAGAAAAAGACAGGCTACAGGCAAAACTGGTTAATAAAATAAATGCCGATGGTTTTTTGCTGATAAAAAGCCAGGAAGACCGCAGCCAGTTGGGCAATAAGATAATAGTTATTGAAAAAATGAACGATGCGGTAACCAAAGCATTGATCGTTCCTAAAAAAAGAAAAATTACCAGGCCTTCAAAAGCATCAAAAATAAAAAGACTGGAAAGTAAAAAGAAAGCGGGTACTATAAAACAGCAGAGAAGAAAACCATCCGGAAATGAATAAAAAATTACTCCCATATCTATTTTCTGTAGTAATAATTTTTATTGCTTTGGGCCTTAGTGCATTTTACAACAGCCCTAAAAAAACCGGCAGGCTTATTATTCATTTTATATATATGGCTGATGGTAAAAAAATAAATAAGGACAGTATTTACACAAACGCCTTTGGCGAAACCTACAGCATCAGTAAATTGAAATATTATGTGAGCAATGTGCAGTTGAATAATTTTAAAGAAAAAGAAAGTTATTATTTGGTAAATGCATTAGCAGAAGACAGTATTGTCTTAAATATCCCGGCAGGAAATTACAGCAACTTTAATTTTTTACTGGGCGTAGATAGTTTAAAAAACTGCAGCGGTGCACAAAGCGGTGCATTAGATCCGCTGAACGATATGTTCTGGACCTGGAACAGCGGTTATGTAATGTTTAAAATGGAAGGCAAGTCATCGGCTTCAAATGCAGATCAGCAAAGGATTGAGCAGCATATCGGTGGCTATAAAGGCGCTTATAAAACCATGAGGCAAATTAATTTACAATTGGAAAATGCTATTACAGTTTCGCCAAATGAAAATACTTCGCTAACCATAAAAGTAAATCTAGATAAATACTGGAAAGGAATAAACGAAATAAGAATTGCGGAGTCGCCTGTATTAATGACCATCAGCGAAAAATCAAAAAATGCGGCTGATAATTTTGCCGGAATGTTTAGTGTCGCAAACTCAGACCAATCTTCTCCGAAGGAGAGGTAATAAAAATAATTTTTGAAATACCGCATCATCATATCATTTGTATTTTTTATTGCCGGCGCTTTATTTATTATTAGCGCCGTAAAAGAGGATGGCTATGGCCCATACAAACCCACGCCTTTAAAATTTATTATCCCAAAAGGCTGGCCTACACCGCCAACAAATATTTTTGCAAATAATAAGCTTACCGAAGAAGGTTTTCAATTAGGCAAAAAATTGTTTTATGATGGTCGCCTCAGTAAGGATGGCGAAGTAAGTTGCGCCAGTTGCCACCAGCAGTTTGCAGGTTTCAGTACCTACGATCACGATCTTAGCCATGGTGTAAATAATACCTTCAGCAACCGCAATGCACCGGCGCTTGTTAACCTTGCCTGGATGACAGCCTGGCATTGGGACGGCGGCATAAATAATATTGAAGTACAGCCATTATCGCCGCTTACGGCCGCTAACGAGATGGGAGAAACGCTAGAATCTGTATTGGCAAAATTAAAAAATGATGATGAGTACCGTAAAATGTTTAAAGCCGCTTTTGGCGATGCAACGATCACCAGCCAACGCATGCTGAAAGCTTTGGCACAATTTACAGGCAGCCTGGTAAGCGCCAATAGTAAATATGATAAAGTAAAAAATGGCGAAACAACTTTTACTGATACAGAACAAAAAGGGTATAATATTTTTAAAAGTAATTGCAGCGGTTGCCATAAAGAACCATTGTTTACAGACAATAGTTACCACAATAATGGTCTTACGCTGAACCGCTTTAATGACATTGGCCGGCAAAAAATAACTTTGCTCAGCAGCGATTCTCTAAAATTCAAAGTGCCTTCTTTACGCAATGTGCAATATGGTTTTCCTTACATGCATGATGGCCGCATCTATTCGCTTACGCAGGTAATACAATATTACTGCAGTATCAATACTGCAAACCCAACCCTTGATCCATTATTAAAAAATAAAATAACCCTTTCCGAATTGCAGCAGGCGCAGTTGAAATATTTTTTATACACTTTAACCGATACCAGCTTTACAAAAAACAAACGTTTTGCACCATAAGCAATAACAAAATATTACAGCTAAATTTGCAAAAAAATAAACAGAACCATTGAGTAGTGTAAAACAATTAGCGGGGCAAACAATGTGGTATGGCGTAAGTTCTATTGCCGCCCGTTTTTTAAATTACCTGCTCACCCCTTTTCTTACCTATGCACTTACCAGAGCAGATTATGGCAAAATGAGCTTGGTGTACGCGGCACTTCCAGTACTGAATGCTTTATTTACTTATGGAATGGAAACGGCTTTTTTCCGTTTTTCAAATAAAGAGCACGACCAGAAAAAAATATATAATACCACCGCAACATCCATCATCATAAGTACTATTTTATTTGGCGCAGTTCTATTGTTTTTTCATAAACCATTGGCCACGCTGGCTGGCGTAGGTAATTATCCGGAACTGATAAGATTGAGTGTTTATATTATTATGCTGGATACATTGTCCATCATTCCCTTTGCAAAATTGCGACATGATGGGCGGCCAAAAAAATACGCCATGGTAAAAGTTGGCGGCATCCTCATCAATATTTTCTTTACCTTATTTTTTTTGTTGCTTTGCAAAACAGCAGTTGAAAAAAACGCCGCATCCTTCTTGGCAAATTTTTATTCTACAAAACACAACCCTGTTTATTATATTGTATTAGCCAATCTTTTCCAGGCTGGGGTTACATTACTTTTGCTTTATAAAGAGGTTTTTATAATAAGGCTACAGCTTGATGTACAGCTTTGGAAAAAAATAATGATCTATGCATCGCCACTTATATTGGTAAACCTTGGCGGCATAGTAAACGAAACAATGGACCGGCAAATGCTTCATAAGTGGGTGCCTGGCACGCAGACTTTCCGGGAAGAACAGGTTGGTATTTACAGCGCCTGCTACAAACTCTCTATACTCATTACCTTATTTGTACAGGCTTTTAAAATGGGAGCCGAGCCTTTTTTCTTTAAGCAGGCAGGCACCACAAACCAACAGCGTACATACGCCAGGGTTATGAAATTTTTTGTAATTGTTATCTGCGTTATGTTTCTCGTTGTTGCCATGTATCTCCGTATCTGGAAAAGTTTTATCAGCAGTAAAGAGTGGGAAGGGCTTGCAGTAGTGCCCATTTTATTACTGGCAAATATGTTTCTTGGTATTTATTATAACCTGGCCATCTGGTATAAGCTTGGCCAAAAAACCAGTGCCGGCGCATATATCACGCTCTTCGGGGTTTTGATAACTATAATAATCAATTATTTTTTTATACCACGCTACAGCTATATGGCCTGCGCCTGGGCTACGTTTTTTTGTTATGGCAGCATGATGGTCATCTCTTATATTTGGGGGCAAAAAGTTTACCGTATACCTTATGCCTGGAAAAAACTTACCGCATACATCGTAATTGCTGTGCTGCTGTTTTTAATTTCAAGAGGCATTGCACATATCTATACCTCCGCATTTTTCGATATTGCAATTGCAACAATTCTCTTACTTGCCTATTTACGCTTTATTGGTTTTATTGAGAAAAAAGAATTACCAAAACTTCCCATTGTTGGTAAATATTTTAAGCCGGTTGCATAATTTTTTTTTGAGACAAACATTAGTTCATTATTCAGCATAGTTGTGCTTGCCCCGACGAACGCAGTGGAACTCGGGGTCACTCTCCCGATTGCTATCGGGATGTAAGGCATACCTTTTATCAGCTTTTATCAAAGCGTAGCATTCAATTACAAACTAACTTTACTGCACACTCACTTTTTTTAATGCGTAAAATTTTACAATATCTTTTAAAGCGTCCTCTCAGCTGGATGGGAAATAAATTGGCCTCCTCTCCACAAAGAGCCGAAGTTTTTAAATCGCTTAGTAAGCTATATCGTCGCATTAATAATCCAAATAGTTCAAAATTAAAAACCATTGAAGTAAATCTTTCCACAGACAACTTTATCATCTTCAGCGATCAGCACAAAGGAGATAATGGCTGGGCAGATGATTTTAGAAACTGTGAGCCGAATTATATTGCTGCCTTAAGACATTATGATGAACAATGTTTCAGCTTTATAAATCTGGGCGACAGCGAAGAGCTGTGGAAATTTACCGCCCAGGAAATCTTGCCTGCTAATGTTATTCCCTTTGCTGCTGAGGCAGCATTTCAGCCAGATCGTTATTACAAAACCTTCGGCAATCATGATATCATCTGGAAGAATAAATTAGATGTGGTATTCTGGCTCAATAAATACTTTGCCATGCCTTTACCGGTTTATGAAGGCATCGTTTTAAAACTACAAAACCTGGCAGTACCGCTGCATATTTTTCTTACTCATGGCCACCAGGGCGATAAAATGAGTGATAATAATTCTTTGAGTACCTGGATTGTTGCACATATCTGGATGCCACTGCAGCGTTATCTCAGGATCAATATTAATACGCCCAGTAAAAATTTTTCTTTAAAGAACAAGCACAACCAGATGATGTACGAATGGAGCAGCCGCAGAAAAAATCTGTTGCTCATCACCGGCCATACCCATAGCCCAGTATTTGCTTCAGGTAAATATTTAGATCATCCATCCAATGAAATTAATACCGGACAAACAAAGCATGAAGTAAAGCCAACTTACTTTAATAGCGGTTGCTGCTGCTTTAATGATGGTGATATAACCGGGATAGAAATTGCAGGGAATTTTATCCGATTGATAAAATGGCATTCCGAAAATAATATTTCGAGAAGATTTGTATTGGAAGAAATTGAAATAGGAAAATTGATTGAAGATTTGTAAACTATTACAAAAATTTCTCCATCACCATATACAACACCTTCTTCTCTTCATCATCCATTTCCCCCGTTTTTTCTATAGCTAAAAAGTGACGGCGGAAAGCTTCTGTGGCAGCTTCCGGTTTTCTGATATCGTAGCCGATAATTTTTAAACCATAGAGCACATTAAAATCATTTGGTAAAATTATGCCGGTAGTATCTGCATACCATAATCCAAAGCCTTTATCTGCAAGGCGTTTCCAGGGGAAAGTTACATTCGGGTCTACTTTTCTGCCGGGTGCAATATCGCTGTGACCAATAAAATTTTGTGTGGGGATATTGTAAGATCTTTTTAAAGTGTCCAATAAACCAAGTAAAGTATTTAGCTGTCCTTCCGTAAAATCTTCTTTGCCGTTATTATCTATTTCAATCCCTATTGATGAAGAATTAATATCTGTATTATTTCCCCACAGGGAGGCACCGGCATGCCAGGCACGCAGATAATCATTCAGCATATGATGCAGCGTACCATCTTTACAAATTACATAATGTGCACTCACCTGGCTTACATCTGTCGTAAAAGTTTTCAGCGTTTGCTCACAACTATTCTGTGCCGTGTGATGGATAATGACCATGTTTGGTTTCCGCATTCCGAAATTAGTAGTGCCTACCCAACCATTTGGAATTTTTAAAGAATCAGCGACCACTTTATCAACTGGCTTTTCTTTTAATACTTTTGAAAATGCTGCTGCTTTTTTCTTGTAAATTTTATTACTGCCTTTGTATGGGTTTGGGGCACAGGAGCAAATTGCTATTATAGAAATAAGAAAAAATGGGGATGCTTTTTTCATAAATTATTTACAATCTGTTTTTTTGAATGGATGCTTTTCTTCAAACTTCAGAACCGTAGGATATTTATAAACTATGGTATCTCCTTTCATTTTTACATCGCCATATCCTTCTGCCATGGTACTATCAGTTACTTTAAAAACAATTTCCCGTACAGATTGTGTTCCTTCCGAGGCGAAATTATACCAGCCATGGATTTTGCCATCTTTCTCAGGAGATAATGTTACCACTCCTTTATTGCTATCCTTTTCAAATCTTTTGTACATCAAATGACCACTTAAAAAACCAGTACTGTCTTCTAAATGCATAAAGGCGGTATCTTTTGAGACCACCATCATATAACAGCCGCCTGCTGAAGGCGCAGGCATAGGTGTAACAACCGTATCTTTTATAATTTCCGCAACAGATTCCTTTTTTTGTTCTGTACTATTACTACTGTTGTTGCAGGCATTTAAAATCAATAAAAATGCTGCAGGTATCAATATTTTTTTCATTTGTTTTCTTTTTATATTATACAATCGTACTTTAAAAAATGTAATTTACTTAAATAGCGGCATACAGTTTGAACCATCCTACTATCATTTACTAAAAATTAAAAGATGCAAGACGATAAAAAACCTACGCCTGTTAACCCAAACGATATCACTGAATCAGAAAGAGCTGATCTTGACAATTCTTTTAATATTGGAGATTCTAAAGAAGAAGAGCAATTACAAAGATCAGAATTGGACAGTACCGATCAAGACGGAACACCCCTTAATGAAAAAACATCTGAGAATGATCTTGTCGGCGATGATCTCGATGTTCCCGGCGCTTCTTTAGACGATGCTGATGAGGCAATTGGTGAAGAAGATGAAGAGAACAATGGTTACAGCCAGGCAGATACCGAATAAAAAGATCCCAGGAATATATATGTAAAACATTCCTGGGATTCTTATTTTTAACTCACGGAGTTGGCGGTGGTAAACGCACCGGTGGTTAAATGTTTTCCTTCGGCAATTTCTTCTATCATTTTTTTATTGAAGACACCCAGATCAGCCGGACTACGGCTTGTCACCAAACCATTATCTACCACTACTTCTTTATCTTCCCAAATTACACCGGCATTTTTAAGATCGGTTTGTATAGACGGAAAAGAGGTCATTTCTCTGCCGGCAAGCATACCGGTTTCTATCAGCAATTGCGGGCCATGGCAAATAGCAGCTACTGGCTTTCCGGATTCTAAAAACTGCTCCGCAAAATTTACATATTCTTTATGTTGGCGCATTGTGTCAGGGTTTATTACACCGCCAGGTATCATCAATGCATCATAATTTTCAGGTGAAGCCCCAGCCAGATCAATATCTACATCCAGTTCAATACTCCAATGATCATGATTCCAGCCTTTTACTTTTTTCTGCATAGAAATTATGTGCACGGTCGCACCTGCATCTTCCAGTGCTTTTTTAGGAATGGTCAATTCCACTTCTTCAAAGCCATTATCTGTAAGAATGGCTACTTTTTTATTTTTTAAGGGTATCATGTCTAAATATTTTTATATGATTAATGTATTAATGAACTCAATTTTTGTTCCATTTAAATTTCGTAGAATATTCAATAAACTCATAAGGAACTTACAGGGAACTTATAGGGAACTTGAAGCATAGTTTATTCATAAATGATGCATATCAAGGTCATTTTTTTATATCGTTATTGGTTTGTGAGTTTGTTGAATAATTTGCCCAGCTTAAAATTATTATTAAAATAATAGACTCATATAGCCTGATATTTGTAACCTTAATGTTTCACTTTAAAATATGATGATGGCCTTATTATTTGAACCTCTTACTATAAAAGATATTACCTTCAAAAATCGTATTGCTGTTTCGCCGATGTGCGAATATTCCAGCATAGATGGATTTGCCAACGATTGGCATTTGGTGCATCTTGGCAGTCGTGCAGTTGGCGGTGCAGGCCTTATTTTAGCAGAAGCTACGGCAGTTTCTCCTGAAGGCAGAATTACACCAGATGACCTTGGTATTTGGAAAGAAGAACATATTCCTTTTTTAAAACGCATTACTGATTTTATTTCAGCGCACGGTTCTGTGGCAGGTATTCAGTTGGCCCATGCAGGCCGCAAAGCAAGCCACAGCAGCCAATGGAAAGGCAATAAATCGTTAAAAGAAGATGAAGGCAGTTGGACAACTTTTTCTGCAAGTGCTATTCCATACAAATCAGGGGAACCGGCACCGATACAAATGTCGATAGAAGATATTGATAAAGTTGTAACTGATTTTGCGATTGCTACAGAAAGATCAATAAGAGCTGGCTTTAAAGTAATTGAAATTCACGCAGCACATGGTTATCTTATTCACCAGTTTCTGTCGCCATTAAGCAATAATCGCCAGGATGAATATGGGGGTAGTTTTGAAAACCGTATTCGGCTTTTAGTAAGAATAACGAAGGCCATAAAAAAAATCACCGGAAAATATTTACCATTATTTGTACGGATATCCGCCACAGATTGGGTAGAGAACGGCTGGGACGAAAATAATTCTGTAGCGCTTGCTAAAATATTAAAAGAAAAAGGCGTAGACCTGATTGATTGTTCCTCTGGCGGAAACTCACATGCACAAAAAATTACTGTTGGGCCATTGTACCAGGTATCTTTTTCTGAAAAAATAAAAAAGGAAGCTGGTATTGCTACCGGAGCGGTCGGTATGATCAATACTGCGGAAGAAGCAGAAGAAATTTTACAGAAACAGCAGGCAGATATTATACTGATGGCGAGAGAATTTTTAAGAGATCCTTATTTTCCTTTACATGCAGCTTCTACGCTAAACGTTGATGTAGAGTGGCCTGTACAATATGTAAGAGCAAAAAAATAAATATTATTGCTGTTGGCGTAATTATTGCCTCTATACAAGTTGTAAACCAAAGATTACACCTAAAATCCGATATTATGATAGCTATGATATCACTCATATTTTTCTCACTCCTTATTTTAATTTTAGGACTATTTGAAGTTCCTCTTCCATTTATTTACCATCCTAAAAAAAATAAAAGGATAAATGTGCCTTTTTCTCCTTTTAAAAGGCAGGGAATTATAAGCGGAAAAAATATCGAAAATGAAAAAGCACACCTGCGTTTTATAAAGAAGCACATCAACAATTTTGTTTTGGTAAAATAATTGGCATGCTTTTGCTTGTATTTTATTCAAAAATAATATTATGCAACTACCAGAAAATAATGACAACACCAAGCCAGATCTGAAACATGATAACATGGAATATTCAGCCGCTACGTCAGGAGATAATAACATGGATATGGATGAAATATTAGAAGAAGAGGATGGGGACGTTACAGCAGATGAGCTGGATGCTTTGGAAGATGATAGTTTTGACGACCAGGGAGAAGCATTGAATGCAGTAGAAACAGACAGTCTCGCTGATGAAGATAATTTTATAAACGAGACAAACGTAGAAGAAGATTATCCGGATGATAAGGATGAAAATGCAGCGGAGCCGGATCATCACAGAAAATAATTAAAATAATATTGTATAAGAAAAGCCACTTTTTAAAGTGGCTTTTCTTATTTAAGTGTTTACTCAAACTTTAATGTTTAACTACATCCTAAACTATTTCCACAGTTTAAACATTTGTAGCAGGTACCGCTGCGTACTGTAATATGTCCGCAAACATTACAGGCTGGTGCATCGCCTTGCATACTTTTATTTGCTGCGTTTACGGCATCCATATTTGCAACAGGCCTTGCAGTATATGCAGATTTATAATGTTTTACTTCTGCTGATGGGGCGGCACTTCCAATAACTCTCACTTCACTAAGCTCCTGTTTTCTGTCACCAATGGTTGGGGTATTTTCATCCCACGATTCTGTTCCGGTATTTTGAATTTCCGGTTTATCCAATACATGAACCAGATCATTTCTACCTAAATATTCATAAGCCAAAGAGCGGAACATAAAATCAATAATTGAAGTTGTTGTTTTAATATTCGGATGTTCCACCATTCCGGCCGGCTCAAAACGGGTGAATATAAATTTCTCAACATACTCTTCTAACGGCACGCCATATTGCAGGCCAATAGAAATGGCAATTGCAAAACAGTTAAGCATACTACGCACGGTAGCGCCTTCTTTTGCCATATCTATGAATATTTCTCCTAAAGTTCCATCGCTGTATTCGCCGGTGCGGAGAAATAATGCCTGCCCGTTTATTTTAGCTTTCTGTGTAAAGCCACGGCGTTTTGCAGGTAACGCCCTGCGTTCTACTATCATAGCCAATTGACGTTTCAAAGAAGTATCTGCACTGCTTTGTACCCGCTTGTTCATCTCTTCCAAAAGTTCATCAATAGTTAGTTGCGCCATATCTACTATTGTAGAAGCACTTTCAACAATCTGCTCCTCATCCACTTTCTTTTTCTTATCACTTTTGGTACTCAATGGCTGGGATAATTTAGAACCATCACGGTAAAGCGCACACGCTTTTAATCCAAGCTCCCAGCTAAGGCGATAGCTGTCTGCAATTTCTTCCATGTTGGCCTCATTCGGCAGATTGATCGTTTTACTGATAGCACCGCTTAAAAAAGGTTGTGCAGCACTCATCATGCGGATATGCCCATGCGCATGTATATATCGCTGACCGGTAACACCACATTTGTTGGCACAGTCAAAAACAGAAAGATGTTCATCTTTTAAATAAGGAGCACCTTCTACCGTCATGGTACCACATATGTAAATATTCGCAGCATCAATATCTTCATCACTAAATCCCAGCGCTTCCAGCAAACTCCATTCAAAGTCGTGGTATTGCTCAGGCTTAAATCCTAATCTTTCCAAACAGGCGTCGCCTAAAGTATATACATTAAATACAAAACCAATTTCAAATGCGCTGGCCATCGCTGCATTTAATCTTTCAATTTCTATTGGTAAAAATCCTTTTTGTGCCAGCGTAATCTCATTAATGGCAGGAGCGCCTTTTAAAGTTGCATGCCCTTTTGCATAGTTTACAATTTCTTCAATTTGTTTCTCACTGTATTTTAAATTACGCAATGCCTGCGGCACACTTTGGTTGATAATTTTAAAATAGCCACCACCACTTAATTTTTTAAATTTCACCAAAGCAAAATCTGGTTCTACGCCGGTCGTGTCGCAATCCATTACCAAACCAATTGTTCCTGTTGGAGCAATAACGGTTGTCTGTGCATTGCGGTAGCCATATTTTTCGCCGTTCTGTACTGCATTGTCCCAGGCTTTTGTAGCGGCTTTCAATAAATAATCCGGGCAATATTTTGCATTGATACCTTTTGGTTTTATTTCAATGCCATCGTAAGCATCCATGGCATCATAAGCTGCCGCCCGGTGGTTACGCATTACACGAAGCATGTGTTTTTTATTCAGTTCATACTTGCTAAACGTTCCCAAAAACGAAGCCATCTCAGCAGAAGTGTTATAGGCCACACCCGTCATAATTGCGGTAATAGCACCGGCAATTCCTCTTGCCTCTTCACTATCATAAGCAATACCACTTACCATAAGCATACTACCGAGGTTTGCATATCCTAAACCGAGCGTACGGTAATCATAACTTAATTGTGCAACTTCCTTGCTTGGAAACTGTGCCATCAAAACAGATATTTCTAATACCACTGTCCAAAGTCTGCAGGTATATTCAAAGCCGGTAACATCAAAACTATTATCAGCTTCATTAAAAAATTTACGAAGATTTACAGAAGCTAAATTGCATGCGGTGTTATCTAAAAACATATACTCACTGCAAGGGTTACTCGCTCTTATCGGCCCGCCTTCAGGGCAGGTGTGCCATTCATTAATAGTGGTATCATATTGCGTCCCTGGGTCAGCACAGCGCCAGGCAGCATAATTAATTTGCTCCCACAATTCTTTTGCTTTCACCGTCTTCATAGTGCGGCCATCGCTTCTTCCTTTTAATTCCCAATCACCATTTTCATCCAAAGTTTTAAAGAATGAATTAGGAATGCGAACAGAATTATTACTGTTTTGTCCGCTTACGGTTTTGTATGCTTCGCCTTCATAATCGCTTGCATACCCTGCGGCTATTAATGCGGCTACTTTATCTTCTTCCTTTACTTTCCAGTTTACAAATTCTACAATTTCCGGATGGTCCAGATCAAGACAAACCATTTTTGCAGCACGTCTTGTTGTACCACCACTTTTAATAGCGCCTGCAGCTCTGTCGCCTATTTTTAAAAAACTCATAAGGCCACTTGAAGTGCCACCACCGCTTAATTTTTCTCCTTCTCCACGTATGCTGCTGTAGTTGGTTCCTACACCGCTACCGTATTTAAAAATCCTTGCTTCACGAACCCACAGATCCATAATACCACCATCATTTACCAGGTCATCATCCACACTTAAAATAAAACAAGCATGTGGTTGCGGACGCTCATAAGCCGAGGTAGACTTTTTCAACAAACTATCAATTGCATCTACATAATAATGGCCTTGTGGTTTGCCGGTAATGCCATACACTTCATGCAAACCTGTATTAAACCATTGCGGACTGTTAGGCACACAAGCCTGGTTTAAAATAGAATAAACTAATTCTTCATAAAAAACAGTTGCATCTTTTGTTGTTGCAAAATAATTATAACGTTCGCCCCAAACCCGCCAGCAATGAGCCATGCGGTGAGCTACCTGTTTTACAGTTGTTTCTCTGCTTGTGCTGCCATCAGCCTGCGGCACACCTGCTTTTCTAAAATATTTTTGTGCTAAAATATCGGTAGCAATCTGGCTCCATTGTTTCGGAACTTCCACATTATCCATTTGAAAAACAATTTCACCCGTCGGGTTTTTTATTACCGATGTGCGGTAATCGTATTCAAACATATCGAAAGGACTAATGCCTTCTTTTGTGAACTGGCGACTAAACTTCAGTGCTTTTACAGCTTGCTTTTTTGTTGGCATAAATAATAAATTGTTTAGTTGTTTTGGCAAATGGGTTTCAGTAAAATCGAAGAGAAACGAAAATATCTTTTATACAACGATTTTCATATTGCTAAATATCAACACTTGTGGAAAAGAACTGTGCAAAGATTCTTTAGTCAACATCACATTGCCTTTGAGCGGTTTTGCACGTTTTGTGGAAAGAAAATATTTTTTAACCCGGTATAAAATAATAAAAAACAAAGGGAGCCGAATAGAAAGTTTTTACTCGGCATTTGTCCCGCTATTCATTGCAAGTCCGGCACAAACCTAAGCACAGCCTTCACCGGGCTTTCCATTTCTATCGGGGCTAAAAACCCAACAGTATATTTTCATAGCAGCATTTAAATACCGCACTACATTACTCTTTAATATCTTTAATAAAATTTTTGCATGAAAGCCGTTATACAAAGAGTTACATCAGCTTCTGTTACAATCAGCAATACCGTAAAGTCTTCAATAACGAATGGCTTGTTGGTGTTGGTAGGCATTGAAGATGCAGACAATGGTGAAGACATCACCTGGCTTAGTAACAAAATAATAAACCTTCGCATTTTTGATGATGAAAATAACATTCCTAATATTTCCGTAAAAGAAAATGGGGGAGATGTTTTGCTCATCAGCCAGTTTACTTTGCAGGCATCTACAAAGAAAGGAAACCGGCCTAGTTATTTAAAAGCAAGCAAAGCATCAGTTGCCATTCCGCTGTATGAAAAATTAATTACTCAGTTAGAAAAAGATCTTGCAAAAAAAATATTTACCGGGGAGTTTGGCGCAGATATGAAAGTGGCTTTATTGAATAATGGGCCGGTTACGATAGTGATTGATACAAAGGCGAAAGAATAGCTTATTACACGAATTTTATCGAATTACACGAATTAAAATACATACTCTATGTCTGAAATATTATTTAAAGAAGAATCTTATAAAATTATTGGCCTTTGTATGAAAATACATAGTGTACTTGGCTTGGGCTTAAAAGAAATTAATTATAAGGATGCCATGGAAATTGAATTTCTGGAAGAGAATATTTCTTATGAAAGAGAAAAGAGATTTGTAGTAAAATATAAAAATAAAATTCTGCGAAATCCTTATGTTGCAGATTTTATTATTGATGATTCGATTATTTTGGAAATAAAATCATCCGTTGCAATTATTGATGCCCATGTTGCCCAGGCAATAAGCTATCTATCTGTGTCAGGCTTAAAGTTGGCGTTAATAATAAATTTCGGAGAAAAGTCCTTAACTTATAAAAGGGTTATTTTATAATTACGAATAACAATTCTTAATTCGTGTAATTCGATAAAATTCGTGTAATAAAATTTTAAACACATGACAATAGAACAAGCCCAACAAAAAGTTGACAACTGGATAAAAACTACTGGAGTTCGTTATTTTTCCGAATTGACTAACCTCGGTATTTTAATGGAAGAAGTAGGAGAGTTGTCGAGATTGATGGTTCGAAAATACGGCGAACAATCTTTTAAAGAAACAGATAAAGGAAAGGAGCTTGCTGATGAGATGGCGGATGTGTTGTGGGTACTTATCTGTCTTGCCAATCAAACTGGTGTGAACTTAACCGATGCATTGGAAAAAAATTTTGAAAAAAAATCTACAAGAGATGCAACGAGACATCAACAAAATCCTAAGCTGAAATAATAAATATACCCGCTGCTGGGTATATAATCTGCCGCTGCCTAATACTATTTTTGGTTTCAGTTAACAAACCAAAAATAAACGTATGAAAAAGATTATTTTATTTACCCTGCTATCTTTTATGGCAGGCGTTTTATTTGCCCAGCAGGCAACCGACTGGACAAAAACTTTTCCCTCAAAAGTGAAGTGGTATAAAATAACTGATGCCGGTATATTGGTAGTTGGTACCAATGATGCACTTTATGGTGTAAGCCCATCAGATGGAAAAGAAATGTGGAAAATAGACCAGATAGAGAATATACAGGAAGAAAATTATGATGCTATTGAAGGCACTCCTTACATTGTATTGGCAAAACGTGGCCTAATGAAATCGGTAAACAGTATTGTAGATGTTGTTACTGGAAAACTAATTGTTTATACAAAAGACCTTGGTATGCAGGTGCTTCAAAAAAGAATTTATCTTATGAAGCAAAATGCAGTTTTGTTTTATGGTACAGGGAGCAATGGCAAACCACTTTTAATGAAAGTGAATTTGGCAGACGGCCAAAAAGTATGGGAGCAGTCAAAACTATTCGAAAAAAATTCTGAGCAAATTGTATCAGAAGCAGGCGAAACTGCTGATGGTATTTTTATAGCTACCAACCGAAATATTTATAAACTCAACAATGCAACTGGCGAAATTTTATACAATATTGATATGAAGAGTGATCTGCCTGTAGCAGCGCCAAAGCAAGAGAAGAAGAGTATGCTCAGCGGTTTTAAGTTTGGAAAAAACCTGGATAAAGATGCAAACGAGCAGGCGACAATGACTTCGGCAGATTTTTTTCAGAAAGATAATAAGAACATTATTTATTTCTGGAATCAGGATATTCTTACTGCCTTTAATGTAGCTGATGGAAAAGAAGTTTGGAAAAGAGTAGAACTGCCATCACCAATTACAAATATTCTGTACGATACACACGGCATGCTGGTAGCTACTTCAGAAAAAACACAGGAAGATGTTGCCAAAGCAAGTAAAGGCGGCGGTGGTTTGCTGGGAAAAATAAAAAGATCAAGTGCGGGCAAAAAAAACAGGGCATCCTTACTTTGCCTGGACACAGAGACCGGTGAGCAGAAATGGGATAGCGATGTAGACCTGCAGGGAGATGTAATGGCATACAAATTAGAAGGCAAAAAATTAATTCTTGCAACAGAAAGAGACCAGGGTACAAACTTTATCAGCATTGTTGATCTGGATCAGGGAAAGTCTATCACAAAAAAACCATTGTCTATTAAAGGCGAAATAAGAGATCTGCAAATTGTTCCGCAGGGTTTATACTTCCGTACATCAGACCAGATAAATATTCTTGACCTGGAAACGGGTGATAAAACCTGGAAGAAAGGTTTTGCAGTAAAAAATTGTGTGGGCGATAATGCAAGCGATAAAACGGGTTATGTTTTTGCAAACGATATCATTTACAAAATTGATTTTGAAAAAGGAGATATGAACGAATGGGTTACCGGGATAAAATTTGATGGTAAAGAAGATCCTTCTTCCTTACAGGTTAGAACAAATGGTGTATTGCTTACTTCAGATCAAAATGCAAGACTCTATGATTTTAATGCAAAGCAAACCTGGCATAATTATCAGCAGGCTCCCGGCCGTACAATGGCAGGAAAATTATTAAGTGGCCTAGGTGGTTTATCATGTGCAATGGTGGCCGGTGCATCTGCAGCACAGAGTGCCCAGTTAAGCTATTCAAAAGGTTATTACGGTAGCACCGACCCGGGCTTGGATAATTCTATAAAAAACGCCAATGCCAATGCGTCAAATTTTGCCGGAGCCGCAGCAAGCAGCTTTGCTTCTATCAGCAAAAGATTTAAAGCAACCAAAGAAGCCAATAATTATATGGCAATGCTTACCAACTTTGGCGGTACTAACAATGCAAAGGATGCAGGTATAATGATGATAGATAAAAACACCGGTAAGGATATAAAGAAAATGATATTCGGCGATAAAAAAGACCCTGATTATAAACTGGATGAACTTGGTAAAGTGGTTTACTACAAGTCTGACGGGAACGAAATACAGGGATTTATTTTCTAAACATTTAAACCAGTGTTTAAACTAAAGGCTGCTGCAGTAATGTGGCGGCCTTTTTTTGTTTAGCTAAAGGCGGAGCTTTAAAATACAAGTCCTTATCTGCTATATTTGCACAATGGAATCTTCTTTTTTTACATATAACAAGGGCAAAGTGATACAGGCATTACGCTATCATTTCATCAGCCGAAAGGAAATAAAAATAATGATGATACTGGTAAATTTGTTTGCCATTTTATCAGCTGGCCTTTATTTTTTTAAAAAGATAGACCCTTTGGCTTTTTTGGTAAGCTCCATGCTGTGGTTTTTCCTGATGTTTATATTCTGGTTTTTATTACCTCTTATTATTTACAGAAAGGCTTCTACATTTAAAGACAGGTTCCGTGCTAATTTGAACAATACAGAATTTATGCTGGAGAATGACAGAGGCAGCAAAGCATGGCCCTGGACAGACTTTAGCACCTGGATGGAAAGTCCACATTTTTTTCACCTGTATTTTAACCCACGTTCCTTTTTTATAATACCCAAAGAGGCATTTCCCGGCGATGAAGAATCGGCAGCAAGAAAAATATTTTCGGAAAAAATAAAGCGGTAAAAAGTTAAGTGGCATTCTACGCTTTAATTAAAGATGAATAAAGGTTTGCTGTACAAGAGTGCGACGCAACGATGCCGCCATGAAAACCAAAAGCCTGGTACAAAAAGATAAACCGACAAAACTCAATTTAAAATTTATTGTAAAACCTCTGAAAAGTTAAAGACTCTGAACTTTTGAACCTTGAACCTCTCTAAAGCGCCTTCTCCATTACATGATGTGGAATATTTACTTCTGTAAATTGATTGCCGACAACCTTGTAACCAAACTTTTCGTAGAAGCCAATAGCAGTATCACGGGCATGCATTAAGAGTTTTTTATAGCCACGGTCGCGGCTTATATTTTCGGCAAAAGACATTATAGAAGCTCCGATGCCTTTTCCCTGAAGGTTATTATTTACTGCCATTTGCCTTAGCTGAAGGGTCTTATCATCCACCTTGGTTAGCATACAGCAACCAAGCATCTCGTCTTCATCAAAAGCAGCTATTAAAATATTATCTTTTTCCTTCTCCAACTCTTCCTTTGAAAACGTTAAACCAAGGGGCTGCCGCAATATCTGCATCCTCAGCTTTACCATTTGCTGGTATTCTTTTGTCCCATGGTCTATTTGCTTTAATCCCATTTGTTAGTTTAAGTTTTAAAAGATCGTATGGCTTTATGAAGAATATACAAGATACATAATTTTCAAATTAACGAGTTGTAAAGACTAATTTATGCCACGATCTATTTTTTTTAAAACCTGTTTATAAAATACTCCAAATAAATGTGGGTTATATAGCCAGTTTACCATTTCTTTGTATTTGAAGCAAAAAACATATTTTTGCAAACTGTATTAACTAAATTTTACTATCATGTCAGACATTGCAACAAGAGTTAAAAAAATCATTGTTGACAAATTAGGTGTAGATGAAGCCGAAGTTACCAACGAAGCTTCTTTCACTAATGATTTAGGTGCCGATAGCCTCGACACTGTTGAGCTTATTATGGAATTTGAAAAAGAATTCAACATTTCTATTCCGGATGAACAGGCTGAAACCATCACCACTGTTGGACAGGCTGTTTCTTATTTAGAAGAAAACGCTAAGTAAATTTTCATCCGCCAGGCATAAGCCTGCGGACATTTTAACTATCACAGGCAAATTGTTATGGCTTTAAAAAGAGTAGTAGTTACCGGTTTGGGTGCCCTTACTCCATTAGGCAAAACTGTTGATGAATATTGGCAGAATTTAGCAGACGGAGTAAGTGGGTGCGACTATATCAAACAGTTTGACGTTACCAAGTTTAAAACACGGTTTGCCTGTGAGGTTAAAGATTTTGACCCCACTACTTATCTCGATCGCAAAGAGGCCCGTAAAATGGATCGCTACTGCCAGTTTGCTTTAATAGCAAGCGATGAAGCAGTAAAAGATGCAGGCATTACAAAAGAAAATGTAGACCCGGACAGGGTAGGTGTTATTTTTGCCAGCGGCATCGGCGGCCTTATTACCTTCCAGGAAGAAGTAATAAACTTTGCTTCCGGCGATGGTACTCCACGTTTCAATCCTTTCTTTATTCCAAAAATGATATTGGATATTGCCGCAGGGCAGATCTCCATGCGTCATGGTTTTCGTGGTCCAAACTTCGCCGTAGTAAGCGCTTGTGCCTCGGGTACCAACGCTATTATTGATGCCTTTGATAATATCCGTCTTAACAAAGCGGATGTTGTAGTTACAGGCGGAAGTGAAGCAGTAATAAGTGCAGCAGGACTGGGTGGTTTTAATGCAATGAAAGCGCTTAGCGAAAGAAACGATGATCCTAAAACAGCCAGCCGGCCTTTTGATAAAGACAGGGACGGTTTTGTAATGGGAGAAGGTGCAGGCGTACTCATTTTAGAAAGCCTGGAACATGCCCTTGCCCGTGGCGCAAAAATTTATTGCGAAATAGCCGGTGGCGGTGCTACAGCCGATGCCTATCATATTACGGCTCCTCATCCCGAAGGATTGGGCGCAAGAAATGTAATGAAAGTAACGCTTGCAGATGCCGGAATGAAACCTGAAGATATTGATTACATCAATGTGCATGGTACTTCTACACCGCTGGGTGATGTCGCAGAAACCAGGGCTATTGTCAGCGTTTTTGGAGAACATGCATATCATCTTAATATCAGCAGTACAAAAAGTATGACCGGCCATTGCCTTGGCGCAGCCGGCGCACTGGAAGCCATCGCTTGTATAATGGCCGTTACAAAAGATATTATTCCGCCAACCATCAATCATTTTACTGATGATCCTGAGTTAGATCCTAAACTTAATTTTACTTTCAACAAAGCACAGCACAAAACGGTGAACGCTGCACTCAGCAATACATTTGGTTTTGGTGGCCACAATGCTTCTGTGATCATTAAAAAATACGTTCCATAATTTTTTTTGTTTACCAGCATTGGTTTTTCATGGCGGCATCGTTGTGTCACTCTCTTGTGCGGCATACCTTTGTTCAGCTTTTATCTAAGCGTAATTGGCATTTCTAAATTTGCTACTTTAACAATAATAAAAACACATTCGTGTATTCGTGGCAATATATTTTCCTATAAAAATTAGCCGCAGATTCGCAGATAAAAAGGCAAATTATAATATCTGTGTTCATCCGTGTAATCCGTGGCTAAAATTAAAAGACGGCAAAACATATTTCTATTTTTTCTTAAAAGCAAATAACTTACTTTCATATAAAATATTATTATCAGTACGCTACAATTTATTAAAGGCATTTTTGACACTGAGCCTAAAAAGAAGGCTTTCAAAAAACAGTTGAACAATGTTCTGGGTTTTACACCCGACGATGTTTCTTTATACAAAACAGCTTTAAGCCATCGCTCCGTACGGGAAGGTGCAGACGAGAATAATGAACGCCTGGAATTTTTGGGAGACGCTGTACTCAGTTCCATTATTGCTCATTATCTTTTTAGAAAATATCCTTACAAAGGCGAAGGTTTTTTAACAGAGATGCGAAGCAAAATGGTAAACCGTCAGAAGCTGAATGAAATAGCATTGAAAATGGGGCTTAAGAAAATCACCTTCTATAATAAGTTCGATAATGCTTTAAAGATCTCACAGATATTTGGCAATACTTTGGAAGCGTTAATAGGTGCTGTGTACCTTGATAAAGGCTATAAAAAAACACAAACCTGGGTTGAAAAATGCATCATACTTCCGCATTTATTTATAGATGATCTTGAAACGCTTGAAATAAATATTAAGAACAAATTATACGGTTGGGCAAATAAAAATGGCAAAGCCCTTGAGTTTGAAACACTGGATGAAAAATTTGAAAATGGCCGCCGCCTTTTTACCATTGGCGCTACGGTAGATGGAGAATTGATAGCCCAGGCCAAAGGCTATAATAAAAAAGATGCCAGCCAGATTGCCGCACAGTTGGCAGTAGATAAGCTGGGTTTGTAAACAAAGGTTCAAAAAGTTTAAAAGGTTCAAAAGGTTTATAGAGTCAATAAACATCTTGAACGTTTGGAACGTCTTGAACTCTTAAACTCTAACTATGACTTTCGGAATACTTGGTAGCGGAAGCTGGGGAACTGCCCTTGCAAAAATTCTTACTGACAATGGTCAACATATTAACTGGTGGAACCGCAGTGAGTCAGCCATCGATCAATTTAAAGTTCGTCATCACAATCCACAATACTTATCTTCTGCCAGGTTTGATATGGCAAAACTTACGCTCACAACAAATGTGGAAGAAGTAATAAATAATTCAGACACTATCGTTATTGCTATTCCTTCTGCTTTTGCTGCAGAAGCATTGAGTCTTTTGAAGAAAGATATTTTTAAAGGCAAGAAAATAGTTTCTGCAATAAAAGGGATATTACCAGCCGAAAATTTATTACTGAACGATTATTTAAAAAAAGATTTTGGGGTAGAGCTGGAAAATTATTTTGCTGTACTTGGCCCTTGCCATGCCGAAGAAGTAGCTGCTGAAAAATTATCATATCTCACTTTTACCGGCATAGATGAAAAAATAACAACAGAGATTGCTGGCTATTTTAAAACTGATTATTTAAATACGGTATTGAATAAAGATATTTTTGGAGTGCAGTATGCAGCAGTACTAAAAAATATTTATGCCGTTGGTGCAGGTATTGCCCATGGATTGGATTACGGCGATAATTTTTTAAGCGTTCTAATTGCAAATAGTGCAGATGAAATGGCCGGCTTTTTAAGAAAGGCAGGTATCATTAATGCAGAGGTCGGATACATTGAATATGATAAATCTAAACAACAGATGCATACCAATTATGCAGCCTCCGTATATTTAGGCGATTTGTTGGTGACCTGTTATTCACTTCACAGCCGCAACCGTTCTTTCGGTAACATGATTGGCAAAGGCTATACAGTAAGAGCAGCGCAACTTGAAATGAGCATGATAGCTGAGGGTTACAATGCCAGCAGATGTATGAAGATTCTTAATGAAAAAATAGGCGCAGAAATGCCCATTGCAAATGCAGTGTATCGTATACTCTGGGAAGGCAATCAACCGCAGCAGGCTTTTAACAACATGGAAGCAGAATTGATATAATCTTATTGTAGTTTTATAAGAGCAAATAATAAAATGCCTTTATCTTTTTCAAATATTAATGCTGATGTTATCCTTGCAATGGTTGTTATTGCAATAGCAATTCATTTCATAAACTTTTTAAGGCATAAGTTTAATCATTCAGAAAAACAGAGTTGATATTTTCTTTTCCTCTTCAAGAATATAATAATTTAAGTATATTGCTTAAAGAGTACCTAAATCCGTTCAAACTTATTTCATGAGTAATATTTTTCAAAAGTATCTGAAGGTCAGGAAAACCTATCTTATAATATTTTTTGTATTTTATTTATTATTGAGCGCTGTCATTAAGTTAATCAATCCTAAGGAGAACTTTATTAATTTTATTTTATGTTATGTAGTTCCTGCTATGGTATTCTCTTTTAGCTATTTACTCATTGAAAAAAGGGTGAAAAAAAATAAAGAGCAATTAAATAAGTAATACATTTTTTTAAAAAAATAAATCGGCCGCAATTCCATCCGCTAAAAATTTTCCTTCTTTATTTAAAATAATAAAACCATTTTCTTGCCTCATTAATTTCTGATCAAGATATTTTTTGCTTTGAGCTAATATTTTTTTTATTTCTTCGGCCCCGGATTTTTTATTTACAATTTCTAAATTCAGTCCCTCAACAGTTCTCAATGATGTCATTATATATTCGTTCAATTGCTGTACAGGCGTAAGTCTCTCTTCCTCAAAAGGGATCTCGTTTTTTTGCAGAGATTGTATGTAAAACGCATTGTTTGCAATATTCCAGCGACGTATATTTTTTCCGTTAAAGGAATGTGCTGCCGGCCCAAAGCCATAGTAAGGCTTACCTTGCCAATAACTGCTGTTGTGCTTGCTTCTGTAGCCAGGCTGTGCAAAATTACTTATCTCGTATTGTTCATATCCGGCATCTTCAGTAAGCTGTAATAATATTTCAAATTGCTCAGCCTGCGTGTTGATATCTATGGCCGGGCTATTATGCTTCTCAATCATTTTATGCAGCGCTGTTTTTGCTTCTACCGTTAAAGCATATGCGCTTATATGAGGTATTTTTTTACTGAAAATAATTTCAGCATTCTTTTTCAAAGCATCATTATTTAGCAAAGGAGAACCATAAATAAGATCTACAGAGAAATTGGTAAACCCTGCTGCAATGATTTCATCAATACTTTTCAGGCTTTGTGTGGCATTGTGTGCCCGGTTCATCCAGCGTAGTTCTTTATCATCAAATGATTGTATACCAAGGCTCAGTCGGTTTACTCCCATATTTTGCCATTCGGCTAAAATGGTTTTGTTAATATCATCAGGATTGGCTTCAATGGTTATTTCAACGTCTGGCGCCAGCCTGAATTTATTACGGATAGATTGTAAAATATCTCCCAACTCTTCCGCAGATAAAAGACTGGGTGTACCGCCACCAAAATATACTGTATCAATTATTTCATCGTTACTAATAGCAGTTGTTATAGAAATTTCTGTTTCCAGGGCATTTAATAATTCTTTCTTCAAACTTAGCGATGTGGAGAAATGAAAATTGCAATAAGTGCATGCCTGCCTGCAAAATGGAATATGGATATAAATGCCCGCCAAAAATTGTAGATTTACGTTTCAGAAATTTTACCGGTTATAAATATTTTTTGTTTGCGCTTTATAAAAATCTTTTTTGCTTTATTCATCTGTAACTGCATTTTGTTTTTAAATACAAATGCACAAATAATCACATCTGTAGGCGACCACAAATTAAATATTCACTTCGCCGGCAAAGATAGCGGCTTTGTAATGCCACAACTTGGGTTACAAACAACTTTTAACAGCCAGCAGGAAGCTATAACTTATGTAAATAAAATTCCGGGACTACTTTCTAACAAAGGATACGCATTGGCTTCCGTGGATAGCGTTTGGGAAACGGATAAGGAAGTGGATATTTTATTATATACTGGTGCAAAATATAACTGGGTTGAACTTACCCCGGTAAATATTGAAAAAAACGCACTCGAAGCAAGCGGTTTCATGGAGAAGAATTTTGCGAATAAGCCTATAAATTTTCCGCAACTACAGCAAGTGCAACAACGGATGATTAATTATTATGAAAAACAAGGGTTTCCTTTTGCGTCTGTTTTTTTGGATAGTGTGACCGTAAATGAAGACAAGATAACGGCGCTGCTAAAAGTAAATAAAGGAGTTCTCTATCATATTGACAGCATACGGGTTTATGGAAAAATAAAGATAAATAAAAGATTCCTGCAGCATTACCTGACCATTAATAATGGAAGTATTTATAATAAAGACAAATTGCAACAGGTAGATAAAAAAATGCTCGAGCTTCCTTATTTAACGCCGGTTCAATCATCTGACCTAACGATGTTGGGCAGCGGCTCGGTACTTAACTTATATGTACAACCCAAGCGAAGCAGCCAGGTAAATTTTTTAATAGGCTTTTTACCGGCAGCTAATCAAACAGGTAAATTGCAATTAACCGGCGATGTAAATCTTGATCTTAAAAATCTTTTAGGTAGTGGGGAAAGCTTATTGTTTAAATGGCAACAGCTGCAGCCGAAATCGCCAAGGCTAAACCTTGGATATGATCAGCCATACATTTTTGATTCGCCATTTGGTTTTAGTCTTTTATTCGACCTGTTTAAAAAGGATTCCAGTTATTTACAGATAAATGCCCAAACAGGTGTACAGGTAAGCTTAGCCAATAATCAAACTGGTAAATTATTTCTGCAATTACAAAGTACCATATTGCTTTCAGGCGCTGTGGATACCAATATTATAAAAGCACAAAAGCAATTACCGCCAAACATTGATGTAAGCGCAGTGAATGCAGGATTTAATTACGATTGGCAAGCGACAAATTATAGAATTAATCCACGGAGAGGAAACGAAGCGAACATTGTAACAGTAGTTGGTATAAAAAACTTAAAGCCAAACCAGGATATTATTTCAATAAAAGATGCGTCGTTTAATTATGCAGGTTTGTATGATTCTTTTAAATTAAAAAGTTATCAACTGCGGATTAAAGGCAGCGGTGCACATTATTTCCCTGTCGGTAAAAAAGCAACTGTAAAAACAGCGTTGAACGCAGGCTATTATACCAGCCCTTCCATTTTTAGAAACGAGGTTTTTCAGATCGGTGGCTATAGTTTATTGCGTGGGTTTGATGAAGAAAGTATTTATGCTACCCAATATGGCGTTTTTACTGCTGAGTACCGTTATTTGATCAGCCTAAACTCTTACCTTTTTACTTTTACTGATTTGGGTTGGGCAAAAAATAAATACCAGGATATTAATGTAAGTAACACATTTATTGGTGCAGGTTTAGGGATTCTTTTCGAAACAAAAGCTGGGTTGCTCAATCTTAGTTTTGCTTTGGGCAAAAGAGATGATGTAAAGTTCAATCTCAGAGAGGCTTCAAAAATTCACTTCGGGTACATTAATTACTTTTAAACTTATTTAATAATTGCTGTTATTTTTGCAAACAAATCTTTTACCGGTTGAAATATTTTTATCTTTTATTTTCCCTCGTCTTTATAAGCACCATTTCGGCGACTGCACAGCTAAATGATTCTGCTGTTGCACCTAAAGATTCTGTTATCCAGGTAGCTTCTGTAAAAAATAATACCACAATTAGCTTCAAACAGATTGTAGAAGAAAATCGTTTTTTAAATAGTAAAAGCCAACCTGTTTTTTTAGCGGAATCTTTGAAAAAAAGAACAGATACTGATGGCTTTTTTTACCTCCTTGCCGGTCTTGCACTTATTTTAGGAATTGCTAAAACCGGCTGGCCACGCTACTTTACCAATATGTTCCGGGTGTTTTTTAATTCTTCATTAAGGCAAAGCCAGCTTACTGATCAATTGGTTCAGGATAAACTCCCCTCACTGATCTTTAATTTATTTTTTGTGATAGTGGGTGGTGTATTTGTGTACCTGCTGCTTCAATATTTTAATGCTACCGGCAACACGATTGACTGGGTTTTACTTGCAGGCTGTATTGCAGGATTTGCTGTAATCTATTTTGTAAAATTTGTTGCATTAAAAATTACTGGCTGGATGACGGGTTATATGCAGGAAGCAGACCTGTACACTTTTATTGTTTTCCTCATCAATAAGATTGTTGCGATTTGTCTTTTACCCATAATTATTATAATGTCTTTTGCCGATAAAAATATTTCGCATGTGCTACTGATCATTTCATTGATCGTGATTGGTGTAATGCTTTTGATGCGTTTTTTCAGATCCTATGGTTTACTTCAGCATCGTCTTAAGATCGGTCGTTTTCATTTTTTGCTTTATATTTTTTCACTGGAGGTACTGCCACTTTTTCTTATATATAAAGCAGCATTGCTTTTTTTCAGTATAAAATCGTAAATTTGCGTTACCATTTGGAAAATAAGTATGCTAAAAAACGTTGATAAAGAGGCTGCCGTTCCAGCCAGGAAAGTTAAAAAAATACTTATCGCCCAGCATAAACCGGAAGGATTAAAGTCTCCGTATTTTGATTTGGCTAAAAAGTATAGCTTAAACCTTGATTTTTACCCTTTTATAGTGGTAGAAGGCGTGCCTGCGAAAGAATTCCGTAAACAAAAAGTTGACATTGCTGCTTTCACAGCAGTAATATTTACCAGCAGAAATGCAATAGATCATTTTTTTAGAACCTGTGATGAAATGAAAATTACCATTTCTCAGGATACCAAATATTTTTGCATTGCAGAAGCGGTAGCACTTTACCTTCAGAAATTTATATTGTATCGCAAAAGGAAAGTTTTTTATGGTGCAGATGGCACTAATAAAAGTCTTTTTGATGTTATTAATAAACACAAAGACAATGAGAAGTTTTTATACCCCTGCTCAGAATCTTTTGATAGTGAAATAACAAACTGGTTAAAATCTCATAATTGCGGATATGCTACTCCTGTTCTCTACAAGATCATTAGTAATGATGTTAAAGATGTCATCAATCGTAATTACGATGTTATCTGCCTTTTTACGCCTGGTGGTGTAAGAAGTCTGATGGAAAATTTTCCAATGTTCAAGCAAAATGGAACTAAAATAGCAGTATTTGGTGCCAATACTTTTAAAGTAGCTGAGGATGCCGGCCTGGTGCTGGATATAAAAGCTCCACAGCCGCAAAGCCCAAGTATGGTAAGTGCTCTGGAGAAATTTATACTTTCCGAAAAAAAGAAATAAGATACATCAATTAATAAATTAATTTTAAAGGGCTTCAAAAGTATATAGCTTTTGAAGCCCTTTAGCTTATAGTACTTTCTATAATTTTGTCAATATGCCAGTTATACATAGCAACCTCCTGAAAAATGAAACCAGTCCTTATTTATTGCAACATGCTCATAATCCGGTGCATTGGTTTGCCTGGGGAGATGAAGCATTAAAGGCAGCGAAAGAAGAGAACAAACCAATACTTGTAAGCATAGGCTATTCTGCCTGCCATTGGTGCCATGTAATGGAAAAAGAAAGTTTTGAAAATGATGTAGTAGCGGAACTGATGAATAAATATTTTATAAATGTAAAAGTAGATAGGGAAGAACGGCCGGACCTTGATAACATTTATATGGAAGCCGTACAGGCCATGGCAGGTAATGGAGGCTGGCCCTTAAATGTTTTTTTAACGCCGTCGGCAAAACCTTTTTACGGAGGTACTTATTTTCCACCGCAAAAGGCATTCAATCGCCCCAGCTGGTTAGAGGTATTGGAGTCGGTAAACGACGCCTGGCAAAATCGTAGGGATCAGGTTGAATTACAGGCTGATCAATTAATAGAACACATCGAAAAATCAAACAATTTCGGAGGTATAAAAATTGCGGTTAACCTTAAAAATACAGACAATTATTTTACCGCAGAAAATTGTACGCTGATGAAAGATAACCTTCTTAAAAATGCTGATAACATAGAAGGAGGATTTGGCAAAGCACCTAAGTTTCCACAAACATTTTCAATACAGTATTTATTGCAGTATGCCTTCTTTTTTGATGATGATAATGCACTGCAGCAGGCAGAACTTTCTTTGCAAAAAATGATCAATGGCGGTATTTACGACCAGTTGGGTGGTGGGCTTTCAAGATATAGTACAGATGAGAAATGGCTGGTTCCTCATTTCGAAAAAATGTTGTACGACAATGCACTCCTGTTATCCGTTTTAAGCGACGCTTACCAACTCACAAAGAAAGATTTTTACAGATCAGCAATAAAGAGAACGATACAATTTCTTTTAGCAGAAATGCAACATAATCAAGGTGGCTTTTATGCGGCAATAGATGCAGATAGCGAAGGGATAGAAGGGAAGTTTTATGTATGGGAAAAAGTAGAAGTGGATGAAATTTTAGGAAATGATAGTGCTGTTTTTTGCCAGTATTTTAATATTTCCAGAGAGGGAAATTGGGAAGAACAAAACATTCTCAATATTACTGCAGACCCTACAATTACAGCACAAGAATTTAACCTGTCTCAGGGAGACTTTAATAAAATGATTGCATCTGGAATAGAAAGGCTTTTGCAAGTAAGAAATAAGAGAATAAGGCCTTCAACTGATGATAAAATAATATTGAGTTGGAATGCGCTTTTAATAACAGCACTTTGTAAATCTTATGCTGCTGTATCAGACGAAGAATATAAAAAAAAGGCTACAGTGTTATATGATTTTATTGAAGCCAAATTTGTAAATGAAAAAGAGCATTTCCTATATCATACTTATAAAAATGGTATAGCAAAGCATCCTGCCTTTTTAGATGATTATGCATATTACATCCAGGCATGTTTAAGACTGCAGGAAATAACCGGCAACCCCGAATATTTGTTAAGAGCAAAACAATTAACAGAAGAAGCATTGGAACAATTTGCTGACCCCAACAGTAGTTTATTATTTTTTACCGGCAACAGGCAAAAGGATATTGTTGTCAAAAAAATAGAAGTATATGATGGAGCTATCCCTTCTGCAAATGCAATAATGGCTCACAATCTCCTTTATTTATCTATCGTTTTTGATAAAACTGAATGGAATGTTATTGCCGTAAGTATGATAATGGGAATGGCAGAAGTAGCAAAAAAATACCCCGGCTCTTTTGGCATATGGGCTAGTGCATATTTAAAATTAAATATAGGAATAAATGAGATAGCTATTACAGGCCATGATGTAAGCCTTACACTAAAACAAATATTAAATTTATTTAATCCTTTCAGAATTATACAATCAGGTACTAAAGAAAATGATTTTCCGTTATTAAAAGGTAAAATGTACGGTGAGGAAACCCGGATCTATATGTGCAAAGATTATAAATGTGAAAAACCGGTCAAAACTTCTGAAGAATTAGGATTGTTGATAAAAAAATAAAATATCAAACGGTTTTAGTTCACAATATTTAGATAATTTACTCGTTTATTATAATTCGTAGACGTGCATTTGTGAATAAAAATCATGAAAACGACTATTACCGGATGATGTTAAATCAAAATAAGTATTACATTTGCTATTACCCCTCAAAGTAAAAAAAATGAATAATCGGTTCTTCTATTTTATAGCAATCGTTGCTATCGCTACTTCTGCAAGCAGTTGTAAAATGCTCAGCGGAAAAAAGAAATCTGGTTCATTGCCAAATGATGGCCAGTTGCACGGTGTAGCACCAGGTGCAAAATGGAACCTTACCAGGCCTCCGGGCATGGTGTACATTCCACCAGGAACTTTCCACATGGGGCCAAGTGATGAGGATATTAATTACTCATTTACTGCAAGAAACAAACAAGTTTCTATCAGTGGGTTCTGGATGGACGCAACCGAAATTACCAATAACGAATATCGTCAGTTTACTAATTGGGTTAGAGATTCCATTGCAGCAAAATTAATGGGATATGTAAAACAGGGTAACGACGGAGTTGAATTAATTGACTGGAAAAAAGCC